>NZ_JBLRVZ010000056.1:0-44483 GCF_048159505.1 Streptomyces sp. T028
GGGGTCCCCCCGCTCGAGCGCAGTCGAGAGTGGGGGAGTCGGCAACCGACGACAACGCCGCTGGGGGTACCCCCTCTGGGGGAGGGCGTGCCAGACCCCGCGTCTGCGGCATGATCCGCCGGACAGGCCCTAGCGCAGTAGCAGCTGCAGGGCTCCCACGACCGTCGCCGCGATGACGAGTTGTTCGAACAGCCGCTGGTTGATGCGGTGCACCGCCCACCTGCCGAGCAGCGCGCCGGGGACGACGAACACGGCGAGCGCGGCGTCCAGGAGGAGCGAGGGGCCGTCGATCAGGCCGAGACCGGCACTGAACGGCACCTTCGCCAGGTTGACGATGAGGTAGAAGAACGCGGAGGTGCCGAGGAATCCGAGCTTGCGGAAGCCCGCCGAGAGCAGGTACATCGACATCACCGGGCCGCCCGCGTTGGCGACCATCGTGGTGAAGCCGCCGAGGACGCCGTAGGAGCGGGCCTTGGCTCGGCCCGCGCGGGTGACCACGGCGTCGGGTTCGTCGGCCGCCTCGCCCGTACGGCGGCGCCACATGGTGACGGCCGCCATGAGCAGCAGGATCGCGCCGATCGAGGTGCCCACCGCGCCGTCGTCGGCCCACATCAGGAAGACCGTGCCGAGGACCAGTCCGGCCGCGACCGCCGGGAACAGCCGCCACAGCGTGGGCCAGTGGGCGTGCCGCCGGTAGGTGAGGACGGCCAGGACGTCCCCGGCGATCAGCAACGGCAGCAGCACGCCCGTCGAGGCGCGGGCCGGCAGGACCGCCGCGAAGATCGCCAGGCTGACCGTGTTGGCGCCGCTGACCGCCGTCTTGGAGAAGCCGACCAGCGCGGCCGCGAAGGCGAGGGCGGCGAACTCCCAGCCGGTGATGTGCCACAGATTCATCGTGTTCATGCGGAGGCCGATGCTATGCGCACGCATTCGACGGCGTAAGAGCGTCTCGCCTGCTGACCAGGTCCGTCCGCGCCCCCGCCTGAGAGGATCGCCCGAGGCCCCGGAGACCCGGAGACCCCGGAGACCTTCACCCGACCCAGCTGGAGGAGCCATGACCGAGCACGTCCTCGCCGGCACACGGGGCGCGATCACGGCGCACGAGTGGCCGAACCCGACGGCCCGCTACCTCGCTCTCGTCGTGCACGGTTACGGCGAGCACGCCGGCCGCTACGAGGAACTGGCCGGTGTCCTGACCGCGCACGGCGCGGCCGTGTTCGCGCCCGACCACATGGGGCACGGAAGGTCGGACGGGGAGCGGGTGCGGATCGAGGACTTCGAGGACGTGGTCAGCGATGTACGGGCCGTCGCGGAACTCGCCCGGGCCGCGCACCCGGAGCCGCCGCTGGTCGTGATCGGGCACTCCATGGGCGGCCTGATCGCCGCCCGTTACACCCAGCGGTACGGCGACGGGCTCAGAGCCTGTGTCATATCCCCGGGCGGCTGCTGGCGCACACGGAGATCCCCGACATCGCCGTCAGCCCCGCCGCGCTCTCCCGTGACCCGGCGGTCGGGACGGCGTACGCGGCGGACCCCCTGGTCTGGCACGGGCCGATGAAGCGGCCGACGCTCGAGGCCTTCGTACGGACCCTGCGGACCGTCGCCGAGGACGGCCATGTCGGCCCGCTCCCGCTGCTGTGGCTGCACGGCGCCGACGACCGGCTGGTCCCGCTGTCCGGCAGCCGCACCGGCGTCGAGCGGCTCGGCGGGGGCGGGCTCACCGAGCGGATCTACGCCGGGGCCCGGCACGAGGTGTTCAACGAGACGAACCGGACGGAGGTCTTCGCCGACCTGACCGCCTTCCTGGACGGGGTGCTCGACCACGGCGAGGCACCCCTGCCCGCCCGCTGAGGCCCGCGTTCAGCCCCCGGCCGGCGCCAGCCGGGTCAGCGCCGCCGACACCAGGGTCCGCACCCCCGGCACCAGCACGGACAGGTCCGGGGCGAACAACGGGCTGTGGTTTCCTGGCACGTTGGCGAACTTCTCCATCAACTCCTCGCCCGGCGCCGCCTCCCACACGGCGGCCGGGGTCGAGGTCACGTACCAGTAGTCGTACGGCACGCCCTGGGGAGCGAGCAGCGAGAAGTCCTCGCTGCCCATCGTCCCGCCGAAGTCGAACACGGTGTGCTCACCGAAGAGTTGGCGGTGGACGGAGGCGATCTCGCCGTCCAGGCCAGGGTCGTTGACGGTGTTCGGGTAGCCGGGAAGGACCGTGACCTCGGGCGGCACCGGGCAGCCCGCGGCGGCGCACTCGCCCTCGACGATCCGGCGGATCGCGGTGAGGACGCGCTCGCGCACCCGGTCGTCGCGGGTGCGCACGTTCAGCGAGAGCCGTGCCTCGGCCGGGATGATGTTGGGTTTCGTCCCGGCGTGGAAGGAGCCCACCGTCAGCACCGCCGGCTCACCCGCCGCGACCTCGCGGGAGACGACCGTCTGCAGCCGGGTGACGACGTACGCGGCCGTGACGACCGGGTCGACGGTCGACTCGGGCCGTGAACCGTGCCCGCCGACCCCGTGCACGACGACCTCGACGTCGTCCGAGGCCGACAGGGTCAGTCCGGGAGTGTGCGGATAGAACCCGGCGAGCCCGGGCGCGGCATGCTGCCCGAACAGCACGTCGGGGCGCGGGAAGCGCTCGTGGACACCGTCGGCGACCATCGCGGCCGCCCCGCCCTCGGCCTCCTCGGCGGGCTGCCCGACCACGACGAGCGTGCCGGACCAGGTGTCCCGGGCGGCGGAGAGGGCCTCGGCGGCCGCGGCCAGCCAGGTGACATGGAGGTCGTGGCCGCAGGCGTGCATCACCCCGTCGACGGTCGAGGCGTACGGCAGCCCGGTCGCCTCCGGCACCGGCAGCGCGTCCATGTCGCCGCGCAGCCACACCACCGGCCCCTCGCCGCCCGTGAGCACCCCGACCACCCCGGTACGGGCGACGCCCTCGGTCACCTCGAACCCGGCGGCCCGCAGCCGCCCGGCGAGCCGCGCGGCCGTGCGGTGCTCCTGGAAGGCGAGTTCGGGGTGGCGGTGCAGGTCCCGGTAGAAGTCCTCCAGGTCCCCCTGCTTCAGACCCGAGGTGATGTCCCTGGTGAGACGGGCGACGACGGCCGGATCAGTCATAGGCGGAGAGTACGGCGTGATCGGCCGAACGGTCGAGGAACCGGCCCTAGGACGCTGGCCGTTCGGCCGAGGCGCGGGGCCGTCCCGGAAGGAGAGGCTGGAGCCACTTCCCCTCCGCTTCCCCTTCGAGGAGTACGCGATGCTGTCCAAGAAGTTCGTCGTGGGCGCGATCGGAGGCGCCACGGCCGTGGTGGCCGTCGGCGGCCTGGGCACCTACCTGCTCTCCGGCACCGAGTCGACCACCGGGCTCGACCAGTACAACACCGTCCTCGTCGACGGCCACAAGGCGCTGGCCGCCAGCATCGTCGCCGGCCGCACCGAGAGCAAGTACCACCCGCTGCCGTGGATCGGCACGGACGTCTCCGTGAGCTGCCCGGGTGGTCTGAAGGCGGTCGCCGGCGCCACCCTCACCTGCGTGGGCGAGGAGAGCGGCGGAAGGACGATCGACATCCCGGTCACCGTGGTGAAGGCGTCCGCCCACTCCGTCACCTGGAAGTTCGAGCGATGAGCCCGGTCCTGGCCGCCCACGGTCTCGTGAAGACGTACGGCTCCACCACCGCCCTGGCCGGGGTGGACGTCGAGGTCGGCGAGCGCGACTCCCTCGCCATCATGGGCCCTTCGGGGTCCGGCAAGTCCACGCTTCTGCACACCCTCGCCGGGATCGTCCGCCCGGACGGCGGTCAGGTGCTGCTGCGCGGCGAGCGCATCGACCGTCTCGGGGAGAACCGGCTGAGCGCCCTGCGCCGCTCCCGCTTCGGTTTCGTCTTCCAGTTCGGCCAGTTGCTGCCCGAGCTGCCGGCGGAGGAGAACGTGGCCCTGCCGCTGATGCTGGAGGGCGTCCCGCGCGGGAAGGCCGTCGAGCGCGCCCGCCGCTGGTTCGCGCCGCTGGGCCTCGACGGTCTGGAGAAACGCCGCCCGGGACAGCTGTCGGGCGGTCAGGCGCAGCGGGTCGCCATCGCCCGCGCGCTGGCCGTCGAGCCGGACGTGGTGTTCGCGGACGAGCCGACCGGTGCCCTGGACCAGCGCACCAGCGAGGAGGTGGTCCGGCTGCTCACCTCCGTGACCCGTGAGCAGGGCGCCGCCCTGGTGATGGTCACGCACGACGCGGACGTCGCCGCCCACTGCGACCGGGTCCTCCAGGTCCGCGACGGCCGGATCAGCGGCCACACCCAGTACACGGTCGCCTGACCGCGACGCCCCAGGAGAACCGTATGCGCTCCCCCGTCCTGCCCCTGACCTGGCATCTGGCCCGCTCCTTGGGCCGCCGCGGACTGCAGAGTCTGCTGCTCGCGGCGGCGGTCGCCGCGACCGGCACGTTCGTGATGCTGGTGGTGCTGGCCGCCTGCCTCGGCTCCGGCACCCGCGCCGACCGCACCACGTGGCGCACCCCCGAGCCCGCCCGCCAGGCCACCGCCGTCCAGGCCGTCACCACGACGTACGTACGGCACGAACCCCTGACCGTGGTGTCCTTGGCGCAGCTCCCCGGCCGGCCCACCACGGGGGCGCCGCCCGGTCTCGCCCGCTTCCCCCGGCAGGGCGAGGTGTACGTCTCCCCCGCCCTGGCCGAGCTGCTGCGGAAGCTGCCCGCCGGCCGACTGGCCGACCGGTTCCCGAGGACCACGTCGTACGGCACGGTCGGCGCCGCCGGTCTCGCCTCGCCGGACGAACTGGTCGCCGTGGTGGGCCGGGCCCCGGACGACCCGGCGGTCTCCTCGGCCGCCTCGGGCGACCAGACCTGGTTCGACGAAGGGCAGACGGCCCGCGCGCGGGTCGCCGGGTTCGCGGGGACGAAGGCGAGCATGTTCACCGCCAACGACCAGGGGATGGCGCTGCTGGGTGTCGTACTGCTGGCGCTGCCCGTGGTCGTGCTGTCGGCGGCGGCCGGACGGCTCGGCGCGGCCCGGCGCGAGCAGCGGCTCGCGGCGCTGCGGCTGGCGGGGGCGACCCCGCGCCAGATCGTCGCGATGACGGCCGCCGAGGCGGTCGCGGTCGGCGCGGCCGGTGCCCTGACCGGCGCGCTGGTCTACGCGGCGCTGCTGCCCGGCCTGGCCGGGATCCCGTTCGGCGTCGGCTCCTGGTACACGGGCGACCTGTGGGTGGGGGCCGGCTGGGTCGCGGCGGCGGTGGCGGCGGTCACCGCTCTGATCACGGTGAGCGCGGTGTCCATGCTGCGGCAGGTGGCGACCGCTCCCCTGGGCGTCGCCCAGCAGGCGAACCCGCGCCGCACCCGGCTGATCCGGCTCGCCGTGTTCGTGGCGGTCCTGCTCTACATCCTCACGTCCTCCGGCGGTGACGGCGGGATCAAGCCCCGTCAGGCGCTCGCCCTGCTGCTGCTCTTCTACGGCGCGTTCTGGCTGTTCGGGCCGTGGGTGGTGGACCGGCTGGGCCGGCTCGTGAGCCGCTTCGCCCGCCGCCCCGCGACCCTGCTGGCGGGCCGCAGGCTCAGCGACGACCCGCGCGGTGCCTGGCGCACCGTCAGCGGGCTGGTGCTGGCCGGGTTCGCGGCCGGGTTCTTCTCTGTCAGCCTGCTGGGCACCGACGGCTCCGCCCACCGGGACCGGATCGCGGTGATCACCCCCGACGGCCGGTCGGCGGCGGCCGAGGCGCGCACCCTGCTGAAGGACGCCGGTGTCGACGCGAAGGTCACGGTCGGCCGCGAGGACGACTACGACACGCTGCTGGCCGGCACGGAGGGCCTGATCGTCCACGTCTTTGGCGGCGACCGGCAGCTCGACACGGCCGTCACCGCCCTCACCGGCCTCGGCACGGCCCGCGCCCCCTACACCCGGGACTACGCCGGCGCGAGCGACCGTGTGGCCACGGATCGCCTCGCCGACGTCAGCACCGGCACCCTGGCCCTGAGCTTCCTCGTCGCGACCGCCTCCGCGGGCCTGACCGCCGCCGCGAACGTCCTCGACCGGCGCCGGGTCTACGGCCTGCTCCGGCTTGCGGGCACCCCGCTGAAGGTGCTGGACCGGGCCCGCACCCGGGAGACCGTGCTGCCCCTGGTGATCCTGGCCGGCGGCACCACCGCCATGGGCGTGTACGGCTCCTACCGGCTCAACGAGATGGCCGGCGCCACCGTCAACACCTCCGGCGCCCTGCGGCTGGCGGTCTGTGTCGTCCTCGGCGCGCTAGCCATGTTCGCCGCGATCACCACCAGCCGCCCGCTCCTGCGCCGGGTGACGGCGGACCCGGCCCAAGCGGCGGACTGAGGCCCGCTCTTCCCACCCGCCCACCTGAGGCATGATGCGCCCCATGACCACCCCGAACCAGACCGGCGCCCCTCCCATCCGGGTCCTGATCGCCGACGACCAGGACATGGTCCGCACCGGCTTCCGTTTCTTCCTGGACGCGCAGCCGGACATGACGGTGGTCGCGGAGGCCGCAGACGGGGAGGAGGCGGTGGCGCTGGCCCGCCGGCTGCGGCCGGACGTGTGTCTGCTGGACATCCGGATGCCGAAGCTGGACGGTCTCGAGGCCACCCGGCTGCTCGCCGGGCCCGAGGTGGCGGACCCGCTGCGGGTGGTCGTGGTCACCACCTTCGACCTGGACGAGTACGTGTACGGGGCGCTGCGCGGCGGCGCCTGCGGTTTCCTGCTGAAGGACTCCGGGCCGACGCTCCTCGCCGAGGCGGTCCGGGCCGCCGCCGCGGGCGACTCCCTGGTCTCCCCGTCGGTCACGGTCCGGCTGCTCCAGCACCTCACCGCTCCGCAGGCCCCCGCCGCCGCCCCGCGCTCGGCCGCCGCCACCGCCGCTGCCGGTGCCACCGAGCCGCTCACCGACCGTGAGCTGGATGTCGTACGCCTGGTCGCCCTGGGCAGGACGAACGCGGAGATCGCCGCCGAGCTGTACGTCTCCCTGTCGACCGTGAAGACGCATCTCTCCAGCGTCCAGCTGAAACTGGGCGCCCGGAACCGCGTCGAGATCGCGGCCTGGGCCTGGCAGCACGGCCACGCCGGGCCGCGCTCCTGAGCCCAGCAGCGCCCCGGAAGGGGCGCGGGGAACTGCGCGACCAGCCACGACAAAGCCGCACATGAACGACGGCACATCGCGCCACCACCAGCGGAGCGCTCGGGCCCCTCAGAGGTCCAGGACGCGGGCGATCGTGCGCAGGACCCCGTTGTCGTTGTTGGAGGGCGCGAGATGGCGGGCGCGGCCGACGACCTGCGGATGGGCGTTGGCCATGGCGAACGACCAGTCGGCGGCGTCCAGCATCTCCAGGTCGTTGAGGTAGTCGCCGAACACCATGGTCTGGGCGGAAGTGATGCCCAGCTCGCGCTGGAGCCGGCGCAGGGCGGCGCCCTTGTTGGCGGTGCGGTTCATGACGTCGACCCAGTGCTCGCCGGAGACGACGACCCGGTGGGTGTCCGCGAAGGGCGCGAGCGCCGGGGCGGTTCTCTCCTCGACGGGGCCGAAGTCGTAGAGGGCGACCTTGATGACGTCGTCGTCGACGGCGGTGAGGTCCTCGACGAGCTCGCAGCGCACGTAGTACCGGCGCACCTCGGCCAGGAAGGCGTCGTCGGCCCGCTCGACGTACGCGGACCGCTTCCCGCAGACGACGGCGCCGAGGTCGACCCCGCCGGCCGCGAGTCCCCGTACCGCGTCGACGATCTTCGCGGCGACGCCGGGTTCCAGCGGGTCGGAGCTCAGTTCCCGCCCGTCGCGCACCACATAGGTGCCGTTCTCGGCTATGAACACCATCCCTTCGGCGACCTCGGCGAACTCCGCCGCCAGCGTGGCGTACTGGCGTCCGCTCGCCGGGCTGAACAGCACCCCGCGCTCACGCAGCCGGGCCAGCGTGTCCCACAGCCCCTCGGGGATCCGCTTGTCGTCGTCGAGCAGGGTGCCGTCCATGTCGGTGACGACGAGCCGGATGTCGACGGGACCGGCCGGGGGCTCGGGCACGGTCGGCTGGGGGGCGTGCGTGTAGGGCATGTCCTGCTTCCTGTGCTGCTGCTTCCGCGCGTGCTGCCACGGGGGTGACCGGATTTTTCACCCTACCGGGGGACCCCGCGAATCCCGGGACAGCGATGATCATGGGCGGCACAATGGACAGCCGGACGGTCGGTCGTACGAAGGAGTGGTGACGTGGGCGGTGCACGGCTGGACACCAGCGTGGCGCACAACGCGCGGGTGTGGAACTACTGGATCGGCGGCAAGGACAACTACGAGGTCGACCAGCGGGTCGGCGAGCACGTCGCCGGCATGTTCCCGCTGATCCGGGACATCGCCCGCGCGGACCGCTGGTTCCTGGGCCGGGCGGTGCGGTTCCTCGCCGAGGAGCGCGGGATGCGGCAGTTCCTCGACATCGGCACCGGGCTGCCGACCGCAGACAACACGCACGAGATAGCGCAGCGGATCGCGCCGGACTCGAAGATCGTGTACGTCGACAACGACCCGATCGTGCTGGCGCACGCCCGCACCCTGCTGACGGGCACCTCCGAGGGCGCCACCGACTACATCGACGCCGACGTCCACGACCCGGCCGCGATCCTCGAACGGGCCTCCGGCACCCTCGACTTCGACCGCCCCGTCGCGGTGATGATGCTGGGCATCCTGAACTTCGTGCTGGACTACGAGGCGGCCAGGGACATCGTCCGCGAGGTCATGGCCCGGGTGCCGTCCGGGAGTTGTCTGGTCCTCACGCACCCCACGCACGACCCGGAGGTGGGCGGCGAGGGCCAGATCCCGGCGATGAGGTTCTGGAACGAGAACGCCACCCCGCCGATCACCGCCCGCTCCGGCGCGGAGATCACCGCGTTCTTCGACGGCCTGGAGCTGCTGGAGCCGGGCCTGGTGTCCTGCTCGCGCTGGCGTGCCGACGGCGACTCGGCGGCGGTGGTGCCGCAGTACGGCGCGGTGGCCGTGAAACCCTGACGTCCCTGACCGTCCCTGATGGACGAGCCCGTGGAGGACGTATGACCACCCTTGCCGACCCCGTCCCCGGCGGGCGCCCCGGAGACGTCGAGCGGGCGTCCGCGCTGAGCGGGGAGCTGTCCGGCGCGGGCGTGCACGGGATCGTCCTGTCGTACGTCGACACCGCGGGCGTCGGCCGGGTGAAGACGGTCCCGGCGGCCGGGCTGGCCTCGGCGGTGGCCTGGGGCGTCGGGATGTCCCCGGTGTTCGACACGTTCCTGGCGAACGACCAGATCGTCACCACGGACGTGCTGGGCTCCCCGGACGGCGATCTGCGGCTGTACCCGGACCTGGACCGGCTGGTGGTGCTGGCCGGGCAGCCGGGGTGGGCGTGGGCGCCCGTCGACCGCCTCACCCAGGACGGCGACCGGCATCCGGGGTGCTCCCGCACCTTCCTGCGCCGGATCGTCGCCGACGCCGCCCAGGGCCACGGCCTCGCCTTCCGGGCCGGCATCGAGATCGAGTGGTCGGTCGGACTGGACTCCGCGCCCGCCGGGGAGTTCGTCCCGGCGACCACGGGACCGGCGTACTCGGCGACCCGGATGGTCGAGCTGAGCGCGTACACCGCCGATCTGCTGGCGGCCTGCGAGGCGCAGGGCGTGACCGTCGACCAGATCCATCCGGAGTACGCGCCCGGCCAGTTCGAGATCTCGGTGGGGGCGCTGGACCCGGTGGCGGCGGCCGACCGCAGCGTCCTCGTCCGGCAGACGATCCGCGCGGTGGCCCGCCGCCACGGTCTGCGGGTCTCCTTCTCCCCCGCCGTCGCCGCGGAGGGCGTGGGCAACGGCGGGCACGTCCATCTGTCCGCCTGGCGCGACGGAACGAACCTGCACTCCGGCGGGGACGGGCGGCACGGCCTGACGGCCGACGCGGAGTCCTTCGCCGCCGGCGTCCTGTCCCGGCTGCCCGCCCTGACGGCGGTGACCGCGCCCAGCCCGGCCAGCTATCTGCGGCTCAGACCCTCCCAGTGGGCGGGGGTGTTCACCGCCTGGGGCCTGGAGACGCGTGAGTCGGCCCTGCGGCTGGTGCGGGGCACGGCGGGCCGGCGCGCGGAACAGGCGAACCTGGAGGTCAAACCGGTCGACCTGGCCGCCAATCCCTACCTCCTGCTGGGCTGTCTGATCGCCGCCGGTCTGGACGGGCTGGCCGCGCGGGCCACGCTCCCGGAGGAGATCACCGGCGACCCGGCCCGCCTCGCCGCCGACGAGGCCACGGCGAAGGGAGTACGGCGGCTGCCCACCTCGCTCGCGCAGGCCGTCGCGGAGTTCCGCGAGGACGCCGTGCTGCGGGCGGCGCTGGGGCCGGTCCTCGCCGACGCCGTGACCGCCGTACGGCAGGGCGAGATCGACGCGACCTACGGGCTGGACGACGCACAGATCGCCGCCGCCTACCGGTGGGCGTACTGACATGGGCGCCGGACCGGTCCACGAGGAGCTCGCCGCGCTGGACCTGGTGGACCACCACTGCCACGGCGTGACCACCGGCCCCCTGGACCGGCCGGGCTTCGAGTCCCTGCTCACCGAGGGCGGGACCTGGCCCGGCGTCTCCACCTTCGACACCCCCGCCGGGGTGGCCGTACGCCGCCACTGCGCACCCCTGCTCGGCCTCGACACGCACGCCCCCGCCGACGCCTATCTGGCCCGGCGCGCCGAACTCGGCCCGCAGGAGGTCAACCGCCGCTTCCTGACGGCGGCCCGCACGGGCGTGTTCTGCGTCGACACGGGTTTCGCCCCGCATCCCCTCACCTCGCCCGCCGAGCTGGCCCGGGCGGGCGGCGGCCACGCACTGGAGGTCGTACGGCTGGAGTCGGTGGCGGAGTCCGTGGCCGCGCGGGGCGTCGACGCGGGCGGGTACGCCGACGCGTTCCGGGCGGCGGCGCTGGACGCGGTGCGCCGGCCGGGGGTGGCCGGGGTGAAGTCGGTGGCCGCCTACCGCACCGGCTTCGACCTGGACCCGGCCCGCCCCTCCGACGCGGACGTCACCCGGGCGGCCCGGCGGTGGCTGGCGCGCGGCGGACGGCTCGACGAACCGGTCCTGACACGGCACCTGCTGTGGACGGCCGTCGACCTGGGCCTCCCCCTGCAGCTGCACACCGGCTTCGGCGACAACGACCTCCGGCTGCACCGGGCGGATCCCGCACATCTCACGGACTGGTTGCACCTGATCGCGGGCACGATCCCCGTGCTGCTCCTGCACTGCTGGCCCTACCAGCGGCAGGCCGCGTACCTGGCGGCCGTGTTCGAGCAGGTGTATCTCGACGTGGGGCTGACCCTGCACCACGTCGGCCCGGTGCGGGCACGGACGGTGCTGGAGGAAGCGTTGGAGATCACACCGTTCCGCAAACTGCTGTACAGCTCGGACGCCTACGGTGTGTCGGAGTTCTATGCCCTCGGAGCGCTGGCGTTCCGCCGGGGCCTGGGAGACCTCCTCCAGGACCGGGTGGACGCCGACGAACTGAGCCTGCCCGACGCGCTGCGCCTGGCACGCTGGGCCGGAGCGGACAACGCCCGCCGGGTCTACCGGCTTCCCGACGGACACTGAAAGTATGATCAAGCAATGTCAGACTTGACCGAGACCACGCCCGGCTGGCTGAGCGCAGACGAGCTCGAGATGGCCCGCGCCCGCATGCCGATCCTGTACGTCGAGGCCGTGCCCGTGCGCGTCGACGACAGCGGCGAAGTCGTCAGCATCGGACTGCTGCTGCGCATCGGACCCGACGGAAACGTCAGCCGGACCCTGGTCTCCGGCCGGGTCCTGCACCACGAGCGGGTCCGCGACGCCCTGTTGCGGCACCTGGAGAAGGACCTCGGACCGGTGGCCCTGCCCCGGCTGCCGGCCTCACTGCAGCCGTTCACGGTCGCGGAGTACTTCCCGACGCAGGGCCTCACCCCGTACCACGACCCCCGTCAGCACGCGGTGTCGCTGGCCTACATCGTGCCGGTGACCGGTGACTGCCAGCCCCGCCAGGACGCCCTGGACCTGGTCTGGTTCGACCCGCAGGAGGCGGCCTCCCCCGCGGTCCAGAGCGAGATGCCGGGCGGACACGGCTTCCTGCTCCGACAGGCCCTGGCCCACGTCGGACTGTCGGCGTCCTGAGCATGGCGGCTCCGCTCCCCGGTCAGCGCAGCCCCTGAACACTCGTGGTGTGCAGGGGCTGCTGTTGCGGCGACGCCCGCAAGCACCCCGGCGTCGCCGCGCCGCCGGTCACGCTGGAGCTGCGGTTCATCCGGCCGCCGAGGGACGCGCGGGTGCGAAGTGCGCGTGAGCGCCGGGCAGTTGGCACCGGCGGATCTTGATGTCGTAGGTTGCCCCGATGGGGGCGACGACTCAAGAGCGCGTGGGGAAACGTTCCGGCGGGGCGGCTCGGTCGTCCGTGCTGATGGCGCTGGGCACGGTGGTGTCCCGCGCGACCGGGCTGATACGGCAGGTGCTGCAGGCGGCCGCGCTCGGCACCGGCCTGCTGGCGACCACGTACAACACCGCGAACACCGTGCCCACCAGCCTGTACACGCTGCTGATCGGCGGCGCGCTGAACTCGGTGCTGGTGCCGCAGCTGGTGCGGGCCCGGTCCGCGCACGCGGACGGCGGGCGGGCGTACGAACAGCGGCTGGTGACGCTGGTGGTGTCGGTGCTGGCCGTCGGGACCGCGCTGGCGGTGTGGGCGGCGCCGCAGATCGTCAGCGTGTACCTGCGCGACACCCCGGACCACCACGAGGCGTACGAGCTCACCGTGGTCTTCGCCCGGTTCCTGCTCCCGCAGATCTTCTTCTACGGGCTGTTCAACATGTACGGCCAAGTCCTCAACGCCCGCGAGAGATTCGGCGCGATGATGTGGACGCCGGTCCTCAACAACGTCGTGCTGCTGGGGGTGTTCGGCGCCTACCTCGGGCTGATGACCGTGCCCGGGCGGGTGCAGGACATCACGGACACGCAGGTGCGCCTCCTCGGCGTCGGGACGACGGCCGGGATCGCCGTACAGGCCCTGGCGCTGGTGCCGTTCGCGCGGGCGGCCGGGTTCCGGTTCCGGCCGCGCTTCGACTGGCGCGGGTCGGGGCTCGGTTCCGGTGTGCACGCCGCCAAGTGGACGCTGCTGTTCGTGCTGACGAACCTCGTCGCCCTGACCGTCGTCTCCAACTACGCGAACGCCGCCGACCAGGCGCTGCCGGACGCCGGCGCGGGCTACACGGCGTACACGTACGCGCAGACCATCTGGATGCTGCCGCAGTCGGTGGTCACGGTGTCGCTGGTGACCGCGCTGCTGCCGAGGATGAGCCGGGCGGTGGCGGAGGGCCGGATCGGAGACCTGCGCGCCGATCTGTCCCGGGGGCTGCGGGTGAGCGGGGTCGTCATCGTGCCCGCCGCCTTCCTGTTCCTCGCGCTCGGTCCGCGGATCGCCACGCTGCTGTTCGCGCACGGGGCGGCCGACGCGGCCTCCGCCCAGCCGCTCGGGCACATGCTCCAGGCGTTCGGCCTCGGTCTGATCCCGTTCTCGGCGCAGTATCTGCTACTGCGCGGCTTCCACGCCTTCGGCGACACCCGGACGCCGTTCTTCCTGGCGGTGTGGATCGCGGCGGTGAACATCGCCCTGGCCACCGCCTGCCATCTGCTGCTGCCGGTCCGCTGGGCGGTGACCGGAATGGCCGGCGCCTACACCGTGTCCTACCTGGCCGGGCTCGCCCTCACCACGCGGCTGGTACGCCGACGGGTCGGCGGCCGGCTCGACGAGGGCGCGCTGCGGCGGACGTACACCCGGCTGATGTGCGCGGCGGGCGCGGGCGCGGCCCTGGGCTGGGCAGCCGACCGCGCCTGCGCCGCCGCGCTGGGCGGCGGGACGCTCCCCACGGCGGCCGCCCTCACCGCCGGCACCCTCACCCTGGGCCTGGTCCACATCGGCCTGGCCCGCCTGCTGAAGGTCGAGGAGCTGCGGCAGCTGCGCCGGCCGCGGTGAGCGCTTGACTCCGTGACGCAGGGCGAGGACAGTGGGGGTATACGACGTAAACATACTTCGTAATCAGGAGCTCCTGCCATGGCGCCCAGCGAACCGCTCTCGGCTCCCTCGAGGCCCTCGCCGTCCACGGTCCTCGTCACCGGCGGGGCCGGTTTCATCGGCAGTCATGCCTGCGTGGAACTGCTCGACCACGGCTACGAGTTGATCGTGGTCGACGACTACTCCAACAGCGCACCCCAGGTGCTCGCCCGCGTGGAACGGCTGGCCGGCCGCTTCGTCGGCGCCGTCTACGAGCTGGACATCCGTGATCGGCGCTCCCTCTCGGCCGCCTTCGACCGACACTCCGTGGACGCCGTCGTGCACTTTGCCGCGCACAGGGCCGTGGGCAGGTCGACACGGATGCCCATCCAGTACTACGACTCCGTCGTCGGCGGCACCATCACCCTGCTGCGTACCATGCACGAGCACGGGGTGCACCAGCTCGTGTACTCCTCGTCCTGTTCCGTCTACGGCGACTCCGGAGGCGGGCCGCTGCGGGAGACCACCCCCGCGCGGCCCACCAGTCCGTACGCCGCCGCCAAGTGGATCTGCGAACAGATCCTCACCGACGTCTGCCGCCGCTGCCCGGAATACACCGTGCTGTGCCTGCGGTCCTTCAACTCGGCCGGCGCCCACTCCAGTGGACTGCTCGGCGAGGACCCCCTCGGCACACCCGCCGGCCTGATGCCGTACATGGCTCAGGTGGCCGTCGGCCGGCGCAACCGCCTCCGCGTCTTCGGCGAGGACTACCCCACGCACGACGGCACCGCGGTCCGTGACTACCTCCACGTCATGGACACGGTCGAGGCACATCGTGTCGCCCTCGACCATCTCGCCGACGGACCGGGCATGCACGTCTACAACCTGGGCGCCGGCAAGGGAAGTTCGGTCCTCGATGTGGTCGCCGAGTTCTCCCGGGCATGCGGCAGGCCCATTCCGTACGAGGTCGTGCCCCGTCGCCCGGGCGACGTCGCCGAACTCGTCGCCGACACGACCGCCGTGGAGCGCGCCTGGGGCTGGCGCCCCAAGCGCGCTCTCGCCGACATGTGCCGGGACGCCTGGCACTTCCAGCGGCTCAACCCGCATGGCTACGCGGGCTCCGCGCGCCGTCCGGAGCGCAAGGAGTGGTACGCCCCCTAGGGCTCCCCCAGGGCGGCCGCGCGACGAGATGCAGCGACTGCGCCCCGCGCCTATGCTCTTTACAGGAGCACGAGTTGACGCTCCGAGGCAGCCCCCGGTGTCATCCGCCCAGGGGAGGCGCTTGCCCTTGCTGCTGTCCCATCGGCCGATGGCCGCCTGTGCCGCGCTGGTCGGCGTGCTCATCTCCCTGTACATGACGTTCTCGGAGCTGCGTACCGCGCTCTGGGCCGTCGTCGGGCTCGGAGGCGTCGTCGCCGTCCTCACAGGCGTCCACGTCCACCGGCCCGCGCACCGCTGGCCGTGGTGGGTGCTCGCCGCCGGGCTGCTGGCCTTCACCGCGGGCGAGACCTTCCACCCCGTGCGGGAGACATACGCCCACACCTCCGGTGCTTTGCCGTCACCGTGGAACGCCTGCTACCTCGCGGTCTACCCGCTCCTCGCCACCGGCCTCCTCGGACTGGCCCGGTACGGCTGGGCGGACCGCGATCTGCCCGGCCTGCTGGACGCGCTGATCATCACAGTCGGGCTCGCGCTGCCGGTGTGGGTCCACCTGGTGGCGCCGCCGTCCCGGCCGGAGAGCCTGACCTGGCAGCAGCGGGCGATCGGCATCGCGTATCCGCTGGGCGGCATTCTGTTGCTTGCGCTGCTGGCCCTGCTGCTCATCCCCCGTCCCCTGTACGGCGGCAACCGCGCCATGCGGTTGCTCGTCCTGGGTACCCTCGCCCTGCTCCTCTCCGACATCGCCCACGAGATCCTCCAGCGCTACGGCGGGCCGCGGACCGGCACGCCGTCGGACTCGGGGTGGATCGTCTTCTGCACCGCCTACGGGCTGGCCGCACTGCACCCCTCCATGGCGGAGCTGACCGCGTCGAAGTCCCGGCCCGGGTCCCTGGCTCTGCTGCCGCCCCGGCGCCGGCTGCTGCTCACCGGGGCCATGCTGATCGCGCCCGCCGTCCTAATTCACGAGGAACTCCTGGGCAACGTACGGGACGCGTCGGAGATCGCCGCCTTCTCCGCCCTGCTGTTCCTGTTGGTGATGCTGCGGCTGGCCCTGCTGACCGTGGCCCATCACCGTGTCGTCGTGCGGGAACGGGAGCTGCGCACGGCGTCCGCCTCCCTGATGGCGGCGGTCCGGCCGGAGGGAATCGCGCGCGCCTGCGACACCGCGGCCGGCACGCTGTTCGGGCCGAAGGTCCGGCACGCCACCCTGCTCCTGTCGGCCCGGGACGCACAGGCGCTGTACACGCGTCTCGGCCCCACCTGCACCGGGCACCCTGACGTCACGGCCGGCGCCGCACCCCCTCGGGCCGGGCCTGCCGCCCTCGCCCGGAACCGCGATGTCATGGTTCCCGTCGCCGCACTCGGCACGGAGCTCGCCGGTCGGCTCGGGGAGCTGCCCATGGCGCTGCTCTGTCCCCTCGTCCGGTCCGCACGCCTGCCCGGCGCCGGGCTTCCCGGCCTGCTGGTGGCGGCGGGAACCGAACGTCAGCTGACCGAGGTACGCGAGTCACTGGGGATCCTCGCCTCGCACGCGGGACTGGCGACGGAACGCCTCGCGCTGCGGCGGGAGATCATCCACAAGGAGAGCGAAGCCTACTTCCGCACCCTGGTGCACAACGCCTCGGACGTGATCCTCATCGTCAACGGGGACACGACCGTCCGCTACGCCAGTCCGTCGGCACGTGCCGTGTTCGGCCGCGCCGAGCTGATCGGTACGCCCCTGCGGGAGTTGGTGGACCCGCGGAACCGGAACCGGGTGGACCGGACGCTGAGGGCTCTGCGCGACGACGGGCAGGAGGAGGTCCACGACAACTGGTGGGTCACCCCGGCCACGGACGACACCGAGGGCAGGGACCGAATCGAGGGCACGGACCGCATCGAGGTGGAGGTGAGATGCCGCGATCTGCGGCACGACAGAACCGTGGGCGGTCTGGTCGTCACACTCCGGGACGTCACCGAACAGCACCGGCTGGAACACGAACTCACCCAACGGGCCTTCCACGACCCCCTGACCGGTCTGCCCAACCGGACACTGCTGCTGGAGCGGACCGAACGTGCCCTGCTGCGCGCCCGTCGGGACCCCGCCGTCACCTGTCTGCTCTTCATCGACCTGGACGACTTCAAGAGCGTCAACGACACGCTGGGCCACACGGTCGGCGACCGGCTCCTGGGCGCCGTCGGTGAGCGTCTGTCGAGGATGCTGCGCCGCAGCGACACCGCCGCCCGGCTCGGCGGCGACGAGTTCGCGGTGCTGATGGAGGACGTGAAGGAGCCCCTCGACGCCGAACTCCTGGCCGCTCAGGTGGTCCAGACGCTCAATCAGCCCTTCCGGCTCTGCGGCGAGTCGGTGAGCGTCTCGGCCAGCGTGGGCGTGGCCACGGCCAGGGACAGCACCGACGCGGACGAGATGCTGGCGCTCGCCGATCTGGCCCTGTACGCGGCCAAGGCCGCCGGGAAGCGCCAGTGGCGCCGTTTCCGGCCCCAGCAGCGCGTCCGCATGGCGGAGCGTCACGAACTCCAGGCCCGGCTGAACGAAGCGGTCAGCAGAGGGGAGTTCGCGCTGCGCTACCAACCGGTGGTGGACGTCACCGCAGGCGACGTCGTCGGCTTCGAGGCCCTGGTCCGCTGGCCGCAGGGCCGCTACGGACTGGTCCCGCCGGACGAGTTCATCCCGCTCGCCGAGGAGACCGGGCAGATCTCACCGCTGGGCGCCTGGGTGCTGCGGAACGCCGCGCGCGACATCGCCCGGTTGCAGGGCGCCGCGCAGCGGTCCACGGCTCCGTACCTCAGCGTCAACGTGTCCGCGCGGCAGTGGCGGGGCACGGAGTTCTTCGACGAGGTGTGCGGCGCTCTCGACACCCCCGGTCTCGTCCCGGGGACGCTGCTGCTGGAGATCACCGAGTCGGTGCTCATGCAGCGGCACGAGGAACTCGACACCCTCGTCCGGGCGCTGAAGGACCTGGGGGTGCGCATCGCGGTCGACGACTTCGGCACCGGGTTCTCGTCGCTGCGCTACCTCCGGGAGTTGCCCGTCGACGTACTCAAGATCGACAAGACGTTCATCGACGACATCGCGCGTAACGCCCGTCAGGTGGCGCTCGTCGAGGGAATCATCCACCTCGCCGACACACTCGGCCTCGAGGTGATCGCCGAAGGCATCGAGGAGCCGGCGCAGCAAGAGCTGTTGGCGGGCATCGGCTGCCGGTTCGGGCAGGGATACCTGTTCGCGGAGCCCATGACGGTGGAGCAGGGCGAGTTCGTGCTGCGTCGGCAGGGGGGCGAGCGGCCGTCGGCCACCTGGGACTGAGGAGCAGCCCCGCTCTGCGTGTGCTCACGACGATGACAGGTTGAACGCCGTCTCCACCAGCGCGATGTGGCTGAACGCCTGTGGCGCGTTGCCGAGTTGGCGGCCTGCTTTCGGGTCCCACTGTTCGGAGAGCAGTCCGACGTCGTTGCGGACGGCGAGGACCCGCTCGAAGACCGCCCTGGCCTGCTCCGGACGGCCGGTCGCGGCCAGGGCGTCGGCGTACCACAGGGAGCACGCGACGAACGCGCCCTCCGCGCCGCGCAGCCCGTCCACGTCGTGCACGCCTGCGCCGCCCGGGTCGTACCTCTGCAGGAACCCTCCGTGGTACAGCCGCCGCATGGCCCGGACGGTGCCGCGCACGCGCTCGTCGTCGGCGGGCAGGAAACCCACCCGGGGGATCAGCAGCGCCGAGGCGTCCAGGGCCGACGAACCGTAGGACTGCACGAACGCCCCTTGCCGCGCGTCCCACCCCTCCCGGCACACCTGCCGGTGGACCTCCTCCCGCATGGCCCGCCATTCGCCCGAAACCCCGTTCGCGCCGAGCAGCTTTCCCATGCGCAAGGCGCGATCGGCGGCGACCCACGCCATGACCTTGGAGTGGACGAAGTGCCGCCCCGGCCCGCGCACCTGCCACATGCCCTGGTCCGGCTCGCGCCAGTGCCGGTGCAGATGGTCCATCAGCGCTTCCACCAGGCTCCACACATGGGCCGGCACGGCGATCCCGGCCCGCGCCGACAGCAGGAGCGTGTCGAGGACTTCGCCGTACACGTCCAGCTGGAACTGGCTCGTCGCGGAGTTGCCGAACCGGACGGGCCGCGATCCCTCGTAGCCGGGCAGCCACGGCGCCTCGGTCTCCGGCAGGAGCCGCTGTCCTCCGACGCCGTACACGGTTTGCAGATCGGCCGGGTCACCGGCGATGGCCCGTACCAGCCAGTCCAGCCATGCCGTCGCCTCGTCCCGGTAGCCGCTGCGCAGCAGGCAGGAGAGGGTGAGGGTGGAGTCGCGCAGCCAGCAGAACCGGTAGTCCCAGTTGCGCTCCCCTCCGATGCATCCGGGCAGTGAGGTGGTCGGCGCCGCGACGATGCCGCCCGTGGGCGCGTAGATGAGCGCCTTGAGGGTGATGAGCGAGCGCACCACCGCGTCCCGCCACGGCCCCTGGTAGTGGCACCGACCGGTCCAGCGCAGCCAGAAGTCGCCGGACTCCTTCAGCAGCGTCTCCGCCGGGGCGTACAGCGGCGCGGGCGGCGCGGGCAGGTGGGACGGCGACCACACCAGTGTCAGGGCCAGCCGCCGGCCGGCCGGGACGGTGAAGTCGAGGACCGCGGAGTCCCGGTGGCCGGGCGACCGCACCGGCCCGTCGGCGTTCAGCCAGACGGCGTCCGGCCCGGCCACCGCCACCGTGCAGGCGTCGATGCTGCGGATCCACGGCACGACCCGCCCCTGATGGAATCGAACCCGGAGTTCGCTGCGCATGACCACGGAGCCCGACAGGCCCTCCACCACGCGGACGACACACGGAAACCGAGTACGGGGCGGCATGAAGTCCGTCACGCGGACCGCTCCGGATCCGGTGACCCATGCCGACTCCAGGACAAGCGTGTCCTGCCGGTACGCACGACGTGTACAGGGCGTCTGGGTGCCCGAGGCGGCGGGGGCGACCCGCCAGAACCCGTTCTCCTCCGTACCCAGCAGCGCGGCCAGACAGGCCGGCGAGTCGAAGCGGGGCAGACAGAGCCAGTCGATGGCCCCGTTCCTGCCGACCATGGCGGCGGTTTCCAGGTCGCTGATGAGGGCGTAATCCTCGATGGGCTTGCTCATGACCGGAATTACGCCGTCTGTGCGCTGTGCCGCTGCTTCCCAAGCTACTCCATGGTCCCCCGCCCCGCTTGACTCCTCCCGCAGCCTTCCTAGACTGTACGTATACGTCGTAAACATGCACTTGAAAGTGACTTCGTACATTTTGGCCGTACGAGGAGTCTGCTGAGGTTTCCGCCGGTTTCTGGAGGTCTCGACCATGGCCGACACCCGCACCCCTCCCGCTCACGCTGCCGAGCACGCCGTCGTGGAGCTCAACGAGCAGGCGACCACCGTGCCGCGGCTGACCGTGATGATCCCGACGCGAGACGAACAGGAAGGACTCCCGCTTCTCCTCCAGGCCCTCGGACCGGCCTTCGCCGGTCTCGGCGCGGAACTGCTCCTGGTGGACGACAGCGACGACGCCACACCCGCCGTGGCCACGGCCGAGGCCTCACAGTGCGCCATGCCGGTCCGGCTGCTGCACCGCGGGCCGGGCACCCGGGTGGGCGGCCTGGCCGGAGCGGTGCTCGCCGGAGCCCGCCGCGTACGAGGGCAGTGGGTCCTTGTCATGGACGCAGATCTGCAGCACCCCGTGAATGCGGCCGCCACCGTCGCCCGCACCGCCATGGGCCACGACGTCGACATCGTCATCGGCACCCGCCGTGCGGGGTCCGGCTCCAGCGGCGGTCTCGAAGGCCCGTCCCGCCACCTCGCCTCCTGCGGGTGCACCGCCCTGGCCAAGGTGCTCTTTCCCCGCAGCCTCGCCACGGTCAGCGACCCGATGAGCGGCCTGTTCGCCTTCCGCCTCGACGCGGTGGACCTCGACCGGCTCGATCCCCTCGGGTTCAAGGTGCTGCTGGAGATCCTGGTCCGGCACCCGGCCGCGCGCGTCGCGGAGGTCGCGTACCGGTTCGCGCCCCGGGCCGCGGGCAGTTCCAAGGCATCGCTGCACGAGGGCGTCACGTTCCTGCGCCATCTCGTACGCCTGCGTCTGGGCCTCTCCCCCCAAAGCACCCGCGGGGACCCGGCTACCGGCCGGCGCCTCTCGCCCGGCGGTGGGGAGCGGCTTTCCCCGTTCGCCCGCTTCCTGGCCTTCGGCCTCATCGGCCTGACCGGCATCGCGGTCAACACCGCCGCCCTGTGGTTCGGCCACTCCGTGCTCGGTATCCAGCATCTCCTCGCCGCGGTGCTGGCCACCGAGGTCTCCACCGGCTGGAACTTCGCCCTGCTGGAAGGGCTCGTCTACCGGGGCGGCACCCCGGGCCACCGGCTCCGCCGGGCCGCGGGCTTCTTCGCCCTCAACAACGTGTTGCTGCTGGGACGGCTGCCCGCACTCGAACTCCTCGTCCGCCTGGGCGTCGGACTTCTGGTCGCCAACGTCATCACGCTGGTCGTGCTGTTCCTGCTGAGGTTCTTCGTCTCCGACCTCGTCATCTACCGGCGCGGCGGGCGGGGCGCCGCGACCAGGGGCCGCCGCGACCCGGTCCACGTCTTCGTGGACGCGGGGCACGAATCCCGCGACGCCGAGAAGCCAGGCTCCGGAAAGACCCCCGTGACCCCCGTGGCGCAGTCCACGGCCAAGCGTCCCCGCCACCTTCCCCATCGCTACGACATCGACGGCGTCGTCGCCATCGGCTCCCAGGTTCCGCTGCCCGAGCTGGAGTTCTTCCGCGCCCAGTGGGTTCCGTCGAGCAGCTGCGACATCACGCTCCGCGTCGGTGCCGTCGGCCACCGCACACCCCGTCACCGGGCCTCGATGACCGAGCTGCCGGTCGACGGCGAACCGGATCACACCACCGTCGTCTACGAGGAGCAACTGGGGCAGCTGGGCGCCAACTTCCATGTCGAGATGGGTCGTCCCATCTCCGTGGTCGTCAGCCCGCTGCTGGCTCGCTCCCCCCACGTCGTCTACACCAATGTGATCGAGGCGCTGCTGCGCTTCGTACTGGTCTCCCACGGGCGCATGCTGCTGCACTCCGCCTGCGTCGAACTCGACGGCACGGGAGTCATGCTCTCGGCGCTCACCGACACCGGCAAGACCGCAACCGTCCTCAGACTGCTGCGGGAACACGGCGGCAGGTTCCTGTCCGACGACATGACCCTGGTGACCGCCGACGGCGTCGCCCAGTGCTTCCCCAAGCCTCTGACCATCAGCTCCCACACGCTCCACGCGGTGCACGCCGACGACCTGACCCGGCACGAGTGGCGCCGGCTGCAACGCCAGAGCCGGCTGCACTCCAAGGGCGGGCGCTCCTTCGCGCTGACTCTGAGCCGGTTCAACCTGCCCATCATGGCCATCAACGCGCTCGTCCAATTCGCGGTCCCGCCACCCAAGTTCGCCGTCGACCGGCTGATCCCGTGCCGCCTGTGCAGCGCCACCCCGGTCCGTGAGCTGTTCATCATCGAGCGGGGCGCGCCGCGGCTCGCCGTTCTCGGACACGAGGAGGCCGAGCAACGGCTGCTGGCCAACACCGAAGACGCCTACGGATTCCCGCCGTTCCGCTACTTCGCGCCCGCGATCAGCCTCGACGGCATGGACTACACCGGCCTTCGCAGCCGGGAGCGTGAGATCCTCTCCGGCTTCCTCGACCATGTCCGCGTCCGGGTGCTCGCCTCCGACCACTTCACGTGGGCGGACGACATTCCCCGCCTTCTCACCGAGGAAGGCGTCACCGGACCGCCGGCCCCCGGCCGGTACCCGGACAGCGAGCAGTGGCCGCACTGGGGACAACCGGACCTCACCACCGCCGACTCCGCCTCGTCGGACGGCAAAGGAACGGGCTGATCACATGATTCGCCTGATGGCTCGCCTCGGGAGCGACTCCCTGTCCCTGCTGAGCAGGGGGCCGCGAAGCATCACCGCCGGCGGCCGTCCCGAGGCCGCGCAGCCCGCACCCGGGCCCGAGCCCGGACGACCGCCGCGCCTGCGCCGTCCCGGCCGGCATGGTGCGTGGCTGCTGGGCACCGCGGCCCCGCTCACCGCCATCCTGGCCGCCGCCGCGACCCTGCGCTTCTGGCAGCTGTCCGCGACCGGTTTCAACAGCGACGAGGCCGTCTACACCGGAAGCGCCGCCACGCTCGCCGGAGACCCGGTTCTCCGGGACCTGTTCCCGGCGTTCCGCTCCCATCCGCTCATGTTCCAGACGCTCGTCTCACTCGCCCTGCACGGAGGCACCCACGACTTCGCCGCCCGTGCCGTCGCAGCGGTGATCGGGGTGGTCACCGTCGCCGTGGTGTATCTCCTCGGCAAGCAGCTCTACGGGCGGACCGCCGGTCTCGCCGCCGCGGCGCTCCTCGCCGTGATGCCGTACCACGTGGTCGTCACCCGGCAGGTCCTGCTCGAGGGTCTGGTGACCCTGTGCGCGACCGGAGTGCTGTACTGCGTGGCCCGGTACGTCCAAAGCGGCGCCGCGCTCTGGACTTCCGCGGCCGGAGCCGTCCTGGGGACCGCGATCCTCACCAAGGAGACCAGCGTCGTCCTGCTGCTCGGCCTGTGGCTGTTCTTCATGCTCACCCGGGGCGTCCACATCCCGTGGCGTCACACGCTGTACGCGCTGGGCTCGGCGACGGCTGTCGTGGCCGCGTTCCCGCTGGCGGCGTGGCTCGCGGGCAGCAAGCGCACGACGCAGGACTATCTGCTGTGGCAGTTGCTCCGCCGCGCCAACCACAGCGTCTGGTTCTACTTCACCACCCTGCCCGGTGCGGTCGGCTGGGGCGTGCTCGCCGTCGCGCTCGCCGGGGTGCTCTGGCTGCGGCGGCGCGGCACATGGCGCGAGCCGCTGCTGCTGTGGTGGATCGCCGTGCCGCTGGTGTTCTTCACCCTGTGGCCGGTCAGGGGGTACCAGTACCTGCTGCCCGTCGTCCCGGCGCTCGCGGTGCTGGCGGGAAGAGCGCTCGCCGCGGTCGCCGCCCTGCCCGCGCGCCGCCGGTGGCTGCCCGCCACGGCATCCCTGGTGCTGTCCGCCGGCCTCATCGCCTCCCTCGCCGTCCCGGCCGCCGAGCGTACGACCCCTTCCGTCAGCGGCACCTTCCTGGCCGGAACCGGCGGAGTACCCGGCGGCCGGGAGGCCGGCGAGTGGGTGCGCGACAACGCTCCCCGTGGCGCACAACTGCTGGCCGGCGGCCCGTCGATGGCCAACATCCTGCAGTTCTACGGCCATCATCCGGTGTCCGGGCTGTCGGTCAGCGTCGACCCGCTCAAGCGCAACCCCTCGTACCAGCCCGTCCCGAACCCCGACCGGGCGCTGCGGAACGCCGAGTTCCAGTACGTGGTGTGGGACTCCTACACCGCCGCCCGGTCCCCGTTCCACGCGGAGAAGATCCGCCGACTCGCCGAGAAGTACCACGGTGTCGCCGTCTACACCTCCACCACCAAGGTGGAGACCGGCTCCGGCAAGGGCACGGCCGCACCGGTCATCGTCATCTACCAGGTGCGTGCGTCATGAGAGTCATCAGGCCGCTGTCCGCCCTCGCCGCCGCACTGTCCGTGGTCACGGTGCTCGCCTTCCCGGCGGTGTCGGACGACACCGCCGGGCCGACCACCCCTGTGCGGCACTTCGTCTACCTCATGCAGGGCGGCCGCAGCTTCGACAACTACTTCGGCGCCTTCCCCGGCGCCGACGGGATCCCGGCCGGAGCCTGCCAGCCGCGGATCGTCAAGGGAGGGTCCGGCGACTGCGTCAGGCCCTTCCCCCTGCACGGCACTGTTCCGGCCCCCCTGCACCCGACCCGGTCGCTCATATCCGCCCAGGTCGACGGCGGCCGTATGGACGGTTTCGTCTCCGCCTTCACCCGCCAGGGCCGCGACGGCGCACCCGCCATGGGGCACTACGACGAGCGCGACCTGCCCTTCAGCTGGGCGGTCGCCCGGGAGAACGTGCTGTTCGACCGCTTCTTCTCCGTGGTGCCCTTCGGCGTCGGAGCCGAACGGCACCAGTGGGTCGCCGCCTCCTCCCCGCCGGGCGGTGGGCAGACGATCCCGGCGGGCGGCCACGACGACCGGCCGACCATTTTCGACCGGCTCGGGCAGGCCGGTGTCAGCTGGAAGTTCTATGTCGAGGGCTATCGGCCCGACGAGACCTTCCGCTCCCCGGACAGCACCCAGCCGGTCCGGGCCCCGCTCCTCGGATACGCCCGGTTCGTCGACGACCCGGCCCTGCGCGGCCACATCGCCGACCTGGGCCAGTACTACCGCGACCTGGAGAAAGGGTCCCTGCCGGCCGTCTCGTACATCGCGAGCTCCGGCTCCGCCGAGCGCTCCGCCCACGCGATCCCCGCGGGTCAGAAGCTCATCCGCGGCGTCGTCACCCAGCTGATGCTCAGCCGCTACTGGGACAGCTCCGCACTGCTGTGGTCCTACGACGGCTCCGGCGGCTGGTACGACCACGTGCCGCCGCCCACCACCGCGCACGGCCCCCGGGGCCTGCGCGTCCCCGCGGTCCTGGTCAGCCCGTACGCGCGGGTGGGCCATGTCGATCACACCGTCCTCGACAGCGCCGGCGCCCTGCGTTTCATCGAGGACAACTGGCGGCTCAAGCCCCTCACCGCCAGGGACGCGAACGCCAGGAGCATCGCCGGCGCCTTCGACTTCACCCAGGCACCGAGGGAACCCGCGGTGCTCCCCGTGGAGGCGGCCGCACCGGAAGGAACGCGCTCCGTCCACTCGGCCATCGTGTACAGGGTGTACGGGGGAGCTGCCGCCCTCGTCGCCCTGGTGCTCGGAGCCGCGGTGCTCACCGCCCGCCGCGGCTCCGGCCCGCCGCAGAGCCCACCCTCATCACCCGAGGGGCCGCCGTCATGAACCACCCGCGCCGAGCCCTCACCGCGGTCCTGACCGCCGTACTGCTCTCCGTGCCGACAAGTCCGGCCCTCCTGCCCGCAGCGACCGCCGCACCGGCGACGCAGCAGACACGAGCGGCCACGGCGGCGCCGGTCGAGCACCGCGCCCCGTCGACCGCCACCGTCACCTTCCGGACGGTGCCCGCCGTACCCGGCGTACGCATCGGCTTCGGCGACCGGACCCTGGTCACCGACGCCCGCGGGCGAGCCACCTACACCGCCCCCGAGAGTCCGGCGCGCCCCACGCTGCGCCTGCTGGACACCGCGGTGGACACCCCGGACCGCCGCTACCGGTTCGTCCGGTGGACCGGACAGCGCGACCCCGACCAGGCCTTCCGTCCCGTGGTGCACGGGCTGCCCCTGCGCGGCGACTACACGGTCACCGCCGGGTTCCAGGTGCGGTATCCGGTCACCCCCCGCTTCACCGACCAGCACGGCAGGCCCCTGGACACCGACCGGATCTCGGCCGTGCGGGTCAAGGGCTCGGACGGCCACCAGGTGAGGCTGGACCCGACCGGCACCAGCTGGCTCGACGGCGGCACACCTGTCCACCGCGGCAGCGGCCTGGAGCTCAGCCCCGTCACCTACTCCCTGCAGAGTCTGGTCTACGACCGCGCGCAGCTCGTCGACGCCGGACGACAGCGCTTCCGTCCGGACGCCGGCCGTGTCGTCACCTTCACCGGCCTCTTCCACGACCTGACCATCACCGCCCACGACACCGTGTTCAACCGCCCCGCGGGCTCCGAGGCGCGTGTCACCGGGCCGGACGGGACGCAGCTGCGGGTCCCCCTCGGCTCCGATCACTCCGCCGTCCTCAGGCATCTGCCCCGCGGGCGCTACTCGGTGAACATCCACACGCCCGGCGGCAGCAGCGCGACCCACGAACTGCAGCTGTCCCGGTCCACCGCCCTGGACGTGCAGGTCCTCAGCGGCCTCGACACCCTCACCCTCGCCGGCGGCCTGCTGGTGGTGATCGTCGTACCACTGGTGGTGCACCTGCGCAGGCGGCGCCGGCCGACGGCCGCGAAGGCGGGATCACGGTGAGGCGTCTGATGCTGGTCCTGGCCTGCCTGCTGCTGTGCTCCCTTTCCGTCGCCGGGCCTGTCGCCGCCGGGTCGGCAACAGGCCCGGCAGCCGAGCCCCGCGGCGGTTCACGGCACGCCGCGGAGTCGCCCGTACCGTTGCTCGCCTACTACTACCAGTGGTTCGACCCCGGCTCCTGGCAGCGCGCGAAGACCGATCTTCCGCACCTGGGCCCGTACTCCAGCGACGACACCACGGTCATGCGACAGCAGATCGTCTGGGCGAAGTCCGCGGGGATCGACGGATTCATCGTCAGCTGGAAGGACTCCCCCGTCAACGACCGGCGGCTGGAAAAGCTGATCAAGGTGGCCGAAGCGGAGAACTTCCGGCTCGCCATGATCTACCAGGGCCTGGACTTCTCCCGCCGGCCCCTGCCCACCGACCGGGTCGCCGAGGACTTCCGCACGTTCCGTGACCGGTTCGCGCAGAGCCCGGCGTTCCTGCGCCTGGGCGGCAAGCCGCTCACCGTCTGGAGCGGCACCTGGAAGTTCTCGGAGGCCGACGTGGCCCGGGTGACGTCGGCGGTCCGCGACGACCTGCTGGTGCTCTCCACGGAGAAGAGTGTCTCCGGTTACCGGCGCATCGCGGATGTCACCGACGGCCTGGCGTACTACTGGTCCTCGGTGAACCCCGGCACCAATCGGGGGTACGAGGACAAGCTCGGCGACCTGTCACGGGCCGTGCACGGCGACGGCAAGTACTGGGTGGCGCCCTTCGCTCCCGGATTCGACGCCCGTCCGGTCGGCGGCACCAGCACCGTCCCGCGCGAGGACGGGCGCACGCTGAGGGCCGAGTACAGCGCGGCCGTGCGGTCCTCTCCGGATGTCCTCGGGTTGATCAGCTGGAACGAGTTCTCCGAGAACACCCACGTCGAACCGTCCCGAAACTATGGATTCCGCTACCTCGACGAGCTCCGAGATCTGCGCACCACCCCGGCGCCGGACGCCCCCGCCGACTCCGGCGACGAAGAAGCCGCCGGATCCGGTGACGTGCCCGCCTGGCAGTGGCAGGTTCCCGCCGCCGCCGTGTCCGCCGCCGTCGTCGTCGGCGCCGTCGTCCGGCGCCGGCACTCCGTCCGCCGGGGGAGCGAGCGGTGACGGCGCCAAAACGCGAGGGGCGGGCGTCCCCGCACAGGGACGCCCGCCCGGGCGGAGCGCGACGGTCAGCAGGAGACGGTGCGGGTGACTCCGGCGGTGTTGCCCGCGAGATCACGGGCTCTGACCTCGTACTGGTAGCTCCCCGGACACGTGGCCTGCTTGTCGCTGTACGTCAGCTGACCGGCCGGGACGGTGGCGAGATAGCTGCCGTCGCGGTACACGTCGTAGGCGGCTACGCCCCGGTTGTCGCTCGCCCCGCTCCAGCTGAGGACCATCGTGCTGGTCCCTGAGCGGGTGACGGTGAAGGAACCGGGAGCGGTGGGGTCGGTGGTGTCGGCGGCGAAGTCGTAGACCTGCTGGTCGAAGACGTTGCCCTGCGCGTCGGTCGGTGAGACGGTCACCGTCGTCCCGTTCACGGCGACCTTCAGGAAGTGGTGCACCTGGGAGTCGCTGGTCGGCCGGGGCGCGGCGCCGCAGGCCTTGCCGTGGGTGGTGGAGCTGTAGGACCAGCCGAGGGCGTAGGCGTCCGTGGGCGCACAGCCACGGCCGCCCACGGAGGTGAGCTTGCCGCCCCCTCCTCCCGTGACGTAGGCGGGGACGCCTCCGGGCGGTGCGACATTGCGCTGATAGATGTGCGCGTGGCCGTTGAACACCAGGTCCACGCCGTTGTCGTGCAGCAGTTGCTCGAGGGAATCGGTGCTGCCCGGGGTGTTCTTCAGGTACACATCGTCCGGTTCCGTCGGGTCGTCGGAACGCAACGGATAGTGGAACGCGGCGATCTTGACCTGCTCCGAGTGGGTGGCCAGATCCTGCTGCAGCCACTGGTACTCCGCCGAGGACGGGGTCCAGTGGGCGAGCCGGTCGAGCTCGTACTGCTGACAGCTCCGGTTGGGAACCGGGCACCTGTCTCCCGTCGACGAACCCAGGTTGCTGTCGCTCCAGGAGGCGTCCAGCACGTAGAAGCGGACGCCGCCGTTGCTGAACGCGTAGTACGTGCTCGGATAGCTCGCCGGATTCGTGCCGAGGATCGACGGATAGCTCGTCATGGCGTAGACGCCGTTGGAAGCGGCCGCCGTCCGCGTCTCGGGCCAGTTCGTCAGGAGCGTGCTGTTGCGGCCGTGGTTGCCGTTGGTGGCGTACATCGGGACGCTCTGGCCGGGAACGGCCCAGTAGGAGGGGCCGAAGACCGCGCTGATGTTGACGCCGGTCTGGTCGAGGTCGCCGTAGTTGGTCTGATTGCCGCTCGGGTAGGCGACGTCGCCCGTCGACAGGGCGAACCGGGCTCCGCTGGCGCCGAGTCCCGCCATCACGTTGGCCTGGTTGACGTTCAGGGAGCCGTTGTTGACGCCCCCGTTGGTCGTGTCGCCCCAGTCGCCGATGACGGCGAAGGTGAACGGCTGGGTCCCGGTGGGCCCCTGCCGCGTGGTGAAGGCCGGCGAGGGGTTGGAGCCGAGCAGGTCCACGGGATCGGTGCCACCGGTGAACACCCGGTAGCAGTAGGTGGTGTTCGCGGAGAGCCCGGCGACGGTGACCGTGTTCTGGTACTCGGTCACGCCGTTGACGGTGATGGTGGTGCCCTGCGCGGTCGCGGAGACCGAGTTCGCCGTGCAGTTGCCGAGGGGCCCGTACCGCACGATTCCCGTGCTGCGCGTACTGGTTCCCCAGTTCACCCGCACGGAACTGGTTGTGAGATCGGACAGATAGGGGGCTCGGGTCAGCTGAGGATCGGCGCCCGGCAGGTCCGCGTGGGCGGAGCCGGCCACGGCGGCCGCCGTCAGCGTGGCCACAGCGACCACGAGCGTACCCCGGAGCGAGCGACGGCGATGTCTTGCTCCGGATCTCGCCGCGGTCCTGCGTGTGCCTCTCGGCACCGGGAGCCGAAAACGTGAACAGGGGCGTGCATGCTCCATGGAGCCTCCGGCGATGGACATACGAAAAGGGAAGGGCCTTCGACCTCCGTCGCGGCCGGGCGGCTGGTGAACGCGCGGCGGCGACGGCGCGGCCGGGCCAACGTATGCGCGTCCGCTCCCCGGAGACGGGCTGACGCGAGTCACGAGCGGAAGGCTCTGTGCAGCCTTCACCCGGTCGGCCCGCGTCGTTCCGACGAGCGGGTGAAGGCCGTGCTGTCGCGGCGGGCCGGCCGGCAGCGGCTCGACAAGGATGGGACCGATCCCTTTCCCCTCCTGCGACCGAGCGACGCGGGAGATCACCGGTCTCTCCACGGAGGTCGCAGTGCGCGGACGTGACGGAACACTGGCACTCGGAGATCAGTGGCACAGCGTGCTCTCCCCCGGGCGGCGCCGGAGAATCAGGACGCGGGGACGGACGGTCGCGGCCGCGGCGCTCGTCACCCTCTCCGTCGCGTCCTCGGTGACCACGACGTCGTCGGCCGAGGCCGCCCGGCCGCGGCCGGCGTACGCCTACACGGCCAACGCGGCCTCGCGGAACCTCTCCGTGGTGCGGCTCGACGCCACGGCCGTCACCGGCACGGTCCCCGTGCCGAACGGAGCAGAGGACATCGCCCTGTCCCGGCGCTCCGGGCGGGCTTACGTGACCGGCGGAGGCCGGTCGAACCGGGTGTCCGTGGTCGACACCGCGCGCCGCCGTGTCGTCGGGACGATCCGCGCCGGACAGCGCCCGATGGGCGTCGCCGTCACGGGCGACGGATCCCGGGCGCTCGTCGCGAACGCCGGCTCGGACACCGTCTCGGTCATCGACACCCGGCGCTACAAGGTCATCAGGACACTGCACGTGGGTGACTGGCCCAGGGACGTGGCCATCACCCCCGACGGCCGCCGCGCCTACGTCGCCAATCTCAAGTCCGACTCCGTCTCCGTGATCGACATCAGGCGCGGGCGCGTCGTCGACACCGTCCGTTTCGAGAGGGACATCGCCGCGTACGCCGTCGCCATCTCCCCCGACGGCCACCGCGCCTATGTGAGCGGCGGAAACGGTGTGGACGCCGTCACGGTCATCGACACCCACACGAACGACGTCGTGGAGACCGTGCAGATCCCTCGCGGGGCGGAGAGCCTGGTGGTCACGCCCGACTCGTCGCGGGTCTATGTCAGCGGCGGCTTCCTCACCGGTGACATCTCGGTGATCGACACGGACCAGCTGGTCGTGAGCCACGCCTTCCATGTCCCGCACGGGGCCGAAGGCATGGCCATCAGTACGGACGGGACTCGCCTCTACGTGGCCGGCGGGCACGACCGACCGTGGATGACCCTGGTCAACGCCGAAACCGACCGGGTGATGCGATCCGTGCGCGTGGGGCGGAGCCCGCTCAACATCGCACCTGACACTCCTCAGAACCCGGCTTCCTAACGCGTCGTCGTGTCCAGGCGCCCGTGACCGCTCGGCTCCTCGGGCGGGCTGAGACGAGTGACGACCGATCAGCGGCAGATGTTTACGCCGTATAGATACGCTGTACGATGGTCGTACACAGCCGCTGTCGGATCGGCACGCGATCCCGACGCCTGGAGGCGAGGCGAAGGATGGCCAAGGAACAGGAATCCGGCCCGGCCCGACGCGCCGGCGACCGTGGCCGCTACGGGCGTCTGAGCCGGGAGCGCGTCCTCGCGGCAGCCCTCGAGCTGGTCGACCGCGAGGGGCTCTCGGCGCTCAGCATGCGCCGGGTGGGTGCCGAGCTGGGCGTGGAGGCGATGGCGCTGTACCGCTACGCGGCGAGCAAGGACGCCCTGCTGGACGGTCTGGTGGAAGCCCTGTACCTCGAGCTGGAGGAACGGCTGACCGCCGAACCCGGAGCACCCGCCGCCACTGAGGCCCCCGCGTGGCGCACGGGCCTCCACCGCATCGCGCGCACGACGTTCGACGTCTGCCTCGTCCATCCCCGAGCGGTCCCTCTTCTCACCACGCGCATGCTGGCCGTTCCGCTGGCGCGGCGCCCCGCCTCCGTCCTCAGGAACCACGAGCGTGTGCTCGCTCTGCTGGCGGAGGCCGGAGTCGACGAGGCCACCGCCGCGACCGCCTTCCGTGCCTTCACCGCCTGGTTGCTGGGCTATGTGTCCGTGGAACTGCAGCCTATGGTGGACAACCCCGAGGAATCCGACCCCGCGTTCCGCCTCGGCGTGCACCGCATGCCCGCCCAGGAACTGCCCAGGCTCCGCCGGGCCGCCGCGGCCCTCGCCGAGGGGGGCGGGCTCGAGGGCCTGACCGCCGGGTTGGACGCCCTGCTCGACCGTCACGTCGGCGGACCGCGGCGCGTATGAGTCCCCGTCACAAAGGTGAACTCACCACGCTCCGGCCCGGATCAGCCGTGGCCGTGCGAGGGAGACCGTCAAGGCGGCGAGCAGGGCCGCCGCGCACGGCACTCGGTAGCCTGCCGAGGCTCCTGCCGCGTCGACCACCCATCCGGCCGTGGCATAGCCCAGCGAAACTCCGACGGAGAGGCCCGAGACGACCCAGGTGATGCTCTCGGTGAGCCGGGCGGCCGGCGCCAGGTGACCCACCAGCCCCATCGCGGTGATCAGGATCGGCGCGACGGACATGCCCGCCACGAAGAGCATCCCCGCCAGCACCGCGAGACTCGGCGCGAACAGCAGCGGTGTCACGGTCACCGCCATCGCGCAGACGCTGACCAGCAGCCGACGCGTGACGGTCCCCCGCGGCCGGACCGCGCCGAAGACCGCGCCCGCCAGGCCCGAGCCGAGCGCGTACACGCCCAGCAGCGGGCCGGAGAGCGCCTTGTGGTCGTCCGCTCCGGCGAACGCCACGGTCGCGACCTCCACGGAACCGTACGTCGCGCCCACCGACGTCAGCACCAGTACCAGCAGGCCGAGTCCCGGGAGCCGCAGCGCGGAGCCGCCGACGTGTTCCGGCGCACGGCGCACCGGCGGTTCCGTGCGTCGCTGGGCGGCGAGCAGCAGGACGCCGACGGCGAGCAGAAGAGCGGCCGCGAGCGGTCCGGCCCCGGCGCTTCCCCTGGTCGACAGCGTGATCGCCAGGATCGGGCCGACGACGTAGACCACCTCGTCGAGCACCGACTCCAGTGAGTACGCGGTGTGCAGCAGCGGCGGTGACTCCCGGTGGATCTCCGCCCAGCGGGACCTGACCAGCGCGCCCGTGCTGGGCATGCAGCCCACTGCCGCCGCCGCGACGTAGAGGGTCCAGTCCGGGGCGGCGTACCGGGCACAGAGCCACAGCGCGCCGATGGCGGCGACCGTCACGGCCGTCGCCGGCAGGACGACCCGGCGCTGGCCATGACGGTCGACCATCCGGGAGATCTGCGGTCCGATCGCCGCGGCGGCGAGTGCCTGCGTGGCGGAGACCGAGCCGGCGAGCCGGTACTGACCGCCGAGTTGCGACAGCATGGTGACGATGCCGACGCCGATCATCGACTGCGGCAGCCGTGAGACGAAGCCCGCGGCGGAGAAGAGCAGGCTGCCCGCGGGGGCAAAAATCCGGCGGTAATCGGAGAGCATGGATCTCCGCGCTCCGTCAGGAGTACTCCTTGCAGGCTATTTTCACGCCTGGCACGGAATCCCGCGAGGTGGATCTCTCCGTGCGCATTCTCTCCGTGCGCATGCGGGAAATAGCGAGCCGGGTAACCTGGATGGAGGACACGTCGATGTCTCGGCGAGATGGAGCCTGGGCTTACCCATCCTTGCCCGACAGTTTTCGCCCAGCTCGGTTCGCCTGACAAGTATCCTTTCCAGGAGGCGAGTTGGGGTGAACATAAGGCAAGTCGGGGAGAACCCGCGACTGCGAAGCCAGGCCGTGATGGCCGCCGTCAGCGCATGCATCGTCGTGCTGACGGCGTTCTATTACGCATTCCCGGGTCAGCGTCTCACCTTCGTCGCCATTGGAATCACCGGCGTCATCGGCATCGTCCTCGGCGTCATTCTCAACCGCCCGGCGCATCCGCTCCCCTGGCTGATGCTCGCCATGGGAAACTTCGCCTTCGTCGCGGGTCAGGCCACTCAGATCATCCTCACCCAGTGGCTCCACGAACAGAATCCGTTTCCGTCGATCGCCGACGGCTTCTATCTCGCCGCATATCCGCTCTATGCGGCCGGACTGCTGGGTTTCGTCCGCTGGCGCACAGGCCTGCGCGACCGCGCGAGCCTCGTCGACGCGCTGACGCTGGCAGTCGGCCTGGCGCTGCTGTCGTGGCTCTTCCTCATCGGGCCGTTCGCCCACGTCCCCGGGCTCACCTGGGTGCAGAAGGCGTTCTCCATCGCCTATCCGCTCGGCGACATCCTGGTTCTGGCGATGCTGCTGCGCCTGCTGGCCGGCCGTGGCGGCAAGAGCATCTCGCTCATGCTGCTCACCGCGGGCACGATCGGCCTGCTCGGCGCCGACGTGGCATACGGCCTGATCCAGCTGCACGGGACGTGGCGCACGGGTACCGCGGTCGATCTCGGCTGGGCCGTCCTCTACGGCGCCTGGGCGGCCGCCGCGCTCCATCCGTCCATGCGGTCGCTGACCCAGCCGGGGCCATGGCGCGCCGAGACCGGCATGGGCCGGTTGAGCCTGCTCACCCTGGCGTCGCTGATCGCGCCCGTCATCCTGCTGGTGGAAGCGGTGCGCGGCGTGAGTTCCAACGTCGGTGTCATCGGAGTCTTCTCCGCGGTGCTCTTCATGCTCGTGCTCTACCGCCTGGCGGGTGTGGCGGCGACCCACCGGCAGGCGGTGGGCCGGGAGAAGGTGCTGCGCAACGCGGTGTCCGCGCTGAGCGGGGCGGGCGACGTACGGGATGCGGCCGCCGCGGTGCACTCCGCGGTGACGGAGCTGATGCCGAACGGCCCGCCACGTTCCGCGCTGCTCACCCTGCCGGACAACACGCTCTGGGTGGACGGGGCGCAGGACGGCGTACACGGGCCCCTGTCCGTGCGGGTGACCGCGGCCGTACGTGAACTGATCGCGTCCGGCGAGAACCGCCTGGTGGCCCTCGACGGTGTGGGACCCGGTCTTGCCGCCCGCCTCAAGGCCCCGGACGAGGAGGAGATCCGCGGCGGTCACGCGTTCGTCTGCCCGCTCGTCTCGCAGGACCACCCCTCGGGCGAACCGCTGATCGGGGCGCTGATCGTGGCCGGTGACGAGCAGCGCCTGCTCGTGCTGCGCGAAACGCTGGCGACTCTCGCCGCGCAGACGGCACTCGCCGTGGCACGCCTGGCCCTCGCCCAGGAGGTCAACCAGCGCAACAGCGAGGCGTACTTCCGCACGCTGGTACAGAACGCCTCCGACGTCATCCTGATCCTCGACGACGACAACCGGGTCCGTTACGCCAGCCCCTCCGCCGACCAGGTGCTCGGCGCTCCGAGCCTGGAGGGCACCCAGCTCATCGATCTGGTGCCGCCGCAGGACAGCCGCACGGTGGTCGAGACGCTGCACCGGATACAGAGCGGCGAGAACCAGAGCAGGCGCGAGCACTGGCGGATGGTCCGCACCGACCGGGCGTCCATCGAGGTCGAGGTGAGGTGGAGCGACCTGCGCGAGGAGGCGACCGTGGGCGGGGTGGTGATCACGCTGCAGGACGTGACCGAACAGCGCAAGCTCGAGCGCGAACTCACCCACCAGGCGTTCCATGACTCCCTCACCGGCCTGGCCAACCGCCTGCTCTTCCAGGAGCGGGTCAACCACGCCCTGGTGCAGGCCCAGCGCGACGGAACGGTGGTCGGCGTACTCTTCCTCGACGTGGACGACTTCAAGGTCGTCAACGACATACACGGCCACAGCGTGGGCGACGAACTCCTGGTGGCGCTCTCGCTCCGGCTGCAGACCACCGTCCGTGCCTCCGACACCGCCGCGCGCATCGGGGGTGACGAGTTCGCACTCCTGGTGGAGGGTTCCCTCACACCGGAGGGCGTGGAACGGTTCACCGAACACGTGATGACCGCGTTCGCAGAGCCGTTCCGGCTCAGCGTGGGGCCGGTGAGCATGTACGCCAGCGTCGGTGTCGCGACGACGGACGACAGCATCGACTCGGTCGAACTGCTGACGCACGCCGATCTGGCGTTGTATGCGGCGAAGACGGCGGGCAAACGTCAGTGGCGCCGTTACCGCCCCGAGCTGCAGAGCGGTATGGCCGAGCGTGCCAAGTTGCAAGAGGGCCTGGACACTTCGTCGATCGAGAACTCGTTCATGGTGCTCTACCAGCCCATCGTGGAGCTGACCGGAGGTCAGATCGCCGGCTTCGAGGCGCTCGTCCGCTGGCCCCACTCCACGCGCGGCATGGTGTTGCCGGAGCAGTTCATCACGCTGGCCGAGGAGAGCGGGCAGATCGTCCCGCTCGGCGCCTGGGTGCTCGATCGCGCCGCGACCGAGGCCGTCCGGTGGGAGGGTTCCGTACGACGCGACGCCGCGGACGGCCGCAGCGCACCGTACGTCAGCGTGAACGTGTCGCCGCGTCAGTTCCGGGACGACGAGTTCTACCAGGTGATCCGGACCGCCCTGGATCTCTCCGGCGTCGAACCGTCCTCCCTGGTACTGGAACTGACCGAGAGCGTGCTGATGTACAACGACGAACGTATCCTGGCCGAGATGAGTGCGCTCACCGACCTCGGGATCCGCATCGCGATCGACGACTTCGGAACGGGCTACTCGTCACTGAGCTATCTGCGCGAGTTCCCGATCTCGATACTCAAGATCGACAAGTCGTTCATCGACGAACTCGGGCGCTCGCCCGAGCAGTACGCCCTGGTGGAGGGCATCACACATCTCGCTGACACCCTCGGCCTCAAGGTGATCGCCGAAGGAGTGGAGAACGTGCGGCAGCAGGAGTTGCTGATCTCCATAGGCTGCCGGTTCGGCCAGGGGTACCTCTTCGCCGAACCGGTCAGTGCCGAGGAGGCGCAACAACTCGTCCTCGCGCCGCCGCTGGGCCGCCTGACCGGATCTCCTGTGGCACCCGCCGAAAGGAAGCGGTGAGGGCAGGCGCCCTCACCCGCGACAGACGCAGGTCGCGCTCCGGATGCCCCGAGGCAGGAGACCCAAGGTGACGGTACGTGATCATTCTCCGGAAGAGTCGGCCGCGCTGCACGTCGTAGTACTCAACGACGAGGAGCAGTACGCGATCTGGCCCGCCGCTCGCCGGATTCCGGCCGGATGGCGTCGGGTGGGCGGGCCGGCGCCGTCCGAGTGGTGCGACGACCTGGTCGACCGCCTGTGGACCGACATGCGGCCCGCGAGCGCCCGCGCCGAGCCGCGGCTCCGGGGATCCGGGCCGAGCACGGTGCCCGAACTGGTCCGGGAGGCGGCACGGCGTGCGCCGTCCGCTCCCGCGGTCCTCTCCGACGAGGGCCGGCTCAGCTACGCCGAGCTGACCGCTCACGCCGACCGGCTCGCCCATGAACTGCGCGGGTCGGGCGTCGCCGCGGAGTCCGTCGTCACCGTGTGCCTCGACCGGGTGCCCGAACTGGTCGTCGCGCTGCTGGCGGTGCTGAGCTCCGGCGGCGCGTTCCTCCCCCTCGACCCGGCGACCCCGCGGCAACGCGCGGTCGCTCTGGTCGGAAAGACCGGTTCACGGCTCATCGTCTCGAGCCACGAGCACGCCCCGATGTTCGAGGGGTGCCCGGCGCGGATCGTCCACGCCGGGGAACCGGCCACGCAGGCCCCGTCGGCGGGGCCGCCTGCGGCACCCGGCCCACGGCCGGACGACCTGGCCTACGTGATCTACACCTCCGGATCCACCGGACCTCCCAAGGGCGTGATGATCACCCATCGGTCACTGGCCCACTCCCTGACCGCGGTGGCCCGGGCGTACGGCCTGACGCCCGACGACCGGGTGCTGCACGCCGCGGCGCTCGGCTTCGACACCTCACTGGAGCAGATCTTCGCCACGCTGATCAGCGGAGCGACGCTCATCCTCTCGGGAAGCCGGACCTGGGCGCCCACCGACCTGCTGCACCGCCTCCCGGAGCAGGGGATCACCGTCGCCGACCTCACCCCGGCCTACTGGCGGCGGATGGTCGTCGTCACGGACGGCGGCGTCAGCCTCGCGTCGCTCAGACTCGCCATCGTCGGCGGCGAGATCGTCACCGCGAAGGACTGCCGCGCCGTTCTGCGCCGGATCCCCGGCGCGCGGCTCGTCAACGCCTACGGACTCACCGAGACCGCCATCACCTCCACGCTCTGCGACCTGGACGAGGACGCGCTCGCCGCGCCGGACACGGGCATCGCCCCGGTCGGCAGGCCCCTGGAGGGAAACCACGTCCACGTGCTCGACACGGAACTGCGCCCGGTGGCACCGGGGGAACGCGGCGAGATCTACATCGGCGGTCCGGGACTGGCGCGCGGCGTCTGGCGGCGGCCGGCCCTGACGGCACGGCAGTTCCTGCCGGACCCGCACGGTTCCGCCCCGGGGCGCCGGATGTATCGCACCGGGGATCTGGGACGCCTGCGCCCGGACGGCAACCTCGAAGTCCTGGGCCGGGTCGACGACCAGATGAAGATTCGCGGGTTCCGGGTCGACCCGGCCGAGATCGAGGCCGCGCTCGCCTCCCACCCGGAGATCGCTCAGGCGATGGTGGTGGCCCGGGCGCGCGACAAGGGCGACCGGGACCTCATCGCGTACTACACACCGGCCTCCCCTCCGGTCGACGGCGAGGGGGCGCTGCGCGCACGGCTGCGGTCGGACCTCACCGGCATCCTGCCGGGCTACATGATCCCGGCGGCCTTCCACGCGGTGGAGCGGCTGCCCCTCACGCCGGGCGGCAAGCTCGACCGCCGAGCCGTGCCGGAACCCGCGACCGTGACGACGACCGCGGGCGCCGACGACCGCCCGGTGCCCCAGGGGATGGCCCAGCTGTGGGGCCAGATCCTGGGCGTGGACCACGTCCGCCCGCACGACGACTTCTTCGAGCTGGGCGGCAACTCGCTGCTGGCCATGGAGATGCTCGCCCGGACCCGCGTCATCTTCGGCATCGGCATCACACAGATCCGTGACCTGACCCGTTCACTGCTGCTGCGTCCGACGCTCGCCGCGTTCGCCGAGTCCGTGCGCCAGGCACGTGCCGGCACACTGACCCGCCCAGGCGGCGAAAGCGTCGACTTCGCCGCCGAGACCGACCGGCCCGTCCCGGCGGTGGGCCGTTTCGCACCGGCTCCGGACCTCTGTCGCCCCGGCGACGTTCTCCTCACCGGAGCGACGGGGTTCTGCGGCGCCTACATGATCGACGAGCTGCTGTGCAGGACGACGGGACGCATCCTCTGCCTGGTCAGGGCCTCCGACGAGGAGGACGGCAGGGAGAGGATCCGCATGAGCCACAAGCGGTACGTCCTCGGCCCGCTGCTCAGCGACCGCGTCCAACCGGTCGTCGGCGACCTGGCCAAACCCGGACTGGGGCTGTCCCCCAGCCGGTTCGAGGAGCTGGCATCGACCATCGACGCCGTCTACCACTTCGGCGGCCAGGTCAACTTCATCTATCCGTACGACGACCTGCGCCCGGCCAACGTCGACGGCACCTACGAGATCATCCGCCTCGCCGCGCCCAGGGCCGTCCCCGTCCACTTCACCTCCAGCATGGCGGTGCTCGCCGGCTTCGGGCCGGCCGGAGTGCCCAGGGCGACGGAGAGCACACCGCTGCGCTTCCCGGAGTACCTGTCGGTCGGATACGTGGAGAGCAAGTGGGTCGGCGAGGCGCTTCTGCGGAAGGCGTCCGACGCGGGTCTGCCGATCGCCGTGTACCGCCTGATGGACATCACAGGCAGAAGCGGAACCGGCGTGATGAACACCAGCAGCGAGCTGGCCGCCCTCTTCAGCTTCATCGCGCGGACCGGGCTGTGCCCCGACGTCCCACTGCCGCTGGACTTCCTGCCGGCCGACCACCTCGCCCGCGCCGTCGGCCACATCTCCACCCGTCGTGCCGCTCAGGGCGAGGTCTACCACCTCACCAACCCGCACACCACGTTGCTGCACTCGCTCGCCGAGCGGCTGCGCCTGCGGGGATCCCCGGTCCAGGAGATCCCCTATGCCGAGTGGATCGCGGCTCTGGTGAAGTACGCGGCCGGGCACCCCACCGACCCGATCACGCCGTTCGTCCCGCTCTTCGTCGACCGGTGCAGCCACGACGACATCACCGTGAGCGAGATGTACTTCCAGGGCGTTTTCCCGGAGTTCGCCCGAGGCAATGCCGAACGGGCACTGAAGGAGGCCGGGATCGATGTTCCGCCGGTGGACGCGGACATGTTGGACCGTTACCTCGACTTCCTCCAACGTGCCGAATACGTCCGGCCGTTGAAGGGCCAGGACCACGGGACGGCACGATGGTGAACCGATGCCCCGACTGGGAGGCGCTGGACGTGCCGGCGGCGGCGCCCGACGGTCCGGTGGCCTTCTGCTCCGACCTCAGCCCCGCCGGCCTCCTGGCGGCGTACCGCGCCGGGGTCTATCCGTTCCCGGCATCCGACGAGTACACCCGCGCCCTCAACGAGGTGCTCTTCGCCGATCAGGTCCGGGACGGCCGCATCCGGCTCGTGGGGGAGGAATCCACCGACCCCTACGCCGTCTCCTGGTGGTCGCCCGATCCCAGGCCGGTGCTGCCCGTCTCGTCCACGCATCTCAGCCGGAACCTCGCCAGGCGGCTGCGCAACCGGCTGCGGTGGTCGACCAGTGTGGACCGGCGGTTCGAGCAGGTCGTGCGTGCGTGCGGCGCCGGCCGCACCCCCCTGTGGCTCACGGAGGAGCTGATCGCCTGCCTGATCCGCCTGCACGGTCTGGGTCATGCGCACAGCGTCGAGGTGTGGGAGGACGGCGATCTGGTCGGCGGTGTGTTCGGCCTCCGGCTCGGACCGGTCTTCAGCATGGACTCGATGTTCTTCCACCGTCCCGGCGCCTCGACGGTGGCGGTGATCGACCTCGCGGCGCGCTTCGCACAGGCGGGCGGTGTGCTGCTCGACGCTCAGCGCGACAGCCCGCACGTCCGAAGCCTGGGCGCTGTCCTGATACCTCGGGAGCAGTACCTGCGACAACTGCGTCGCGCCGCGTACGACAGTCCCCCGATGCCCACCGCCGCCTTGCCCGCCCGCCGCCTCGCCCAGCCGGCGGGATCACGCTGACGGCGGCCGGCTCCCCGGTCGCCGTCGGGCCCCGGAAAGAGCTGCGGCAGCTGCGCCGGGCCCGGTGACCGGTCACCGCGTGAGCTGCTCGGCGAGGGCGGCGCGGGCGCGGGCCACCCGGGAGCGGACCGTCCCCACTGGACAGTCGCTCACCCGGGCCGCCTCCTCGTACGGCAGCCCCAGCAGCTGCGTCAGCACGAACGCCTCCCGCCGGTCGGCGGGCAACGCCTCCAGCAGCTCGCGCAGAACGACCCCGTCGTCGAAGCCGGGCAGCCCGCGCGGCTGGGCGAGCTCGACGGCCGGCCGCCAGTCCGGAACATCCGCGAGGCGCGGGCGGGTCGCGGCGTACCGATAGCTGTCCATCACGGCCCGGCGGGCGATCGACAGCAGCCACGCCCGGGCCGAGCAGCGCCCCTCGAACCGGTGCAGGCTGCCCAGTGCCCGCAGAAAGGTGTCCTGCGCCAGGTCGTCCACCGCCTGCGGGTCGGCGCACAGATGGGCGACGTACCGCAGCACGTCCCGGTGCAGGGCCCGCACCAGCTGCTCCACGGCCCCGGCGTCCCCGTGCCGGGCGGCCAGGGCGAGGGCGGTGGTGGTCTCGTCGGCGGGGGTGTCCTTGTGGGCACGGCGGCGGGTGCTGTGCTTGGGGCTCTTGGTGTGGTTCCGGGGGCTCTCGTGTTTGTCCGTCTTCTTGTCACGCGGGGTCGTCGTCGGAGCAGGGGGCATCGCCGTGGGTCCTTCTCGGGTGGAGGGGGAAGTGCCGTACGCTTCCGGCCGTCGTCAGGCGACGGCGGTCCGTGCGGGCGGCCCCCGGGAAGTGATCGCGTCGGCGAGAAGAAAAGGCCGTGGTACGCGCTCCGAACGCCCGCGCACCCCGGCGGGGGAAGGGCGGGGCAGGAGGGGCCGCTCGCCCGGCCACAGCAGCGGAGCCGTCAGCCACCCCGCCACGGCCCGCAGCACCCGGAACCCGGCCCGCTCCCCGTAGGCCAGCCAGAGCCCGCACAGCAGGGCGGCGAGCAGATGGGCGGCGACCATGCCCGAGTCAGGACCGGAGTCAGGACCGGACCCCATGTGGTCCATACCGCTCATGGCGCCGGAACCGGCCGGCGGCACGAGGGAGAAGGCGGTGTGCAACCCGGCCTGCGCGACGAGCGCCACGGCCGTCACCAGCGGCACACCCCGCTCCCGCCCGGCCAGACACCAGCCCGCACCGCCCGTGACGGCGAGCCCAACGCCCGGCGCCCACCAGGACAGGACGCCCCCGGCCATCATCACGTGCCCCAGGGTGGCGAGCAGCACGCAAACGGCCGCGAACACCACGGCCCGCAGCATGCGCGACCAGCGCCCCGGGATCATGGGGCCTCATCCTGGCAGCGCGATCACGGACACCGACGGGGGTTGGGTGAATTCCACAGCTCCCTCGGCCTGCTCACAGGCTCACGGTGTGCGGGCACCATGCGAAAAGGGTCCCGCGGGCTCTCGCCCGCGAAGACCCTTCGCTCTGTCGGGACGACAGGATTTGAACCTGCGACCCCTTGACCCCCAGTCAAGTGCGCTACCAAGCTGCGCCACGTCCCGTTGCCCGTCTGACCTGGGGTTTCCCCTGGCCGAACGCGCATGGAAACAATACCGCACTCGGGTCGGTGGTCGCGCACGCGTTTCTGTCCGGCGCCGTTCAGTCGGTGGGCAGGCCCAGCTCAGGATGGGCGTCGAGGAGGCGGGGCGGGGCGGCCTGGCGCCAGGAGTCGGCGAGGATGTCGCGCAGCTCGTCCTCGTCCTCCAGGGCGGCCAGCCGGGCCCGCACCCAGGCGAACTGTGCCTCGTGGGCGGCGATCCAGAACTTCGCGGGCTCGGCGAGGACCAGTTCGTCGCGCTCCTCCTTGGGGCAGCGCACGGCGAGGGACGTCTCGTCCTCGGGCAGCGTGGCGAACATCTTCCCCGCGACCCGGAACGTGGGCATGTTCCAGGCGACCTTCTCCGTGGTGTCCGGCAGGGCGAGGGCGATACGGCGTACGTCTTCGGCGTCGGGCATGCTCCGCACCGTAGCCGCTGCCACTGACAGTCAGCCGCTCGTGAGGTGTTTGTAGTACAGGGTGGTGGGGCGCAGGGTTCCGGCCGGGTCCGCCGCGTAGTCGGGGATGACGCCCGCCCTGGTCCAGGCGGCGGTGTCGTAGAGGTGCTCGGCGGGGCTGTCGGTCTCGGTGCCGAGGTGGAGCAGGGTGATTCCGGCGGCGCGGGCGGCCTGTTCGGCGGTCGTGAGGAGGCGCGGCCGAGGCCCTTGCCGCGAGCCGCGCGGTGGGCCATGAGCTTGACGGGTTCGGCGCGGTGGCGGCTGTTGTCGGCCCCCTCGGCACGCTCCGCCACCAGGCAAGTGCCTCCGCGGTGTCCAGCGGTGTCAGGAAGCCGATCGAGGCGCCGCCGGCCACGGTGTCGACGAGCAGGACGGCCAGCTCCTCGGCCGCGAGGACGAGATCGGCCCCGGCCAGGCGCCGCACGGTCGCCGTCACGACAGCACCACCGCCAGCACATAGCGCACCTCGGTGTCGCCGACGCAGCGGAACCGGGTCGGCCCCCACACGCGCAGGCGCAGGCAGTCGCCCGTGTCGAGGTGGTGCTCGTCGTCCCGGTCGGTCAGGCCAGGGCTCCTTCCAGGACCCAGATGTGCTGTTCGAGGCCGGGCACGGGCGGGCGGTCTTAGGCGATGTCGGCGCCCGGCGCGAGCCGTCCCTCGACGAGTTCGCCGCGCAGTCCGCGGTGCGGCGGGGACACGGACCGGCGTGCGAAGCCGGCGCCGCGGTCCTGCCAGGCCTGCTGGTCGGCGGCCCGCATGAGCAGCGCGGGCTCCGTCTCGACCTCGCTGAGCAGCTGGGACATCGTCCGCCCGTACACCCCGCGCACAGGCGGTTGAGCATCGAGGCCGTCGGGCTGATCTCGGCCCGTTCGGCGCGGGACAGCGTCGAACGGCTCACCCCGCTGCGTTCCGCCACGTCCCCCAGGGACCAGCCGCGTTCGGCGCGCAGTGCGGCCAGGCGGGCGCCCAGCCGGGCATCGACGGCGTCCGTGGCCGCCTCTTCGGCTCACACCCGCGCCGCCTCGCGCAGCGCGTCCAGCACCGGCCGGATCAGCGGGTGCTCCTCCGCGCCGCGTCGTACGGCGGCGAAGACCCGGCGGGTCGGGGCGG
>NZ_JBLRVZ010000057.1:0-104533 GCF_048159505.1 Streptomyces sp. T028
CAGCACGCCAGGACTCCCCCATCAGCTCAGATGGGGCCGTGCCACACGTTCCGGGGACGCTAAAAGCGACATCTCGTCACGTACCGCCCTCTGACGTCCTCGGCGCTCCAGCGCAGCCGGTCCGCGTACCGGATGTCGAAGGGCTGACGGCGCGCCATCCGCTCCAACTGCTCGGGCAGTGCGCCCAGATGTGCCCGGATCTCCTCCGTGACCGTCGGCAGGGACTCCGGGCCCGGGACCTCACGGGCCGGCGGCAGCTGGTGCTCGAAGGGGCCTTCCTCGGGTTTGTGAAAGGAGGCGGTGAGATTGAAGATCGTGCGGCCCTGCTGCACGGCGGTGACCCGGCGCGTGGTGAACGACCGCCCGTCCCGCACCCGTTCGACCTGGTACACGATCGGCACCCCCGGTCGTCCCGGGCGCAGGAAGTACGCGTGCAGCGAGTGCACGGGCCGGTCGCCCTCGGTGGTCCGGCCGGCCGCGACCAGCGCCTGGCCGGCCACCTGCCCGCCGAAGACCCGCTGCAGGGACTCGTGCGGGCTGCGACCGCGGAAGATGTTGACCTCGATCTGCTCCAGGTCGAGCAGGTCGACAAGCCGGTCGGCGGGGTTCGTCATCGGTGTGCTTCTCCTGTGCCTCGCGCCGTTCTCACAGTTGGCCCACGTCCGTGACGCGGACGACCGCCCGGCCCTCCGCGTCGGAGGCCGTGAGGTCGACCTCCGCGCTGATGCCCCAGTCGTGGTCGTCGTTCGGGTCGTCGAAGATCTGTCGGACCCGCCACAGACCGTTCTGCGGCTCCTCCTCGATCACCAGCAACTTGGGGCCGCGGGCGTCGGGGCCGGTGCCCAGGTCGTCGTACTCGTCCCAGTACTTGTCCATCGCCTCGCCCCACGCGTCGGCGTCCCAGCCGGACTCCGCGTCCATCTCGCCGAGTTCGTCGACCTGGTCGAGAGCGGCGAGCTCGACCCGCCGGAACATGGCGTTGCGCACGAGGACCCGGAACGCCCGCGCGTTGGCGGTGACCGGCTTGACCTCGTCGGCCTTCTCCTGGGCCTCCTCGGCGGTCATCTCCTCGGGATTGGCGAGCTGCTCCCACTCGTCCAGCAGACTGGAGTCGACCTGGCGCACCATCTCACCCAGCCACTCGATCAGGTCCTGCAGGTCCTCCGACTTGAGGTCGTCGGGGACGGTGTGGTCCAGGGCCTTGAAGGCACTCGCCAGGTAGCGCAGCACGATCCCCTCGGTGCGGGCCAGCTCGTAGTGGGACACCAGCTCCGTGAAGGTCAGCGCCCGCTCGTACATGTCCCGGATGACGGACTTCGGCGACAGGGGGTGGTCGCCGACCCACGGGTGGCTCTTGCGGTACGTGTTGTAGGCGTGGAAGAGCACTTCCTCGAGAGGCTTCGGGTAGGTGATGTCCTGGAGCCGCTCCATGCGCTCCTCGTACTCGACACCGTCCGCCTTCATCGCGGCCACGGCCTCGCCGCGCGCCTTGTTCTGCTGGGCGGCCAGGATCTGCCGGGGGTCGTCCAGCGTGGACTCGACGACGGAGACCATGTCCAGCGCGTACGACGGCGACTCGGGGTCGAGCAGCTCGAACGCGGCCAGGGCGAACGTGGACAGCGGCTGGTTCAGCGCGAAGTCCTGCTGCAGGTCCACGGTGAGGCGGACGATCCGGCCGGTGGCGTCCGGCTCGTCGAGCTTCTCGACGATCCCGCCGTCCAGCAGCGAACGGTAGATCGCGATCGCGCGCCGGATGTGCCGCAGCTGCTGCCGACGGGGCTCGTGGTTGTCCTCCAGCAGATGGCGCATCGCCTCGAAGGCGTTGCCCGGCCGGGCGATCACCGACAGCAGCATCGTGTGCGTCACCCGGAAACGGGACGTCAGCGGCTCCGGCTCCGACTCGATCAGCTTCTCGAACGTGTTCTCCGTCCAGCCGACGAAGCCCTCCGGCGCCTTCTTGCGGACCACCTTGCGGCGCTTCTTCGGGTCGTCGCCCGCCTTGGCGAGCGCCTTCTCGTTCTCGATGACGTGCTCGGGCGCCTGCGCCACCACAAAGCCCGCCGTGTCGAAGCCGGCCCGTCCGGCACGCCCGGCGATCTGGTGGAACTCACGCGCCCGCAGCGTGCGCACCCGGCTGCCGTCGTACTTGGTCAGCGCCGTGAACAGCACCGTGCGGATGGGCACGTTGACACCGACGCCGAGCGTGTCCGTACCGCAGATCACCTTCAGCAGACCGGCCTGGGCGAGCTTCTCCACCAGGCGCCGGTACTTGGGCAGCATGCCGGCGTGGTGGACACCGATGCCGTGCCGTACGTAACGGGAGAGGTTGCGGCCGAACTTGGTGGTGAAGCGGAAGTTGCCGATCAGGTCGGCGATCTGCTCCTTCTCCTCCTTCGAGCACATGTTGATGCTCATCAGCGCCTGCGCCCGCTCCACCGCCTGCGCCTGCGTGAAGTGCACGATGTAGACGGGAGCCTGCTTCGTCTCCAGCAGATCGGTGAGCGTCTCCGTCAGCGGGGTGTAGCGGTATGCGTACGACAGCGGTACCGGCCGGGTCGCCGAGCGGACCACGGCGGTCGGGCGGCCGGTGCGGCGGGTGAGGTCCTTCTCGAAGAAGGACACGTCGCCGAGGGTCGCCGACATGAGGACGAACTGCGCCTGCGGCAGCTCCAGGATCGGGATCTGCCAGGCCCAGCCGCGGTCGCCCTCGGCGTAGAAGTGGAACTCGTCCATGACGACCTGGCCGACGTCCGCGTGCCGGCCGTCGCGGAGCGCGATGGAGGCGAGCACCTCGGCGGTGCAGCAGATGACCGGGGCGTCGGAGTTGACGGACGCGTCGCCGGTCAGCATGCCGACGTTCTCCGTGCCGAAGATCTTGCACAGCTCGAAGAACTTCTCCGACACCAGCGCCTTGATCGGAGCGGTGTAGAAGGTGACCTCGTCCCGGGCGAGAGCCGCGAAGTGCGCGGCCGCCGCGATCATGCTCTTGCCGGAGCCGGTCGGCGTCGACACGATCACGTTCGCCCCGGAGACCACCTCGATCAGCGCCTCCTCCTGGTGGGGGTAGAGCGTGAGACCGCGCTCCTCGGCCCAGGACTCGAAGGCTTCGTACAGGGCGTCGGGATCTGCGGTCGGCGGCAACTGATCGATGAGGGTCACGACCCCATCTTGCCTGCACGCGAGCCCGATGGGGGAATCGGCTGCCGGACCGAAGATCACGGCCGCTACGCTGTGTCGCCGACGGAGCGTCATCGCACCCGGTCAACTGGACAGCGGCACACGAGGAATGGGGCGGGCAACGGCCATGATGGGACCAGCACACTCACTGTCGGGCGCCGCCGCCTGGCTAGGCGTCGGCGCGGCCGCCGCCGCGGCGGGGCACACCATGCCCTGGCCGGTCCTTCTCTGCGGTGCGCTGATCTGCGCCGGTGCGGCGCTCGCACCGGACCTCGACCACAAGGCAGCCACCATCTCCCGCTCCTTCGGCCCGGTCTCCCGATGGCTGTGCGAGATCGTCGACAAGCTCTCCTACGCCGTCTACAAGGCCACGAAGAAGCAGGGCGACCCGCGTCGCTCCGGCGGGCACCGCACCCTCACCCACACCTGGCTGTGGGCCGTCATGATCGGCGCCGGTGCCTCGGCGCTGGCGATCGCCGGTGGCCGCTGGGCGGTGCTGGCGATCCTCTTCGTGCACATGGTGCTGGCGATCGAAGGCCTGCTGTGGCGGGCGGCGCGTGGCTCCAGCAGCGATGTGCTGGTGTGGCTGCTGGCCGCGACCAGCGCGTGGATCCTCGCCGGGGTCCTGGACAAGCCCGGCAACGGCGCGGACTGGCTGTTCTCGGACCCGGGTCAGGAGTACCTGTGGCTGGGGCTGCCGATCCTGCTGGGCGCGCTGGTGCACGACATCGGGGACGCGCTGACGGTCTCCGGCTGCCCGGTCCTGTGGCCCATCCCGATCGGGCGCAAGCGCTGGTATCCGCTGGGTCCGCCCAAGGCGATGCGGTTCCGGGCGGGCAGCTGGGTCGAGCTGAAGGTGCTGATGCCGGTGTTCATGCTGCTCGGCGGAGTCGGCGCCGCGGCCGCGCTCAACGTGATCTGACGCATGTCCGTGGCGGGGGCGACGGCTCAGCCGGTTCCGCCCTCGCCGTAGCGGCGCTCGAAGCGGGCGATGCGGCCCTCGGTGTCCACCGTGCGGGCCTTGCCGGTGTAGAAGGGGTGGCTCTCGGAGGAGATCTCCACGTCCACCACGGGGTACGTCTCGCCGTCGTCCCACTCGATGGTCTGGTCGCTGGAGGCGGTGGACCGGGTGAGGAAGGCGTAGCCGGCGGCGCGGTCGCGGAAGACGACCGGGTGGTAGTCGGGGTGCTTGTCCTGCTGCATGGGTGCTCCTCGTCGTCCTCGTCCTGGTGCTCGGGCGGTGCCGGCCGCGGAACCGGGGGTGGCGGGTCAGCCGGACAGGCTGTCCTCGTCGACGATGTGCATGGCCGCCTCCTCGGCGGACGCGGCCGCGCCGTCGATGCCGACGTCGCTGGCGACCATGGCGCTCTCCTCGTCCTCGTGGGCGCCTTCGTCCGGTGCCACGAGCCGGCCCGACCGGGACGCGCCGACCTCGTTGTCGAGGAGTTCCCCGTCGGTGCCGTCGCAGTCGCCGAGGCCGTCCCCGTCGGGCACGGCGAGGTCGGGCAGCTCCTCGGCGAGCCGCTGGTCCAGGGTCTCGCCCTGGCGGCGCTCCGCGGCCGTCACCCCGGTGTGTTCCACGGCCCAGGGCCGCTCGGGAGGGGACCAGCCGCGGTCGAGGGGGTCTGTGACGCCGTCGTCCACGAGTGTGTCCTCGGCGTCGAGCAGTCCCGAGTCCTCCTGGATGTCGGAGGCGTCGGGCTGGTAGACGTCGTCCCCCCATCCGTCGGCGCTGTTCACGGGTACCTCCAGGGGGTGACCGGCCCGTACTCACCGCGGTCGGCGGTGGGGCACCGCCGCACGGGACACCGGCCGGGCCCGGCGTGCGCCGGACGGATCCGGGCAGGTTCCCACGCGGGTGCCGGTATCCAGCGTTCCATCCCGCTTCGGCACCGCGCAACGCCAGAGTGGGAGCGGATTGCGGATGCGGCCACGGGGGCCGGAGCACAGGGCGGTGCACCTGCGAGGACCCGCGAGCGCCCGGCACCCGGGATGCGCCGGGCACCGAGCCTCGGCCGGCGGGGAGGACCCGCCCGCGGCCTCCCAGAGCGCCTCCGCGCCCCACAGACGCACCCAGCGGGTCCCGGCGGTCTCCTCGTCTCGCACCGCGCCCCACAGATGTGCTCGCCGGGCTCCTTCAGCCGCGCCGCGCCGCACCGCGGGCCGCGGGCATGCTCACCGGCCCCCGCCGGGCCGGACTCACCCGTGCCAGGACCGCCACAGCGCCGCGTACGCACCGTCCGCCGTCACCAGCTCCGTATGGCTGCCCAGCTCGCTGATGCGGCCGTTCTCGACGACGGCGATGAGGTCGGCGTCGTGGGCGGTGTGCAGGCGGTGGGCGATGGCGACGACCGTGCGGCCGTCCAGGACGCGGGCGAGGGACCGTTCCAGGTGGCGGGCGGCACGCGGGTCGAGCAGCGAGGTCGCCTCGTCGAGGACCAGGGTGTGCGGATCGGCCAGCACCAGCCGGGCGAGCGCGATCTGCTGGGCCTGGGCCGGGGTGAGCGCGACACCGCCCGAGCCGACCTCGGTGTCCAGCCCCTCGTCCAGGGCCCGGGACCAGCCGTCCGCGTCGACCGCGCCCAGCGCCGCCCACAGCTCGTCGTCCTCGGCACCGGTCCGGGCGAGCCGCAGGTTGTCGCGGAGGGAGCCGACGAAGACGTGGTGCTCCTGGTTGACGAGGGCCACGTGGGAGCGGACGTGCTCGGCGGTCATCCGGGACAGTTCGGCGCCGCCGAGGGTGATCCGGCCGTCGCGCGGCGCGTAGATCCCGGCGAGAAGACGGCCCAGCGTGGACTTGCCCGCGCCCGACGGGCCGACGAGGGCCAGCCGGGTGCCGGGGGCGACCTCCAGGGACACCTTGCGCAGTACGTCGACGCCCTCGCGGTAGCCGAAGTGGACCCGCTCGGCGAGCACGTCCCGCCCGTCCGGCGCCAGCCCGGTGTCCCCGGCGTCCGGCTCGATGTCCCGCACCCCGACGAGGCGGGCCAGCGACACCTGGGCGACCTGCAACTCGTCGTACCAGCGCAGGATGAGGTTCACCGGGTCGACGAGCATCTGCGCGAGCAGCGCGCCGGTCGTGAGCTGGCCCACCCCGATCCAGCCCTGCAGCACGAACACCCCACCGAGCATGAGGACCGAGCCCAGCACGGTGACGTGCACCAGGTTGATGACCGGGAACAGCACCGACCGCAGCCACAGGGTGTAGCGCTCCCAGGCGGTCCACTGCCGGATCCGCAGCTTGGACAGTTCGATCCGGCGGTCGCCGAGGCGGTGGGCCTCCACGGTGCGTCCGGCGTCCACGGTCTCGGCGAGGGCGGCGGCCACGGCGGCGTATCCGGCGGCCTCCGAGCGGTAGCCGGAGGGCGCCCGTTTGAAGTACCAGCGGCAGCCCGCCACCAGCAGCGGCACCGCGACCAGCACGGCCGGTGCGAGGGGTGGTGCCATGACGACGAGGCCGCCGAGCAGCAGCGCGGCCCACATCACGCCGATCGTCAGCTGGGGCACGGCCTCGCGCATGGCGTTGGCCAGCCGGTCGATGTCCGTGGTGATGCGGGACAGCAGATCGCCGGTACCGGCCCGCTCCAGCACACCGGGCGGCAGCCGCACCGACCGTACGAGGAAGTCCTCGCGCAGATCGGCCAGCATCCGCTCACCGAGCATGGCGCCGCGCAGCCGCACCTGGCGGACGAACGCGGCCTGGACGACCAGGGCGAGCACGAACAGCGTGGCGACGAGCCCCAGATGGAGCTCGCGCGCCCCGTCGGAGAGCCGTTCCACCAGGTCGCCGAGGAGCCAGGGACCCACCATCGAGGCGACCGTGGCGACCGTGTTGACGAGCAGCAGGAGCAGGAAGGCGCGGCGGTGCCGGCGCAGGAGTTCGGCCACGTAGGCGCGTACGGTCGCGGGGGCGCCGACGGGCAGCGTGTTCGCCGTCGTCGGTGCCGCCGGGTCGTACGCCGGTGGCGGCACGCCGATCATGCGGTCTCCTCGATCTCTTCCAGTACGTCCAGCTCGGTCTTGTCCAACTGCGTCAGCGCGTCGTCGAGGGCCGTCTCCTCGTCGGTCTCGCGGGTGACCACGGCCCGGTACCGGGGCTCGGTGTGCAGCAGTTCGCGGTGCTCACCGACCGCCGCGACCTCGCCCTCGTGCACCAGGACCACCCGGTCCGCCCGGTCGAGCAGCAGCGGCGAGGAGGTGAACACCACGGTTGTGCGACCGGCCCGCAGCCCGCGCACGCCCTCGGCGATCCGGGCCTCGGTGTGCGAGTCGACGGCGGAGGTGGGTTCGTCGAGGACGAGCACCTCCGGGTCGGTGAGCAGCGACCGGGCCAGGGCGAGCCGCTGCCGCTGGCCGCCTGACAGGGAGCGGCCGCGTTCGGTGATGCGGGCGTCCATCGGGTCGTCGGCGTCCAGGGAGCCCTGCACCAGGGCCTCCAGGACGTCCTCGCACTGGGCGGCCGCGAGCGCCGCGCGCGCGTCCACGGCACCCGAGGCGGGTACGTCGAGCAACTCGCGCAGCGAACCGGACAGCAGCACCGGGTCCTTGTCCTGGACGAGGACGGCCGTGCGCGCGGTCTCCAGCGGGAGTTCGTCCAGCGGGACACCGCCGAGCAGCACCGAGGGGCCGTCCTCCGGAGGGTGGCCGCCCAGCCGTTCCGCGAGCCGTCCGGCCGCGTCCGGGTCGCCGCACACCACCGCGGTGAGCCGGGCGGCCGGCGCGAGCAGTCCGGTCGCCGGGTCGTACAGGTCGCCCGAGGGCACGTCCCCCGCGCGCGATCCACCGATGTCCGTGACCCGCTCCAGCGACAGCACACCGGCCGCGCGCCTGGCGGACGGTCGCGAGAAGGAGTACGCCATCGCGATCTCCTCGAAGTGCCGGAGGGGATACGTCAGCACCATGACAGAGCTGTAGACCGCGACGAGTTCGCCGACGGTGATGCGGCCCTCGTGGACCAGACGGACGCCGTAGCAGACGACCACGATCAGCAGCAGGCCGGGCAGCAGCACCTGGATGGCGCTGATCAGGGACCACATGCGGGCGCTGCGCACGGCCGCGTGCCGGACCTCCTGGGAGGCGCTGCGGTAGCGGGCGAGGAAGAGTTCCTCGCCGCCGATGCCGCGCAGCACCCGCAGGCCGGCCACGGTGTCCGAGGCCAGTTCGGTGGCGCGTCCCGCCTTCTCGCGCTGGACGTCTGCCCGGCGCGTCGCGTGCGGCAGCAGCGGCAGCACCGCGACCGCGAGGACGGGCAGGCCGACGGCGACGACGATGCCGAGGGCCGGCTGGTAGACGACCAGGCCGATGCAGACCAGCACGACGGTCAGGGCCGCGGCGGTGAAGCGGGAGACCGCCTCGACGAACCAGCCGATCTTCTCGACGTCACCGGTGGACACGGCCACCACCTCGCCGGCCGCGACCCGCCGGGTCAGCGCCGATCCCAGCCGCGCGGCCTGGCGGGCGAGCAGCTGCTGGACGCGGGCGGCGGCGGTGATCCAGTTGGTGACGGCGGTCCGGTGCAGGAAGGTGTCGCCGATCGCGGTGGCCGCCCCGAACAGGGCCATCAGCCCGCCGGCCAGGGCGAGTCGGCTGCCGGAGCGGTCGACCACGGCCTCGATGGCGAACCCGACGCAGAACGGCTGAGCCGAGACGGCGACGAAGTGCAGCAGTCCCCAGGCCAGGGATTTCAGCTGGCCGCCCAGTTGGTTGCGGCCGAGCCACCACAGGAAGTGAGGCCCCGAGCGCGCGTCCGGCACACCCGGGTCGGGATACGGAAGGTCTTGGATCTGCATGACGTCCCAGTGGCTCGTGTCAGGAGGGGAAGGGGGAGGGGAGAGGGGGGAGGGGAGAGACAGGCGGGCGGAGGTACGAGAAGAACCCGCGAGGCGCGGCAACAAACCGTGAAAGGTTCGCGTCGCAGCGTGGTCGGAATCAACTGGTTTTCTGCTGAGGCGCAGGGATCCGGTTGCTTGCCGACACGGCTTCCATGTCCGGGATCTGACGCATATGCCGGGAAAGTGGTGCGAGCATGAGCGGATGCGACATGGCGGTGTGCGGCCCCGGGTGGCCGCGACGTTGGCCGGAGTCCTCCTTCTCGCGGCCCTGTCCGCGTGCGGCGGCGCGGACACGGGACGAAGTGGCGGCAGCAGGGCGGCGGCAGGGGCCGAGGGGAGCGCGGTCGCTTCCGGTGCCGGCGCATCGAGCGCGGCGTCGAGCCCCGCGGCGCCGACCCGGATTCCGGATGTCGGCGACCGGCTGCACCGGCGCATTCCGGCCACTTCCCGCCAGGTTCTGGCGGTGTACGGCGACGGAGCGGACTCCGCCGAGTCCACTGCCGTGCTGTACGCCAGACGGGGCCCGGTCTGGGAGCGTCTGCGCAGCTGGCCCGCACACAACGGCAAGAAGGGCTGGACCCCGGACCACCGTCTCGGGGACAACCGCAGCCCCGTCGGGGTCTTCACGCTCACCGCCGCGGGCGGCGTCCTGGACGATCCCGGGACCAGGCTGCCGTACACGCGGTCGGAGGACTACGCGGCACCGCGCTGGTGGGACGAGTCGCACTGGCACGACTTCGACTACGTCATCGCCATCGACTACAACCGGGTCCCGGGTACGCCGCCCGACGACGGGGAGCAGCCCTTGGGTGAGGAGAAGGGTGGCGGGATCTGGCTGCACCTGGACCACGGTGACGGTACGTCCGCCTGCGTCAGCCTGTCCAAGGAGGCGATGGAGTACCTGCTGATCACGCTCGACCCGGATCACGATCCCGTGGTGGTGATGGGGGACAGGGAAGCGCTGAAGGCGTAGTACCGGCGGGGGAGGCGTCATTGCGGGCGTGGGCCGACTCCCCGTAGAACACCGGCCATGAAGAGACGGTTAATCATGTCCATGCTCGCCGGGGCGACCCTCCTGGTGGGCACCCTCCTCGGGGCGGCTCCGGCTCGATCGGCCGACGTCCCCGCCGAGTTCGGCACCGACTGGCACGACCCGGTGACCGCGGCGCCGCCCGTGGACAGGCCTTCGGGCAGATCCTGCCAAGTCACCATCGCCGAGGCGCAGTTCCGGGACTTCACCCCGTACAAGGGCACCTACACCCCGCCGGACGGCTGCGGCGACCGCTGGAGCAAGGTGGTGCTGCGCCTCGACGGCAAGGTCAAGGGACGCCAGTTCGACCGGCTCGGCTATCTGCACGTCGGCGGCGTCGAGATCTTCCGCACCTCCACGCCGGAGCCCTCGCCCGACGGCATCGCATGGTCCGTGGAGAAGGACGTCACCCGCTACAGCGACACCCTCCGCGGGAGCCAGGACGTCGAGATGCTCATCGGGAACGTCGTCGACGACACCTACACCGGCGTGATCGACGTCAAGGTGACGCTGACCTTCTACGCCGGGAAGCCGGCCGAGATCCCCGACCGCGTCCTCCCCCTGACCGACGGCGCGACCCTCACCACGCCCCGCAACAGTGAACGCGTCGTCGCCGAGGTGTACGCCACCGGCTCCGGCGGAGGCTGCGAGGAGTACTGGTATCTGACGGTGCCCGCGCAGGCGCCGTACTCCTGCCGGGCGGACGACGGCCCGTACCGCGAGGTGCAGGTCAGGGTCGACGGGCAACTGGCCGGAATCGCCACCCCGTTCCCGACCGTGTGGACCGGCGGCTGGTCCAACCCCTTCCTCTGGTACGTGATCCCGGGCCCCCGCGCCTTCGACATCAAGCCGATCGAATACGACCTGACGCCCTTCGCCGGAATCCTCAACGACGGGCGCCCACACCGCGTCGAGGTGTCGGTCGTCGGTGTGCCCGCGGGGCAGAGCGGCTGGAGCACGCCGGTCAACGTGCTCGTCTGGCAGGACCACGGCAAGGCCGTCGTCCCCGGGAAGCTGCTTCGCGGGGACGTGGGTGACCTCGCCAACTCCACGGCCTACACGCCCGGTACGGAGCACCGCCTCGACACCGAGGGCGGGCACCGGCTGACCGTCGCCGGCTATCTCGACACCTCGCACGGCCGGGTGAGGACCACCGTCACCCGCACCCTGGCCAACACCTCCGCCCACCGCTGGACCGACGGTGAGACCGTGGACGGCCTCGACGCCACCTGGACGGACGACGAGAAGGTCACGGTCGACGGCCGAGGACGGACTGTCACCACCCGGATCCACCGCACCTACACGATGAACGGCACGACCACCCTCGGCGCGGACGACCGTCTGCGGACCGTCCTGACACTGGGGGACCGGGCCGGCGCCGTGACGACCCGGAACGGCCGGCGCGCACAGTGGTCGCGGCTCGACGACACGTACACGGGTGACGCCACGTACACCGTCGGAGTGCCCCGCGACCAGCGTCACGCGGTCGGCACGACGAGCGAGCACTACCGGCTCCGCGGCTCGGACGGCTGTCACGACCGCCGACTCACCACGATCCAGGGGGTGCTGACGGAGGATCACAGCGGCTGCTGAGCCGACAGGCGTGCGACGCGTCACGCGCGACGCTTCACGCGCGACGGGATTTACACGGCCGAAACGCGGCGGTCTTGTGCGCGATCAACGGCACCTCCAAAGTGATCGCAGCGGAAGCTGCTTTCCGCATCGCAGAAGTCCCATGTCCCCCGGGGCTTCTGCGTGCCGACGACCCCCCACAAGTCGTCGCCCCAACGAGCCGTCGCCCCCACGTCGTCCCCACAAGGAGTGCCCGTGCCGCCGTCCGTCCCGTCCCTGCCGCGACGCGTCGCACGCATACTGCGTACCTCACTCTTCGCGCAGGTCGCCTGCGCGCTCGTACTCGGCATCGTCGTCGGAAAGCTGTGGCCCGGCGTGGCCACGGACCTCCAGCCGCTCGGCGACGGATTCACCCGTCTCATCAAGACGATCATCTCGCCGCTGGTGTTCTGCGTGGTCGTCGTCGGCATCGCCAAGGCCGGTGACCTCAAGGCGTTCGGCCGGATCGGGCTCAAGGCCCTGATCTGGTTCGAGGTCGCCAGCACTCTGGCCCTCGTCATCGGGCTGCTCGCCGCCAACGTCGTCCAGCCCGGCTCCGGGATGAACGTCGACCCGTCCACCCTTGACACCTCGGCGGTCGACGCGAAGACGGGCGGCGGCTCGCTGCCCTCGACGACCGAGTTCATCGTGAACGCGCTGCCCACCAGTTTCATCGGCGCCTTCGCCGAGAACGCCCTGCTCCAGGTGCTCGTCCTGGCCTGTCTGGTGGGTGCCGCGCTGCTGCACCTCGGACACACGAAGGTGCCGCAGGTGCTGCCCGCGATCGAGCAGGCCCAGGAGATCATCTTCGCGGTCGTCGGCTTCGTCATGCGCCTGGCGCCGATCGCGGTGTTCGGCGCGATGGCCGTCCTGATCGGCAACTACGGGCTCGGTGTCATCGAGACCTACGCCAAGCTGATCATCCTGTGCTACGCGGCCGCCGCCTTCTTCATCGCGCTGCTGGCCGTGGCCCTGCGTCTGGTGACCGGGCTCAGCCTCTGGAAGTTCCTGCGCTACATCCGTGAGGAGATGCTGCTCGCGCTCGGCACCGCCTCCACCGAGGCCGTCATGCCGCGGGTCATGCAGAAGCTGCGCAAGGCGGGCGCCCGCGACGACGCCGTGGGTCTCGTGCTGCCCACGGGCTACTCCTTCAACCTCGACGGCGCCTCGCTGTACCTGTCCATCGGCACGCTGTTCATCGCCCAGGCCGTGGGTGTCGACCTGAGCCTGGGGCAGCAGATCACCGTGATCCTGGTGCTGATGCTGACCAGCAAGGGCATGGCCGGCATCCCCGGTTCGGCCTTCCTCGCCCTGTCCGCGACGGCGTCCTCCCTGGGGGCCATTCCCGCGGGCGCGGTCGCCCTGCTGCTCGGTGTCGACCGGATCATGGACTCGATGCGCGTGGTCACCAATCTGCTCGGCAACTGTGTCGCGGTCTTCGCGGTGTCGCGGTGGGAGGGGGCGCTGGATCTGGGGCGGGCGAAGAAGGTCCTGGACGGCGAGGCCGTCGCGGAAGTCGAGGAGACGTCGGTGTCCGAGCCGACGGCGCCTGTCGCCCCATAGCTCGGGGTGTGCCGGGTCGCGGGCGGCTGCGGGTGGTTTCGTGGCTGGTCGCGCCCATGCGGCGGAGCCGCATATGGATACGGCCCCGCGCCCCTTGTGCGTCGGCCCAGTGGGCCGGCTTTTCAGGGGCGCGGGGAACTGCGCGACCAACCCCCACGCACCCGCAGCCGCCCACGACCCGTCGTGCCCCTACCCGCGGCGCGCGTCCGGCACCCCGTCCACCAGCGTGTCCAGCAACCCGCCCAGCACCTCCCGCTGCCCTCCCGACAGCGGAGCCAGAATCTCCTCGGCTGCCGAACGCCGAGCGGCCCGCAGTTTGCGCAGGGCCTCCCGGCCGTCGTCCGTGAGCTCGATGCGGATCACCCGGCGGTTCGTCGGATCGGGAACCCGCCGCACCTTGCCGCCCGCCTCCAGCCCGTCGACCAGCGTCGTCACCGCGCGCGGGACCACCTCCAGGCGCTCGGCGAGATCGGCCATGCGCGGCGGTGAGCTGTAGCAGGCCAGCGTGCGCAGCAGACGGGACTGCGCGGGCGTGACACCGAGGCCGCGCTGCTCGATGTGCCGCTTCTGGATCCGGTGCACGCGGCGGGTGAACCGCAGCAGTTGCTCGGCGAGCACGCTGTCGGAATCGGGGGTGGTCATGCGGGAACAATATCAGGATGCCGTTCATTGTGAGTATAGGTAACAATGAGCTATGGTCAGCTCGTCCCGCCCGCTCACCTCCCGTAGGAGCCCATGCACCCCGACAAACCAGACTCCTGGATCCCGTCCGCCGAGGCCGAGGGGCACCCCCGGCAGGTCCGCCGCATCCTCGGCCTCTTCCGTCCCTACCGGGGCCGGCTCACGGTCGTCGGCCTCCTCGTCGGCGCCTCGTCACTGGTCTCGGTCGCCACGCCGTTCCTGCTGAAGGAGACCCTCGACGTCGCCATCCCCGAGGGCCGCACGGGTCTGCTGAGCCTGCTCGCCCTCGGCATGATCCTGAGCGCCGTGCTGAGCAGTGTCTTCGGCGTCCTGCAGACGCTGATCTCCACGACCGTCGGCCAGCGCGTCATGCACGACCTGCGCACCGCCGTCTACGGCCGGCTGCAGCGCATGTCCCTCGCGTTCTTCACGCGCACGCGTACCGGCGAAGTGCAGTCCCGCATAGCCAACGACATCGGCGGCATGCAGGCCACCGTCACCTCCACGGCCACGTCCCTGGTCTCCAACTTCACCAGTGTGGTCGCCACGATCATCGCGATGATCGCCCTCGACTGGCGGCTGACGGTCGTCTCCCTGCTCCTGCTGCCGGTCTTCGTGTGGATCAGCCGCCGTGTCGGCAACGAACGCAAGAAGATCACCACCCAGCGCCAGAAGCAGATGGCAGCCATGGCCGCCACGGTCACGGAGTCGCTCTCGGTGAGCGGCATCCTGCTCGGCCGCACCATGGGCCGCGCCGACTCGCTCACCCGCTCCTTCGCCGAGGAGTCCGAGCAACTGGTCGACCTGGAAGTGAAGTCCAACATGGCCGGCCGCTGGCGCATGGCCGTGATCACCATCGTCATGGCCGCCATGCCGGCGGTCATCTACTGGACGGCCGGCATGGCCCTCCAGCTCGGCGGCCCGGACGTCTCCCTCGGCACGATCGTCGCCTTCGTCTCCCTCCAGCAGGGCCTGTTCCGCCCCGCGGTCAGCCTGCTCGCGACCGGTGTGCAGATCCAGACCTCCCTCGCGCTCTTCCAGCGCATCTTCGAGTACCTCGACCTGCCGATCGACATCACCGAGCGCACCGACCCGGTCCACCTCGACCAGGTCAAGGGCGAGGTCCGCTTCGAGAACGTCGCCTTCGCCTACGACGACAAGGGCGCGCCCGTCCTCGACGGCATCGACGTCACCGTGCCGGCGGGCGGCAGTCTCGCGGTCGTCGGTCCGACCGGCGCCGGCAAGTCCACGCTGGGCTACCTGGTGCCGCGTCTGTACGACGTGACCGGCGGCCGGGTCACGCTCGACGGCGTCGACGTCCGCGACCTCGACTTCGACACCCTCGCGCGCGCGGTCGGCGTCGTCTCGCAGGAGACGTACCTCTTCCATGCGACGGTCGCCGACAATCTGCGCTTCGCCAAGCCGGACGCCACCGACGAGGAACTCCGTACGGCCGCGCGGGCGGCGCAGATCCACGACCACATCGCCGCCCTGCCCGACGGGTACGACACAGTCGTCGGCGAGCGCGGCCACCGCTTCTCCGGCGGCGAGAAGCAGCGTCTGGCGATCGCCCGCACCATCCTGCGCGACCCTCCGGTGCTGATCCTCGACGAGGCGACGAGCGCCCTGGACAACCGCACCGAGCACGCCGTGCAGGAGGCCATCGACGCGCTCTCCGCCAACCGGACCACGCTCACCATCGCCCACCGGCTGTCCACCATTCGCGGCGCCGACCAGATCGTGGTGCTCGAGGCCGGCCGCCTGGCCGAACGAGGCACGCACGAGGAGCTGCTGGAGCAGGACGGGCGGTATGCGGCCCTGGTGCGGCGGGATGCCAGCCTGGAGCCGACAAGATGACAATAGGCAAGCCTATGACAGGTTATGCCGGGTTTATAACGATATGAGGGTTACCGTGCCCGCATGCAGATGAACACTCCGCCACGGAGCACGATTCGACTGACGCGCCGGGGCCGGCTCGCCCTCATCGCGACCGGAGCCGTCGTGGCCGGTACCGCCGTGGCGGTGCCGCTGCTGAGCACGGAGCACAAGGCGCCCGAGGCACCGAAGAAACCCACCGCCCTGGTCATCCCGGAGGGCTGGCGCGCGAGCCAGATCTACGAGGCCGTCGACAAGGCCCTCGCCCTGCCCGCCGGCACGACCAGGAAGACGCTGCCCCAGGCCGGACTGAAGCTGCCGGAGGATGCCGAGGGCAACCCGGAGGGCTACCTCTTCCCGGCGACGTATCCGCTGGACAAGAAGACGACCCCCCGGTCGCTGCTCGCCTACATGGTCGACACGGCGAACAAGAGGTTCAACGGAGCACCGGTCACCGCGGGCGCCCAGCGCAACGCGATGAACGTCTACCAGGCCGTCACGATCGCCAGTCTGGTCCAGGCGGAGGCCGCCACCAAGGCGGACATGGGGAAGGTGGCCCGGGTCGTCTTCAACCGGCTGGAGCGCGGCATGCCCCTGCAGATGGACTCGACCATCAACTACGCACTGAACCGTTCGACGGTGCGGACCACGGAGAGCGACACCCGGATCGAGAGCCCCTACAACTCCTACCAGCGCATGGGCCTGCCGCCGACGCCGATCGACAACCCCGGCGAGGAGGCGATGCGCGCCGCCATCCACCCCACCCCGGGCGACTGGCTGTACTTCGTCACGGTCAAGCCGGGCGACACCCGTTTCACTGCGAACTACCAGGAGCACCAGCGCAATGTCGCCGAGTTCAACCGGAACCAGCGAAGCCCGTCGGCGAAGGCGGCCGGATGACGCGCCGGGACGTCAGGCGGCGGCCGGTTCCCGCTCGGGCGCCCCGGCCCCCTCGGCCAGCAGTCGCCTGATGTCCCGTACGGCCGCCCGGCCCGCCCGGTTGGCGCCGATGGTGCTGGCGGACGGCCCGTAGCCGACCAGATGGATCCGCGGATCGGAGACCACGCGCGTGCCCTCGACCCGGATCCCGCCGCCCGGCTCGCGCAGCCGCAGCGGCGCGAGATGGTCGATGGCGGCCCGGAACCCGGTCGCCCAGAGGACGACATCGGCGTCGACACGGTGCCCGTCGTCCCACTCCACACCCTGCGGGGTCATCCGGTCGAACATCGGCAGCCGGTCGAGGACCCCGTCCGCCAGCCCCTGCCGGATCGCGTCGTTCAAGGGCAGCCCCGTCACGGACACCACGCTCTTCGGCGGCAGCCCCTGGCGCACCCGCTCCTCCACGAGCGCGACCGCCGCACGGCCCGCCTCCTCGTCGAACGGCCCCTCGCGGAACACCGGAGGCCGCCGCGTCACCCATGTCGTGGCGGCGGCGTACGGCGCGATCTCCAGCAGGTGCTGTGTACCGGACGCCCCGCCGCCCACCACGATCACCCGCTGCCCGGCGAACGCCTCGGGCCCCGGATACTGCGCGGTGTGCAACTGGCGCCCGCGAAACGTCTCCTGCCCCGGATAACGCGGCCAGAACGGCCGGTCCCAGGTGCCGGTCGCGTTGATCAGCGCCCGCGTCGACCAGGTGCCGTCGGAGGTCTCGACGAGCAGCCGCCCGCCGGACCCCTCGCGCACGGCCCGGACGTCCACCGGCCGCCGTACACGCAGGTCGAAGGTCCGCTCGTAGGTGTCGAAGTACTCGGAGATCACCTCCGAGGACGCCCGCGCCGGATCGGCCCCCGTCAGTTCCATGCCCGGGAGCGCGTGCATGCCGTGCACCTTGCCGTACGTCAGTGAGGGCCACCGGAACTGCCAGGCGCCGCCCGGACCGGGAGCGTGGTCCAGCACCACGAAGTCACGCTCCGGCACGAACCCGGCACGCCGCAGGTGATAGGCGCCGGCCAGTCCCGCTTGGCCGGCGCCCGTCACCACCACCTCGACCCCACGAATGCCGTTCACGCTTCCACCAACAGTGCGGGTCTGGCGGATCTTCCCCGGGCCGGCCCATGGGTCAGGATGGTGGCATGTCAGACGCGTTCACCACCCGAGTACTGCACGTCGCCTCCGGCACCCGGGAGCGGGTCGTCGATCTCACCCAGGACTGCGAGGCCTTCCTGCGGGAGGCCGCCGGCGACCGTGACGGCCTGCTGAACATCTTCGTCCCGCACGCCACCGCCGGGATCGCCGTCATCGAGACGGGCTCCGGCAGCGACGACGACCTCCTCGCCGCCCTGCACACGCTCCTGCCCGCCGACGACCGCTGGCAGCACCGCCACGGCAGCCCCGGCCACGGCCGCGACCACGTCGTCCCGGCCTTCGTCCCACCCCACGCGACCCTGCCCGTCCTGGCCGGGAGGCTCGAGCTGGGCACGTGGCAGTCGGTGTGCCTGGTGGACACCAACATTTCCAATCCCAACCGTCAGGTGAGGTTGAGCTTCCTGGGATGAGCAAGATCGTCCTGGGGGTGGCCGCCGAAACTCCTTACGCTTCGTGCGGAGCAGGAGATGGCGATGCCGATGGTCACCTGGGACGAGACCGAACAACCCTACGGGGCACATCATCGGCTGGGCTGTGCCGCGTTCCGTGTCAGGCCGCGACAGGAGTACCTGTCTTGTCGCGCAGTTCGTCGAGGGTGACCCCAGGTGCCAGTTCGACGAGCCGGCACCCTTCGGGCGTGAGGTCGAGCACGGCCAGGTCGGTGATGATCCGCTGCACCACCCCCTGTCCGGTGAGCGGTAGGGTGCACTCCTCGACGATCTTGTGGGTGCCGTCCTTGGCCACGTGCTCCATCAGCACGATCACGCGCTTGGCGCCGTGGACCAGGTCCATCGCTCCGCCCATCCCCTTGACCATCTTCCCGGGCACCATCCAGTTGGCCAGGTCGCCCGCGACGGAGACCTGCATGCCCCCGAGCACCGCGGTGTCGATGTGGCCACCGCGGATCATGCCGAAACTCTGGGCGGAGTCGAAGAACGACGCCCCGGGGCTGACGGTGACGGTCTCCTTGCCGGCGTTGATGAGGTCGGCGTCGACCTCGTCGGCGGTCGGGTACGGGCCCGTTCCGAGGATGCCGTTCTCGCTGTGCAGGGTGACCCGGACCCCGTCCGGGAGGAAGTTCGGGATGAGCGTCGGCAGGCCGATGCCGAGGTTGACGTACTCGCCGTCACGCAGTTCCCGCGCGGCGCGCGCCGCCATCTGGGACCGGGACCAGCCGGTCCGCTGCTCGCTCGTGGCCTCGCTCATGCCGCACTCTCCCGGACGGTCCGCTTCTCGATGTGCTTGGTCTGCGGGCCGGTGTGGACGATCCGCTGGACGTAGACGCCGGGCAGGTGCACCTCGGCCGGGTCGATCTCACCGGGCTCCACGAGCTCCTCGACCTGCGCGACGCAGATCCGCCCCGCCATCGCGGCGAGCGGGTTGAAGTTCATCGTCGCCTTGTTGAAGACGAGGTTCCCGTCGGTGTCGCCGACCTTGCCGTGGACGAGCGCGAAGTCGGCCACGATGCCCTCCTCCAGGACGTACCGGCGGCCGCGGAACTCGCGGATCTCCTTGGGCGGGGAGGCGACCAGGACGTCCCCCTCCCGGCCGTATCTCCAGGGCAGACCGCCCTGGGCGACCGGAGTGCCCACGCCCGCGGGGGTGTAGAACGCGGGGATGCCGGAGCCGCCCGCGCGCAGCCGCTCGGCCAGGGTGCCCTGCGGCGTGAGCTCCACCTCCAGTTCACCGGAGAGGTACTGGCGGGCGAACTCCTTGTTCTCCCCCACGTAGGACGCCGTGACCCGGCGGATGCGGCCGAGGTCGAGGAGGACGCCGAGTCCGATCCCGTCGACGCCGCAGTTGTTGGAGAAGACCTCCAGGTCGTCGGCCCCTTGGTCGGCCAGTGCCTGGATCAGGCGGTCCGGGATCCCGGAGAGCCCGAACCCGCCGACGGCGAGCGAGCTTCCCGGTGCGATGTCGGCGACCGCCTCAGCGGCCGAGGCCACCGTCTTGCCCATCACGCCTCCTGACGCTTGCTGCTGGTGATCCGGCCGCGGGCCTCGCCGAAACCGATCCGGGTTCCGTCGGCGCCCGGGGCCGTGGCGGTGAGGACGATCTCGTCGCCGTCCTCCAGGAACGTGCGCTGCTGCCCGTTGACCGTGACGGGCTCCTTGCCGCCCCAGGTCAGTTCGATGAAGGCACCGCGCTGGTCCTTCTCCGGTCCGGAGATGGTGCCGGACGCGAACAGGTCACCGGTGCGCGAGGGAGCGCCGTTGACCGTCTGGTGGGCCAGCATCTGGGCCGGAGACCAGTACATCGCGGCGTACGGCGGCCGCGACACGACCTGGCCGTTCCAGGCGACCGTGAGGTCGACGTCGAGGCCCCAGGGCTGCCCCATCCGCAGATACGGCAGAACGGCCGGCTTCTGGACGGGAGTCGGGATCCGGGCGGCGTCCAGGGCAAGCAGCGACACCACCCACGGGGAGACGGTGGAGGCGAACGACTTGCCCAGGTTGGGGCCGAGCGGGACGTACTCCCAGGCCTGGATGTCGCGTGCGGACCAGTCGTTGAAGAGCACCACGCCGAAGATGTGCCGCTCCGCGTCCTCGGCGCCGATGGACTCTCCCATGGCGTTGCCGGTCCCGAGGACGAAGCCGAGTTCGGCCTCGATGTCCAGGCGGGTCGAAGGTCCGAAGACCGGTGCCGGATCCTGGGGGCCCTTGCGCTGCCCGCAGGGCCGGCTGATGTCGGTGCCGGAGACGACGATGGACGCCGCCCGGCCGTGATAGCCGACCGGCAGGTGCTTCCAGTTCGGCATGAGCGGATCGGGATTGTCGGGTCGGAACAGCCTGCCGAGGTTTGAGGCGTGGTACTCGGAGGCGTAGAAGTCGACGTAGTCGGCGACCTCGATCGGCAGGTGCAGCGTCACCGCGCCCAGGTCGTGGACAGCCGCGGTGGGGACCTCGCCCTGGAGCCGCTCGGTGATCGCCGCCCGGACCTCGACCCAGCGGGGGTGGCCCTGCGCCATGAAGGCGTTCAGGCTCGGGCGGGCGAAGACGTCGTCGTCCAGCAGGACGGCCAGATCGATGACGTGGTCGCCGTAGCGGGTCGCCACGCGCGGCTCCTGACAGGGCGTCGAGTAGACGCCGTAGGGCAGGTTGGCCAGGCCGAACAGGGAGTCGGTCGGGACGGTCAACTGGGTGGTGCTGGTCATGCGGACACCTCGGTCAGGTCGGCGATGGTCGAGGCGGGCAGCAGGCCCAGACCGGCCGACTCGGTGGCGGGTTCGGCGATGGAGCAGGTGCCGAAGGAACGGAGCAGGTCACGGACGTCAGGCGGGAGAGTGCGTACCCGCTCGGCGATCGCGTCGCCGTCGCGGTCGGCCAGCAGCTCGACCAGCTCCGCCTCTTCGGCCCCCTTCAGGGCCGCGTTGGTGGCCACGAGCAGGTTGAGGAAGCCGTGCTGCTCGAATCCGGTCTCCGGATCGGTGTTGCGCAGCGCGTGGTGCAACCCCGCGGTCGCCTTGAACGGCACCCCGGCCCGCACGGCGGCCAGAACGGTCGCCGCCAGTTCGCGCTCATCGGGGTAGAGCTCGGCGCGTACACCGCCGGTGCGGAACTTGGCCAGATAGGGGGTCCCGGCGAGCTCGGCGAGCAGCGCCTCGCGCCGGTTGTCGCGCGGCACCTCGACATAGACGGTGAGGCCGGTGTCGTCCTCGACCGCCTCGGCCAGGGCAGGTACGACCGCCTCGGCGGCGACCGCGTCCGGTACGGCGACCTCGAGCCCGACCAGCCGCACGGCCGGGATCCGGAGCGCGGCGGCGACAGCGGCGGAGACACCAGGCAGCGGAACGGTCACGGAGAGGGCGAAAGAGCCCTCGGGGAGGTCGGCGGTCAGCCCGGCGAGCCGGTTGATGTCCTTGGCGGCGAGGACGAACGCGCCTACCAGCCCGGCGTGGGCGCCGCGGGTGTGCTCCACGTGGGCCGGGACGGCCTCCTCGATGGGCAGGCTGCCAGGCGGGAAGACCGCCGCGTCGTCCAACATGCCGGCGAGTACCGGGGGAACCTCCGGTGTCAGCGGGGCGCTCATCGGTTCTGCTCCCAGGAGTAGGCGTACGTCCCGTCGTCCGTCGCGCGGGCGGCCTCGCCGAGTTGCAGGGGACGGAAGGTGTCGACCATGACCGCGAGCTCGTCGAAGAACTCCGCTCCGATCGACCGCTCCATGGCACCGGGCTGGGGACCGTGGGGATGGCCGCCCGGGTGCAGGGAGATCGAGCCCTGGCCGATCCCGGAGCCCTTGCGGGCCTCGTAGTCGCCGCCGCAGTAGAACATCACCTCGTCGGAGTCGACGTTGGAGTGGTAGTACGGCACCGGGACGGCCAGTGGGTGGTAATCCACCTTGCGCGGCACGAAGTTGCAGATCACGAAGTTGTGGCCCTCGAAGACCTGATGAGCCGGCGGTGGCTGGTGGACCCGGCCCGTGATCGGCTCGAAGTCACGGATGTTGAACACATACGGGTAGAGACAGCCGTCCCAGCCGACCACGTCGAAGGGGTGGTTCGGCAGCGTGTGGACCGTCCCCACGACGCCGCCCGGCCCGCGGTGCTTGATGTACACCTCGACGTTCTCGCCCTCGACGAGCTTCGGACCGACCGGGAGGCGGAAGTCGCGCTCGCAGTACGGCGCGTGCTCCAGGAGCTGGCCGTGCTGGGACAGGTAGCGCCGCGGGGGCCCGATGTGCGAGTTGGCCTCGACCGCATAGATGCGTACGGTCCCGTCCGGGACGATCCGGTATGTGGTCGCCCGCGGGACGATCACGTAGTCGCCGTAGCCGACCTCGAGGTCCCCGAAGACCGTCTCCACGCGTGCGCGCCCGTCCTCCACGTAGAGACACTCGTCGCCGATCGCGTTGCGGTAATAGGGGCTCACGGTGTCGGCCACGACATACGCCAGCCGTACGTCCTCGTTGCCCAGCAGCAGCCTGCGGCCGGTCACCGCGTCGACGCCGGACTCGCCGTCGGTGAACAGCTTGTGCGTGGAGAGGTGACGGGGCACCAGGGGATGGTTGGGCACCAGGGACTGGTCCCCGAGGTCCCACACCCGGTACTCCCGCACTGCCGACGGGATGTGCCGGTGGTAGAGCAGCGAGGAGTCGGAGGAGAACCCCTCTTCGCCCATCAGCTCCTCGTAGTAGAGGTTCCCGTCCGGGTCACGGTGCTGGGTGTGACGTTTCGGTGGAACCGCGCCCGCCCGGTGGTAGTACGGCATGTCTCTCTCCTCATGACTCGGAGTCGCGGTGCCGCGTACGATCACGATGCGAATGTGCGCTCAGCGCACATTTTTGTGCGATGGAAGCAACAAAATTGAAGCTAAGTCCCCGGCAGTGGCCCAGTCAAGGTCGCGTCTCGGGCTCCCGGGCGCCGCCCGCAGGTTTGACGTGGCCTAACGTGGCGTCCGGAGAAGATCTGTCGACTTCTGCGGGTGTGGAGAGCAGCCGCGGAATCAGGAGGCGTTGATGGCCACCCTGCAAGGCCTGGACCGTGGGCTTCGGGCTCTGGACCTGATCTCTGTGACGGTCGACGGCCTGACGGTGGCGGACCTGGCGGCGCAGCTGGAGATCGATCGGGCCGTTGCGTACCGGATCGTCCAGACCCTTGAGGCGCACGCGCTGGTCTCCCGGCAGGGCAAGCGCGTGCGGCTCGGTGCGGGTGCCGCCACGCTGGCGGGGCGGTTCCAGCATCAGCTGGTCCAAGCGGCTCAGTCGGTGCTGCAGGAGCTTGCAGACGTCACCGGTACCTCGGCCTTTCTGACGGTGGCACACGGTGCACGGGAGTGCGTTCCGGTAGCCGGAGCGCAGCCGACGGTCCAGCACGGCCCGGTCCAGGTGGGCTACCGCATCGGTGTGCGGCATCCGCTGGAGCGGGGGGCGAACGGCGTCGCCATCCTCGCGCTGCAGCCGCCCCTGCCGGACGAGTCCGAGGAGGTCGTGCGGGCCCGGGAGCTGGGGTACAGCGTCACCTCGGGGCAGCTCCAGCAGGGCGCCACCGGGATCGCGGCGGGGTTCGAGGTCCCGGGCGCGGCGGGCGCCTCGGTCGGCGTCGTGGCCATGCACGAGTTCGACATCGAGTCGGTCGCCGCTCAGGTGAAGGAGGCGGCCGCGCGGCTGGCGTCGCTCAGCAAGGCCTGATCGTGCCGGGCGTCACTGAGGGGCGCGGTACGCCGGTGACCGCCCAGGCGCACGGTGATGGCGAGACAGCAGCAACGGCAGGACTCTGGGCGCCACGACCACCGACAGCACGATCACGCTCGTCGAGCGGGCCACCGTAGGGGAGCGGTTCAGAGCGAGCAGGGTCTCCTGCAGGTCCTCGTGGGACGAGGCCGCCAACTTGCACAGGACGTCAGAGGCCCCCGTAGTCGCGTACGCCTCCAGCACGGTGGGCAGGGCGGCAAGCGGCAGTGACGTCGTCGAGCGCGCCCTGGGCGATCTCCAGGGTCACGAACGCCTGCACCGGAAATCCCGCCGTCCCCACGTTCAACTCGGGGCCGAAGCCGGCGATCACCCCGGTGCGTTCCATCCGGTCGAGCCGTGCCTGGACCGTTCCACGGGCCACCTTCAACGTCCGCGACAGCTCGAGCACACCGGCTCGCGGGTTGTCCCGCAGTGAGCGGAGCAAGTCGATGTCCAATGAGTCCAGCGACTGTGCGTCTGCCATGGTGATCACCCACTCTCAACTAGGCAGATTGTATATATGAAGCGCCCCGGAGGAAGGCAAACTGAGCAGCTTGAACAGCTCAGAAGGTCACTCTTGTGCAGGTGACGAGGCCCGGTGTGTTCTAACCGCCACGCGCTGGAAACAGGCACACCGAAAGGGACGGCACATGCGTATCGAACAGACCCTCACGAGCCAGGAGCGGCTGGCGGAGCTCGACCTCCAGCAGCTCAGGCAGCTGGTCGGACTCGTGGAGTACGACGCCGAGGGCGACCCCTTCCCGGTGACCGGGTGGGACGCGGTGGTCTGGTCGGTGGGCAACGCGACGCAGGCCGCGCTCTACTTCCAGGTGGTCTTCGGGATGGAGCTGGTCGCCTACTCCGGTCCGGAGACCGGCAACCGCGATCACCACGCGTTCGTGCTCCGCTCCGGGGCGATCCGGTTCGTTCTCAAGGGCGGTGTCGACCCGGACAGCCCGCTGCTCGACCACCACCGCCGCCACGGAGACGGTGTCATCGACATCTCCCTTGAGGTGCCCGACGTCGACAAGTGCATCGAGCACGCCCGCGCGGAGGGCGCGACCGTGCTGGAGGAGCCGCGGGACGTCACCGACGAGCATGGCACGGTTCGGATCGCTGCCATCGCCACGTACGGCGAGACCCGCCACACGCTGGTGGACCGCTCCCGCTACACCGGTCCCTACCTGCCCGGCTATGTCGCCCGGACCTCCAGCTATGTGAAGCCCGAGGACGAGCCCAAGCGCATCTTCCAGGCGCTCGACCACGTCGTGGGCAACGTGGAGCTCGGCAACATGGACGAGTGGGTCGACTTCTACAACCGCGTCATGGGCTTCACCAACATGGCCGAGTTCATCGGCGACGACATCGCCACCGAGTACTCGGCGCTCATGAGCAAGGTCGTCGCCAGCGGTAACCACCGGGTCAAGTTCCCTCTCAACGAGCCGGCGGTCGGCAAGAAGCGTTCGCAGATCGACGAGTACCTCGACTTCTACCGCAGCCCCGGTGCCCAGCACCTCGCGCTCGCCACCAACGACATCATCAGGACCGTCGACATTCTGCGGGCCAAGGGCATCGAGTTCCTCGCCACGCCGGAGAGCTACTACACCGACCCCGAGCTGCGCGCCCGGATCGGCAATGTCCGCGTGCCGATCGAGGAGCTCGCCTCGCGTGGCATCCTCGTCGACCGCGACGAGGACGGTTACCTGCTGCAGATCTTCACCAAGCCGATCGGCGACCGGCCCACGGTGTTCTTCGAGTTCATCGAGCGCCACGGCTCCCTGGGCTTCGGTAAGGGCAACTTCCAGGCCCTGTTCGAGGCGATCGAGCGCGAGCAGGAGAAGCGCGGCAACTTCTAGGACCCGTACGGATTCCTGATCATGTGGCGGGGCGGAGGCCGCGCGGCGCGGCGAGCGCGCCGCGCAGCCGAAGCCCCACTCACGCACGCGGCCCCTGCGGAACCGGTACGGGCTCCTCCCTGGCCTCGGCATCCGGCCGCTCCCGGGCGAACCGCCGTGTCAGCAGGCGCAGCGCGTCGGCCCCGACGGGCACCAGGCCCCTTGGGAGGAAGAGCACGGCGAGCACCAGCAGGAGTGCGTAGATCGCGTACGAGAAGACCTGAGGCGCGTGGGCGGGCATGCCGGGCTGTGAGCCGAAGTCGTTCAGCCAGTGCACCAGCAGGGTGATGGACGAGGCGCCGACCAGCGGTCCCCACACGGTGCCGAGGCCCCCCACCACAGCCATGACGACGAACTGGATGGACAGCAGCACCCCGAACGATCCGGGGGCGAGGTACGCCATGAAGAAGGCGAAGATCCCGTCGGCAAGTCCCGCGAACGCCGCCGAGAGGCCGAAGACCGCGAGTTTGTAACGGCCCACCGGGACCCCCGAGGAAGCCGCCGCCATCTCGCTGGTGGCCAGCGCCCGCAGGCCCCGGCCGGGACGGGAGCGTACGACGTTCCTGGTGAGGAGCATGACCACCAGCAGCGCCAGCCAGGCCGCCCAGGCGTAGCCCCGGTACCCGGTGATCTCCTGCGAGCCGATCCCGAGGGCGGGGATTCCACTCAGGCCGATGTCCCCGCCGAGCCAGGACTCCTGCCCGATCACCGCCAGCAGGATGAGCTGGAAAGCCAGCGTCGCGAAGGCGAGGTAGTGCCCGCGCATGCGGAGCAACGGCACGCCGACCAGCAGACCGAGCAGCCCGGCGACGATGGGCGCGCCGGCCAGCCCCAGCAGGGTCGGCCGGCCGTGGATCGCCCCCTGCCGCAGTCCGGACGCCGGCTCGTCGAGCCGCAGGGCCGGTTCCCCGCACAGGGCGCGTGCCACCTGAAGCCGGCGCTGCTGCCCGAGCGGTAGGGACTCGGCGGGTACGTCGGTGAAGTCGGTCAGCCCGACCCGTTCAAGAGCCGCCTCGGCGCGCTCGGTGATCAGCCGCTCCTCTCGTCGGTGCGCCGGCAGCCGGAGCGCGGCCGAGGCGAATCCGTGTCGGGTCCGGGCGTGGGCCCCGACCATGACGTTCTCCAGGGCGGTCATGCCGCGGAACAGCCGGGCGCCCTGGAAGACGATGGCGATGCCCTCGCGGGCGCGGCGGTGCGGTGCCACGCCCGCGAGCGACCTGCCGCGGTAGGTGATCCGGCCGTGGCTGGGCGCCAGGTGACCGGCGATCAGGTTGAACAGGGTCGACCTGCCGGCCCCGTTGGGACCGATGATCCCGCGCAGTTCGCCTTGCGACACCGACATCGTGACGTTGTCCACGGCGAACACCCCGCCGAAGGACCGCGCCAGGTTCTCGGTCGTGAGCATCTCTTCGGCCTCCCGCCGGATCACCGCTACAGGCTGTTCTGGAGCTGCTGCCTGGTCCAGTCGGTCGGGACGATCTGTCCCTTGATGACGGTGTTGACGGCGACCTGGTCGGATCCGAGTCCCGCGCGGTCGCTCGGGGTGTACGTGTAGGTGCCCTGAGGGGTCAGCAGTGTGAGCTCGTTGAGCGCGGTCGCGATCTTCTCGGGATCGGCGCTGTCCGCCTTCTTGATGGCGGCCGCGATGAGTTGAACGGCGCAGTAGCTGTCGAAGGCGAACCCGGGCGGGTACTCGCCGTTGGCCTTCTGGAACGGCTCGGCCCTCTTCACCACGGAGTCCTTGAGCTCGGAATCCGGCAGGTCGTTGCCGATGGCGCTGAGCGCGCTGGCCACGATGATGCCCTCACCCGCGGCGCCCACCGGGTTGGTGAACAGCGAGCTGGATTCGGCGTGGCTGAAGATCAGTTGCATGTCCCCCATGCTCGCGGCCGCGAACTGCTTCGCGAGGATGACCGCCGGTGCGCCGGTGGCCCACACCATCAGGCCCTTGGCGCCGCTGCCCCGCACGTGCTGGAGCACCGCCGTGAAGTCGGTCTGGGTGGTGGTGAACGTCTCGGTGGCCACGAAGTCGATGCCGTACCGGGCGGCCTTCGCCTTCATCTTGTCCCAGCCCGTCTGGGCGGAGGAGCTCTTGGTGTCGTAGGGGACCGCCATCTTGGTCATGCCGCTCGCCTGGAAGTACTTCAGGAGCTGCTCGCCGACGACTCCCGCGGTGGGCGGGGTCATGTAGACGTAGGGAGAGGGCGGCTCGACCTGCTGGTCGGCGGCGGCGGGCGAGACGTAGGGTATTTTCCGCTGTTTGGCCAGCGGCTGGACGGCAAGTGCCGCGTTCGAGAAGGGAGTTCCGATGAACGCGGCGGCGCCGTCGGTGGCGAGGCTGTTGAAGGCGGCGATGGCCTGCTGCGGGTCGCTCTCGTGACTTCCTCGATGTCGTGCGAGTGCGTCCACGACATGGTGCCGACCTGGTGGTCGATCAGCAGCATCGCGGCATTTTCCGGGGTGTAGGCGTCCGGGTACGCCGCATCGCTGTTGGACTCCGGCTCGCCGGAGCGGTGGTCCGAGTGCTTCTTCGACGCCTCGAATGCGGTCGGGGGGCCTCGATGTGGTGGAATGTTGTTACGTCAACTAACATGCGTGTTGGAGTCGGCGTCAGCCATGGCCCGGGCCTTCGAGGAGGTCGTAGGAGATGACCCGACAACCGCAGGAGCTGCTCTTCGGCAGCTTCATCACGCCGAGCGCCGACCACATCGAGCAGGTCGTGGCGCTCACCCAGCTGTCCGAGCGCGCCGGACTGGACCTGGTGGCCACGTTCCAGGACCACCCGTACCAGCCGCGGCTGCTGGACTCCTGGACGCTGATCTCCTATCTCGCCGCGGCCACCAGCCGGATCAGGCCGGCGCCCAACGTGATGAACCTGCCGATGCGTCAGCCCGTCGTGATCGCCCGCAGTGCCGCCAGCCTGGACCTGCTCACCGGCGGGCGCGTCGAACTGGCGATCGGCGCGGGCGGGTTCTGGGACGCCATCGAGGCGATCGGCGGGCGTCGGCTGAGTGCCGGTGAGTCCATCGACGCCCTGGAAGAGGCCGTCACCATCATCCGCGAGATCTGGGACACCGACACCCGTGGCGGAGTCCGGGTGGACGGCACCCACTACCAGGTCGCCGGTGCCAAGCGCGGGCCCGCGCCCGCCCATGACATCGGGGTCTGGATGGGCGCGTACCGGCCCCGCATTCTCCGGCTCGTCGGCCGTGCGGCCGACGGGTGGGTGCCCAGCCTGAGCTACCTCGACGGCGGGCTCGCCGGGCTCGCCGAGGCCAACCGGCACATCGGCGAGGGCGCCGCGGCGGCCGGGCGCGACCCCGCCGCCATTCGCCGGATGCTCAACATCGGCGACCACTTCACCCCTGACGGCTCCTCGACCCTGACCGGTCCGCTGGTCGAGTGGGCCGAACAGCTCGCCGAGATCACCCTTGAGTACGGCATGACCGGCTACATCCTGGCGGGCGACAACCCCACCACCATCCAGCAGTTCGGCGAGGAAGTGGCCCCCGCGGTACGTGAGCTGGTCGCGAAGGCCCGCGCCTGACTCCGGGATGTTGAACGACCGACTGCACCAGGACAGGCCGACCGTGGCCCCTACGGCTCGCACGGTGGGGACCACCGGCGAGGAGCGCGGCGTGGCCTCGGCCCGCCAGGTGCGCACCGGCACCATCGGTGTCCTCCCCATACCCCCGGCACCGATCACCGGGCGCGCGGCCGTACGCCGTGCTCGTCGAACACGGTCCGCGCCAGCTCCTCGACCGACCCGGTCAGCCGCTTCCAGCCGTCCGCGTCCAGTTCGGCGGGTTCCAGCGACGCACCGGTCATCAGGTCCCGGTACATCGCGGGCAGGAACAGCAGGTACGAGGCGCCCGCGGCGGCGGCCAGGCCGGCCACGCGCAGGGCCTCCTCCCGCACCCCGGCGTACTCCTCGGCGCGGTGCAGCGCCCCGCCGACGGTGCCGGCGGACATCTTCAGGCCGCGCTGCCCGAGCTCCGCCGCAAGGGCGGCCGGGTCGGTGGGCAGGTAGCCGTAGGGGCCGAGTTCCAGCCACTCGTATCTGCCCACCGCCGTGGCCGGCAGCCGCGACTTCAAGCTGCCCAACGTCGACGTGATCGCGGAGGACGACGGGCGCGGCGTCGAACTGGTGATGCGCCACCTCTTCGACCTCGGCCACCGCCGGATCGCCCACATCGCGGGCAACCACGCCGCCGTCTTCGACATCCGCCGCCGCGCCTACGAGACGAGCATGCGCGAGCACGGCTACGGCGATCACATCCTCGTCGAGACCTGCGACACCACGGAAGACGGCGGCTACCGCGCGGCGGTCCGCCTGCTCGGCCGCGCCCGTCCCCGGCCCACCGCGCTGTTCGTCGCCAACGACCCCGCCTGCGTCGGCGCGTTCTCCGCCGCCGTGGAACTCGGCCTCTCCGTGCCGGGAGACCTCTCGCTCGCCAGCTTCGACAACAGCTTCCTCGCCAAGATCCGGCACCTCTCCCTCACCAGCGTCGACATCGGTGCTCATGAGGTCGGCCGACGGGTGACCCGCGTCCTCCTGGACCGCATCGCCGAACCCGAACGGACGGCCGTCGAGTACTTGGTGACGCCCACGTTGGAGGTCCGGAGCTCTACCGGTCCGGTGCCGCGCCCGGAAATCGAGCCCGTGGCCGACTGAGCCCGAGGCGGCCCTCGGTCGCCGACGAGGCTGGAAATGGAAAAAACTTTCCGTTGACGAGCCTGTTACGCACCAGGCATCCCGGTGCAACACATAGGCCGTTGTCTGACACATCAACCATCCGGTGCGACGCCGGAGGGAGATGTCGGGCCCAGCACCAAGGAGCAGCACATGACGGCGACGGACAACGCGGACGCGGACAGAACCGCCACACCGCCGGGGTACTCCCCCCGTCTCTACAACGAGGACCTCGCCCCCGCCACCGAGCGCAAATGGGGCGCCTTCAGCATCTTCAACGTCTGGACCTCGGACGTACACAGTCTCTACGGCTACTTCCTGGCCGCCAGCCTGTTCCTCGTCGCGGGCAACACCTTCAAGTTCCTCATCGGCATCGGTGTCGGCTCGTTGGGCATCTACTGGCTGATGACCCTCATGGGCAATGCGGGCGTCAAGACCGGCGTCCCCTACCCCGTCCTCGCCCGCGCCTCGTTCGGCACCTTCGGCGCCAACGTCCCGGCGCTCGCCCGGGCCGTGGTCGCCACCTTCTGGTACGGCGCGCAGACCAGCGCTGCGGCGGGCGCCATCGTCGCCTTCCTCGTCCGCTACGACGGCCCCAGGGACCTGCACGAGACCACGCACCTCTTCGACCACAGCGGCCTCGAAGTGCTGTGCTACCTCGGTGTCTGGGCCGCTCAGCTGCTCATCATCAGCAAGGGCATGGAGACGGTGCGCCGTTTCCAGGACTTCGCCGGACCCGCGGTCTGGCTGATGATGCTGATCCTGGCGATCGCCCTGTCCGTGAAGGCCGGTGCACTGTCCTTCTCGGTCGACATGCCGGCCAAGGACCTGGCCGCACTCGCCAAGAGCGCCACCGGACTCGACGTCAGCCCCGGCTCGTTCGCCGCGATCGCCGCGATAGCCGCCACCTGGATCACCTACTTCGCGGCCCTGTTCCTCAACTTCGGCGACTTCGCCCGCTTCACCCCCGACAAGAAGACCCTGAAGAAGGGCAACATCTGGGGCCTGCCCGTCAACCTGATCCTCTTCTCCCTCGTCGCGGCGATCACCACGGCCGCCGCCAGCAAGGTGTACGGGGAGGTCATCCTCGAACCGGCCGAGATATCCGCCAAGTTCGACAGCGCGGCCCTCGTCCTGCTCGCCGCCCTGACCTTCGCCGTCGCGACGCTCGGCATCAATGTCGTCGCCAACTTCGTCAGCCCCGCCTTCGACTTCGCCAACGTGGCACCGAAGTACGTGACCTTCCGGCGGGGCGGCCTCATCGCCGCCGTCATCGCCCTGCTGCTCTACCCGCTGCACCCCTGGGACAACGCCCCCAGCTTCGTCAACGCCATCGGCTCGACGATGGGCCCGCTCTTCGGCGTACTCGTCGTCGACTACTACCTCATCCGGAAGACTCAGCTGAACGTGCCCGCGCTCTACCAGGAGGACGGGGAGTTCCGCTTCCAGGGCGGCTGGAACGTCCGGGCGCTGGTCGCCGCCGCGGTGGGCTCTGTCTTCTCCAGCATCCTGCCCGTCTACGGCCCCTCCGGATACGGGGACAACCTGGGCCCGTACTCCTGGTTCATCGGCGTCGCCGTCGCCGGAGTGGTCTACCTCGCCCTCAGCAGGGGCAGGAGCCCGCTCGCCGCCCGAACCGCCGAAGCTCCGGCCGCCCCCGGGCAGACGGACGCCGGCACGGGATCGTAGACGACGCGGACCGCAACACATCACGTGGCGCGGGCGCGACCGGTGAGACACATCGGTCGCGCCCGCGCCACGTTTCCCGTCCGTCAGCAGCCGCAGCCCGCTGCGGTGGTGGCAGCGGCCGTGGCCGTGCCGGCGGACTCCTGGTCCAGAAGGATGCGGCCGCGCAGCATGTTCTGCATGACCTTCATGAACAGCTGTGCGCCGGAGGTGCCGATGACGAACGGGTTGTCGGCGCTGTCCGGCGCGGCGCGCAGCTCCTCCATGCGCGCCAGGCCGTGGTCGCAGAATCCGTGGTTGCTCAGTTCGACGTCCACCCGGGCCCGCTTCATCCGGGAAGCGAAGGTCTGCGCGGAGGCGAGGTAGGTCTCCTTGTCCGCGGTGGCGGTGGGAGGGTTCGTCCCGCCCCACACCATCGCCCTGTGCGCCCTGCCCTGCCAGTGGGCGGGGAAGATCGGGGAGACGCTGCCGGGTGTGTGGCCCGGGGTGTGGTGGAGCGTGACCGTGGTGTTCCCGAGGGTCAGTTTCTGGCCGTCGGTGATGTCCAGGTCGCGGGTGGGCGCGTTGGCCGGCTGGTTGGCGGCGAGCATGTCCCAGTCGGCCGGGGCCATCATGACGCGGGCGCCGTAGGTGTCGGCGAGGTACTGGGCGCCGCCGAAGTGGTCGCCGTGACCGTGGCAGACGACGACGTACTTGATCGTCGCCGGGTCCAGGCCGAGGGCCTGCAGCCCGGGGACGAGGGTCTGCTGGGCGGTGGCGGGAGAGGTCAGGGCGTCGATGAGGATGATGCCGTCCGAGGTGAGGATCGCCGTGGCGGACACCCAGCCGATGCTCAGCACGGCCACGTCGTCGAAGATCTTCAGCGGCGCGGGCGCGGGAGGGAAGGGAATGCTGAATCCGGCGGTGAGCCCGGCGACGAGGTCGGTGAGGATCGGGTTGTCGCCGGCCAGTGCGGCCGCCCGGTCGAAGTAGTACTGGGAGGTCTTGCTCCTGGCCGCCGTGGCACCCCGGTGGCCTGTCCCGGAAGCAGGACCGTCGCCCCCGCGCTCAGCGCCGCGGCGGTGCCGAGCTGCCAGAAGCGGCGGCGGGTGAGGGATCCGTCGCTCGCGGGGCTGGTCGGGCGGTTCGTGTCGGCATTCGACTCGTTCACGGCTGCGACTCCTTGCGGGGGGATCGTGGTGCGGGTTGGACGTCCGGTGCAGGAGCATGGGTGGGGGACCGTCGGGGAGCCAATATCGAGGCAGACAGTGAATGTGGCCTGCCATCACGCGTGCCGACCGCTCGGGGTCCACCGCGGTGAGCGGCAGCGTCGTGGACGCCTCGCCGGTGACGGGGTCGGACCAGCCGGTCTGTCCGGCCCGCAGTTCCCGGTCGCCGATCAGCAGGCGTCCGCTCATGACGTACGCGAACAGGCGGTGTTCGGCGGGGACGTGGAGGTCGTAGGAGGAGCCGGGGTCGAGGGTGGCGACGACGCCCTGGACGGGGTGGTGGGTGTCGGCGGTGCCGGTGACGCCGTCGACGGTGCCGGCGTGGACGTCGATGCTGACGCCGGGCGTGTGCACCCGGGCCATGGAGGTGCTCCTCAGGTCCTGGTAGCGCGACGGTGTCAGCTTCTTGGCCCTGGGGAGGTTGAGCCACATCTGCAGGGTGTGGGCGCGTTCGTCGCGGTAGGCGAGCTCGCGGTGGACGATGCCGTTCCCGGCGGTCATCCACTGCACCTCGCCGGCTTCCAGGGCGCCGGCGTGGCCGAGGTTGTCGCCGTGTTCCAGGACGCCGTCGATGACGGTCGTGACGGTCTCCAGGCCGCGGTGGGGGTGCCACTCGAAGCCGGGGGTGGAGAACCAGTCCTCGACCAGGACGAGAAACGGATCAGTCAGTGCCGGGTCGGAGGGAATGAAGACCAGGGCCTTGTCGTCGACCTGGGCGTCGGGGCCCAGGTGCTGCTTGGTGGTGATACGGGCGAGGGTCCGTCGGCCCGTCAACTGTGAGGTCATCACTGCTCCGTGAAGGGGTGGGGGCACGTCATGCGACGCGTACGGCGACCTTGCCGCGCCGCAAGACAGGTGGGGGTGGCCGCCGCCGGGACGGCCACCCCCACCGCATGTGTCACATCCAGACGCGGCCGATGGTCACCCAGCGCTAGTTGCCGGTTCCGGTGGAGCCTGTGTCCAGGACGCGACCTGCGAATTCTGGGTGCTGCTCTCGCAGTAGTAGCCCGAGTAGGTCAGCGTGGTGGGGGATGCTCGGGAGGGGTCCACGGTCACGTCGGGGAAGCACATGTTGCGACTGTCTGTGGTGAAGGTCGCGCACTGGCCGTTCACGCTGATGCTGTGGACCTGGCCGTCGGCTCCATTGGTGACGGCCACGCATGCGGAGCCCGCATCGGCCTGGCACTCGGGCGGCGTGCTCGCCGCCTGTGCCGGGCCCGTGGTCACGGCCAGTGCCGCGACTGCCGCGCCGCCTGGGGTGATCGCGCTGATGAGTTAAGTTGATGCGTCATCTCTGGCGAGTTGGGTTGAGGCGGCACGCCAACTCGCCGTCTGCGCGGCTACCGAGGCTCCTGCCCCGAGTACGCCACCGAGTGTCAGGGGTCCTCGACGCGCTGGAGGAACTGCCGTCGAGATCTCCGCGATGCTTCCCCCTGTCGTCCCGGGCTCGATAGCACCGCCGGTCGCCACATAGCCCCCGCACGCCGCCGCCCGGGCGATCGCCAGGCCCACGTGTGACACCACGCCCGGCTCTCGCGGGCACTGAGACCTTGCGGGCCGAGCCAGGTGTCACGCGTCCTTCAGGACGACGTTGGTGCACACGCCGAGGCCGTCGATCTCGGTCACGACCGTCTCCCCGCCGGTCAGATAGACCTTCGGGTCGCGGGCGTGGCCGACCCCGGCCGGGGTGCCGGTGGCGATCAGGTCGCCGGGGCGCAGGGTGATGATCGTCGAGATGTACTTGACCAGGAACACCGGGTCGAACAGCAGCGTGCCGGTGTTGTCCGACTGCATGACCCGGCCGTCCACCAGAGTGCGGACCTGCAGCGCGGGTCGGATGCCGCCGACCTCGTCGGGGGTGACCAGGTACGGGCCGACCGGCGTCGAGGAGTCCCAGATCTTGCCCTGCGTCCACTCGACGGTGCGGAACTGCCAGTCGCGCACCGAGATGTCGTTCATGACGGTGAAGCCGGCGATCGCCGCCTCCGCCTGGGCGTCGTCGGCGCGGCGGACCTCCTGGCCGATGACGACCACGAACTCGACCTCCCAGTCCAGGGCGTCCGTCTCGGCCGGTTTGACGATCGGGTCGTTCGCGCCGAGCAGGGTGTCGGCGTACTTGGGGAAGAGGGTCGGGTACGACGGCAGCTCCCGCCCCATCTCCTTGATGTGGTTGGAGTAGTTGTGGCCGACGCAGACGACCTTCGAGGGGTTCGGGACGACGGGCGCGAAGTCGGCGCCCTCGACGTCGTACGTCGGGCGCTCGGCCCGCTCCGCCGCGGTCCGCCACGCGGGGTCGGCGAGAAAGGTGCCGAGGTCGGGCGCGCCGAGGTCGACGAGCGTGTCGGCGCCGTCGAGGGAGACGAGCTTGACGGCGCGGGTGCCGCCTGCGGTGCGGATGGTCGCGAGCTTCATCGCTGAGGGATTCCTTACTTGTCGAGCTGGGTGCGGTTGAGCCGGAGCGCCTCGAAGACGGGTGCGTCGCAGAAGCGGAACAGATCGAGGGCGCCCGAGTCGGAGTCGGTCGAACCGGCCTCCGACCGCGCGGAGAACGGCTCCCACGACGGGACGACGAAGAGGTCGCCCCGGGTGACCGACCAGGTCCTCTTGCCGACGGTGATCACGCCCGAGCCGTCGAAGACCTGGTAGACGCTCGACCCGGTCTCGCGCACGGGAGCGGTCGCGGTGCCGCGCACGATCCGGTGGAACTCGGCGCGGACGGTGGGCAGTACGTCGGTGCCGTCGGCCGGGTTGCTGAAGCGCACGGCCGCATGGCCGGGCTCCACCGTGCCGGCGTACCCCTCCTTCGCCAGCGCGAGCTGGTCGGCCAGCGCGCGGTCGGTGTGCTCCCACTTGTAGGCGAGCAGCGGTGAGCCGGGCGTGGTGTGGGCGACGCCGACCGGACGCAGGCCCGGGTGACCCCAGAGCCGCTCGGAGCGTGAGTACTCGGGCGTGATCCGCTCGCCCTCGGAGATCTCGTCGCGGCCGAACTCGAAGAACTGCGACTCGGTGACGTACTGGAAGGGGATGTCGAGGCCGTCGATCCAGGCCATCGGCTGGTCGGAGGCATTGTGGTGGGCGTGCCAGTTCCAGCCGGCCTGCGGCAGGAAGTCGCCGCGGTTCATCGGCACCGCGTCGCCGCCCACGACGGTCCACACGCCGGAGCCCTCCACGACGAAGCGGAAGGCATGTTGCGTGTGGCGGTGCTCAGGGGCGTCCTCACCCGGCATCAGGTACTGGATCGCGGCCCACAGCGTGGGTGTCGCGAACGGACGTCCACCCAGCGAGGGATTCGCCAGGGCGATCGCGCGCCGCTCGCCGCCACGGCCGACCGGAACGATGTGCCCGGCCCGATCGGCGAGGCGGACGAGGTTCTCCCACTTCCATCGGTGCGGCACCGCGCGGGAGTGCGGGTGGGCCGGCATGAGGTCGCCGATCTCGGTCCACAGCGGCACGAGCAGTTCCTGCTCGAAGCCGCGATACAGCTCTTCGAGGGCGGGGGTGACGTCCGGCTGGTCAGGGGCATCGACTGCGTGGAGCTGGACGGGGGTCTCGACGGGTGTCGCGGTCATGGGTGTACGGTGGCCGTCGACGCCGACGCAGAAAAGAAGATTCTGGACAGCAGAATGGAGCCGGTGGTGGACAAGCCGTCCAAGCAGCCGCCGCCGTACGCGATCACCAGCGTCGACAACGCGCTGCGCATCGCCGCGATGCTCCAGCTCGAGGGCACTCTCAGCGTTTCGGAGGTCGCCCGTCGGCTGGGCGTGGCCGCCTCGACCGCGCACCGCCTGCTCTCGATGCTCGTCTACCGCGACTTCGCCGTGCAGGACGAGGGCAGGGCGTACCGGGTCGGTCCCGTGCTCGAACTCGCCGCCCACTCCCGGTCGGCCACGTCACGACTGCGTGCCGCCGCTCTTCCCCATCTGCGCCGACTGGTCGACCTGCTCGACGAGTCGGCCAACCTCACCGTCCGCACGGGCGACGCGGTGCGGTTCGTCGCCAGCGTCGAGTCGGGCCAGGCGCTGCGGGTCGGCAACCGCGAGGGCATGGTCTTCCCGGCCCACCGCACCACCGCCGGGCTGCTGCTCCTGGCCGAGCTGACACCCGAGGAGCTCGCGACCCTCTACGACCAGACGCGGTTCGAAGACCGGCCGGGCGAGCTGCCCGACCTGGCCTCGCTCCGGGCCGACCTGGCCAAGGTGCGCCGCAACGGCTTCGCCCTCAACCGGGAACGCTCCGAACGCGGCGTCGTCGCCATCGGCGTACCGGTGCACACACCGGACGGCGAGGTCTCCGCCGGCATCGCCGTGTCGATGCCCAGCGTCCGGTACGACAAGGAGCACCTGCCGCGGCTGGTCGCGCTCCTCAGGTCGGTGGCCGCGGACATCGAGCACGACCTCGCGACCTAGCGCTTCGCGTTCCGTGGCACCGTTGGCGGCGATGACGGCATGGGGACCGATACGTCCAGCAGTGCCGGCACGCTGCGTGGCGGGCGGCCCGTGACGAGTACGACGGGTATTCCGGCTCTCTCGGCCGCCGACAACGGGGCTCGTGTGCGCTGCGACAGCGTGCCGTCACTGTGCAGGAGCGTGCCCTCCAGGTCGGTCGCGACCAGCTTCGGAGTGGTCATGGAGTCGGTACCTCCTGGGTCGGGCTCGGCGAGGGCGCGTCGTCCGCTTCGGCAGAGGATTCGAGTAGGCGCCCACCGGCGCTTTCCGCGGCGGTCGCGCAGGTGCCGCTCAGTGGCAGCACGGTTGGGACCTGGCACCCGCGGTCAGCGTCAGAAGCGCGATGTACACGAGAACGGTCACGGCCACTCCCACGGCCCAGCGTCGCGCGGTGTGCAGTCCTGCGGCCCTTCGTGGTCACGGCAGGTTCCTGATCGGGTGCGAGTACACCGTCACATTCGGGCGGTGGGTACGGCGAGGAGCCGGTGCGCCCAGGCGCAAGCCGTCATGGGGCCTTCCTCCTGCCATCCCGCGGTCGACGTGCCCTGAGCGCCCCATCCGGTGGCCCTGACCGGAGAGGCGACGGTTGCCTGCCGGGCTCTCGAGCGATGCCATGCGCGATCGAGGGCCGCCCAGGTGACCGGCGTGACGCCTGCCTGGGCCATGTGCGCAACGGCCAGGTCGTGGGTTTCGGCCGTCACGCCTCCGCAGGCGTCGACGACGACGTACACGTCGAGCCCTTCGGCGGTCGCCCGCAGCGCGGACATGGTCACGGCGGCCTCCGTGTGCAAGCCGGCGACGACCAGCTTCGTGCGCCCGGTGGTCGCGACGGTGTCCCTCACGCGGTGGTCGTCCCAACAGGTACGGGAGCGGCTGGTGGTCGATCAGCAGCAGGACGCTCTCACCGGGCATCGGCGACGGGCTCATGGCATCTCCTCGGGCGGTATGGGGGTGTCCGCCTCCCAGGAAGATGACACATCAACAAGGATTGATATGTCAACCACTGGACAGTGGATTGAATGTTCATATAGAAAGATGATGCATCAACTTCCTGCTCGCTTCGCATGAGGCGCACACCGAGGAGACAGCCATGAGCACGTTGCCGAAGACCGGTCTTGATGCCCTGCTCACGCCCGAGGAGAGCGTTCTGCTGCTGATCGACCACCAGCCGTACCAGTTCGCCAACCTGCACAGCCACGAGCCGGCGCTCGTCGCCAACAACGTCATCGGGCTGGCCAAGGCCGCCAAGGGCTATGGCGTCCCGACGATCCTGACGACGGTCATGGAGGAGCGCGGCGGCAATCTGATCCAGCCGCTCCGGGACGTCTTCCCGGACCAGAAGCCGATCAACAGGTCGTGGATCAACACCTGGGAGGACCAGCGTGTGGTGGACGCCGTGAAGGCCACCGGGCGCAACAAGCTGGTCATCGCCGGCCTGTGGACGGAGATCTGCGTGGCCATGCCCGCCCTCCAGGCGTCCGGGGAGGGCTTCCAGGTCTACGCCGTCACCGACGCGTCCGGCGGCGTGTCGACGGAGGCCCACGAGATGGCCGTACAGCGCATGGTTCAGGCCGGGATCGTCCCGATCACCTGGATGGCCGTCACGGGCGAGTGGCAGCGCGACTGGGCCCGGACGGACGCCATCAAGCCCGAGGACCAGCTGGCGGCTCTGGGGCACACCGGCGCCACCGGGATCGTGACCGCCTGGGAGTTCCAGCTCCTCAACACCCCGGTTCCCGACACGGCCGAGGCGTAAAGGCGGACCAGCGGTGGGGGGCGGCACCCGGAACGGTGCCGCCCCTCACCGCTGGTCGTGGGCGGCTGGGGCGGGATCCTCGCCGTGCGGCTACCGCTGTTCCACCGCCACCTGCAGGGGAGCTCGGAACGACAGCAGACCCAGCATGGGCGAGTCCGCCGCTCCCGCCGCCTGCTGTATCCGTGGCAGCCGGCGGGCCGCCGCCCGGAGGGCCACCGCCGCCTCCGTACGGGCCAGGGAAGCGCCCGGGCAGCGATGGCGGCCGACGCCGAAGGCCAGGTGGTGGCGGATGTTCTCCCGATGCGGGCACATCCGTTCCGGCTGGGGGAAGACCTCCGGATCGGAACCGCTGCCCAGCAGCATCAGCAGCAACTGCGCACCAGCCGGCAGGCGTACCCCGCCCAGTTCCGTGTCCTGCGCGGCGACCCTGCGCCAGGTGGTCACCGGCGGCTCGCGCCTGAGGACCTCTTCCACCCAGGCCTCGGCCGGACCCGCCTCTCCCGCCACGCGCGCCCACATGCCGGGCTCGGCCAGCGCCCGGCGCAGCACGGTGGCGATGAGCTGCCCGGTGGTGGACTGACCGGCGATGAAGACGAAGAAGCACATGCCGACCGCGGTCTGCACGTCCAACGGCCTGCCGTCGGGCAGGCGGTGGCGGGGGAGTGCCTCGATGAAGGAGTCGGCAGGGGCGGAACCGTCGCGCACGGTCTCGGTGAGCCACTGGTGGAAGGCCACGACGAGCTCCGCGAGCTCCAGTTGCCGTGTCGGTGCGGGCCTGCCCCAGAACAGTTCCAGCGAGGCGTCGCTCCAGCGGATGAGCGTCGCCGGGTCGACGCCCTCGATGCCGAGGAGTTCCATCAGCACGCGGCAGGGCAGCACCTGGGCGAACGAAGCGAACAGGTCGGCACCGCCGGTCGCGTCGAGCTCGGACCGCACCGGCTGCAGCAGCTCGTCGGCGATCCGCTGGATCACCGGTACGGCGGCCGCGACGCGCCCCGCGTTGAAGAACCGGGTGACCAGTCGGCGCAGGCCGGGATGGCTCGGGGTGCCGTTGTTGGCGAGCGCGGGAGGCAGCGTGAAGCCGCCCCGGACGAGGACCCGCAGCACGGGGACGGGCAGCGGGGCGACGGCGTTCTGGGCGTTGTCGCAGAGGAAGACACCCGGCTCCAGGAGCACCTGCCGCACGTCCTGGTGCCGGCTGACCAGCCACAGCCCCGTGCCGGGGTCGTGGTGCACCGGCGACTCGGACCGCAGCAGGTCCAGCCAGGGGTACGGGTCCTGGACGAACGGGGCGCCGAACAGGTCGAGCAGACCGAGCGGATCACGGGGGTCGGCAGATCCGGGGCCGGCCGCCGCGGCGGCTCCTGCCGCTCCGCCGCGGGGTGCGGGTACATCCAGAGCCGGGAAGATCACGGCCGGACGCTAACACGGGGTCGGCGCAGCTCAGGACCTATGTGCGCGGCATCACCAGGCCATCAGGGCGAAAAGCGGATGCCGAGCCCGGTGATACCGGACCCGGCATCAGGACAGACCGCGTCAGACGGTGACGGTCGCCGCACGCAGCGGGGCCAGGGCCCCGCTCCAGGCCACGACCTGGTCGAGCAGGGTGCCCAGGGCGCCGCCCGCATCCGCCCACGTTGTAGTCGCCGGGCTTGAAGACGCTGAAGTTCTCGAACTCCGTCATCAGCGACAGCGCCACCTGCTGGCGCACGTCGGCCATCTGGAGCTCGCCGGCGACCAGGCGCAGGTGCTCCACGGCCCGGGCGCCGCCGACGCCGCCGTAGGACACGAAGCCGGCCGCCTTGTTGTTCCACTCGTTGTAGAGGTAGTCGATGGCGTTCTTCAGCACGCCGGAGGTGCTGTGGTTGTACTCCGGGGTGACGAAGACGAAGCCGTCGAAGGAGGCGATCTTCTCCGCCCACTTCTTGGTGTGCTCGCCCTGGTACTGGCCCATCGACGGGGGCAGCGGCTCGTCCAGGTGCGGCAGCGGGTAGTCCCGGAGGTCGACGGCCTCGAACTCGGCGTCACCGCGCCGGGATGACGCCGAGGCGGCCCGCCTGGTAGTCCTCGAAGGCCTGCTGCACCTCTTGGGCGGTGTTCATCACGAACGGGCCGTACTGGACGACCGGTTCGCGGATGGGCAGACCGCCCAGCACGAACAGCTCCAGCTTGGGTGCGCGGGACTCCTGGACGCGGTCGGCCGTCAGCCGCAGTGCGTCACCCTCGCCGAAGACGGCGAGTCGGCCCTCCTGGAGCGGGCGGCCTTCGGCGCCGACCGTGCCGTGGCCCGCCAGGGCGTAGACCAGCGCGTTGTAGTCCGGGTTCCACGGCAGGTCGACCTGGGCGCCGGGCTCGAGGGTGAGGTGGGCGACGGTGATCGGGGTGTGGGTCACGCCGGGGCCGGTGTGCCCCGCGATGTCCCCGGCGATCACCCGGATCAGCGCGCCGCCGTCGGGGGTGGTGAGCAGTCCGGTGTGCTTGCCGCGGATGTCCTGGTAGCGCGGCGGGCTCATCTTCTTGGCCCGGGGCAGGTTGACCCACAGCTGCACGCCGTGCAGGACCCCGCCGCTCCTGACCAGCTGCTCCGGCGGCTGCTCGATGTGCAGGATGCCGGCTCCCGCGGTCATCCACTGGGTGTCGCCGTCGCTGAGCCTTCCGCCGCCGCCGTTGGAGTCCTGGTGCTCCACGGCGCCGTCGATGAGGTAGGTGACGGTCTCGAAGCCGCGGTGCGGATGCCAGGGTGTGCCCATGGGTTCGCCCGGCGCCATCTCGACCTCGCCGAGATGGTCCATGTGCACGAACGGGTCCAGTTCCGGCAACGGCACACCGGCGAAGGCCCGGCGCACGGGGAAACCCTCGCCCTCGAACCCCCGCTCGGCCTTCGCCAGGCGGCGGACGGGCCGGTAGCGGGTCGCGGCCGGGTCCAGCTCCGGCAGTCGCGGCAGGACGAGTACGTCGTCCACGGTGATCGCAGGCATGGGTTTCTCCGTTTCTTGCGGTTGCCGTCAGAAGGAGTGCGGACCGAAGCGGCCCCAGGCCTCGAACACGGCCAGGGCGAGCAGGACCACGGGGACGGCGATGTTCGGGTACTCCTTGCGGCGGCCGTGCTCGATCGCGGCGCCGATCATGACCAGGGCCAGGCCGGTGGCGGCCAGGGGGACGAAGAATGTGGCGACGTCCACCGCGGGCGGCAGCAGCAGGCCGATGGCGCCCAGGACCTCCGCGGTACCGATGAACCTGATCATCCCGGGCGAGAAGTCCTCGGCCCAGGCCATGTTCGGTCCCGAGGCGAGGATCTTCTCCTTCGACTGGGTGAGCTTCATGGCGCCGGCGCCGAGGAAGACGAGGGAGAGCAGGGCCGCGACGACCCACAGGGCGACGTTCATGGGATACCTCTTTGAGAGCTGGGTGTGCGGACCCGCCGGGGCAGGCCTCACAGGTGTACTTGATGTATCATCCAAATTAGCGTGAGACTAGATGACGCGTCAACGGACTAGTCGAGGGTGGTGCCGGTGGGCCCGGAGGCGTGGCGCGGACAGTCAGGGCAGGACAGGTCACGCCGCGCCCCCGGAGCAATGGCGGGCTCCCATCAAAAGAGGGCAGTCCGGAGGGGTGCGCTTGGTGAACTGTCAACCACGTCTACACTTTCTGCATGGAGGAAAACGTGCGTTGGTTGACGACGGAGGAGCAGCATGCGTGGCGGAACTTCGTCCGGCTGCATGAGAAGCTCGGAGGTCGCCTGTCGCGCTTGCTCCAGACGGAGTCGAGTCTGTCGGCCGCCGACTTCGCGGTGCTCGTCAATCTGACGGACGTGCCGGAGGGGCGGCAGCGTTATCAGGATCTGGCTCGTACCCTGGAGTGGGAGAAGAGTCGGATGTCCCATCACATCGCGCGGATGGCCGGACGGGGTCTGGTCGTCCGGGAGGAGTGCCTCGAGGACGCGCGGGGCGCCTTCGTGGTGATCACGGAGCAAGGGCGCGCGGCGGTCGAGGCGGCGGCTCCGCTCCATGTGGAGGCCGTGCGGGGGTTGTTCCTCGACCATGTCACTCCTTCGGAGCTGCGCACGCTGGGCCAGATCTCCGAGCGGGTGGTCGAGAAACTGGACGAGGACGCGTCCTGATCTGACGACCTGACCGCGCGAGCGGTCAACCTTTTCCTGGGCTGCACCCGGAACTCTAGGAGTCCGCGGTTGACGCGTCAACACCCGGGACGGCCGCTCGGGTGTCGACCGTCAGGTCGGGCAGCTCATATCACCGGTGGTAGATGATGAGTCAACCAACGGGTATTCTCGTTGTATGGCTCAACAACCGAGATGGCTGACCCCAGAGTGGGAAAAGAGCAGGATGTCCCATCAGGTCACCCGTATGGCGAAGCGGGGACTGGTGACTCGGCAGGAGTGTCCGGAGGACGGACGCGGTGCCTTCGTGGTCATCACCCCTCAGGGCATGGGGACGATCAAGGCGGCTGCGCCACGCCATGTGTAGGTCGTCCGTGAGCTGTTCGTCGACCTCCTGACGCCCCTACCGGATGCGCGGTGAGCTCGTGGTGGAGCAGCCACAGCAGCGTCGTCTTCCCGGTGCCGGGCTCTCCGGTCAGGCACGCCGAGCGGCCCTTGTCGAGCAGGTCGAGCAGGTCCCGTTCCAGGTCCCTGGGGACGGCGAGGGCCGTCAGGTCAAGGGGCGGCGTGTTGGTGCCCGACGCACCCTGGTGTCCCGCGGCGACGACGGCGGTGCGACTGTACGCCTCCAGGCGCCGGAGTTCCTCGGGCGGGCCCGAGGCCGCACCCCCGGGTGTCCCTGAGGTGGTCCTCGAGGCCCACACGTCGTAGAGGCCGCCTTTGGCGATGTCCTTGCAGGTGTCCAGAGCGGCCGGACCGAGCCGCCGTGGACTCCGTTGCGAGCCCAGTCCATCAGCGCCTTGGACGCCCGCGCGTCGTCGAACAGATGCTCCAGGCCGTCCGCGTTCTCCACCGCGCCTTCCCCCGGTCCGTGTCCCGTCCGCGCGCGATGCGAGCTCGGTCGTCTCCGTGAAGGGGCCCGGGCTCCGGGCCGGTGCGGGGCCGCGCTGACGGTACATCACTCTGTCGGACCGGCACCGACGTCGGCGGTGCCACAATGGCTCCGATCAACCCTGACGAACCTGTCCGGCGTGCCGACGCCTCAGCGCGGGAGAGACGATGACCGAGCTCGCTGAGCTGACCACCTGCCTGGGCGACGAGCACGCGGCACGGGCACTGCTCCAGTGGGCAGACGACCTGGGGACGACGGTCAAGCCGGTCAACCCGCGCTGGAAGCCGTCGGGGAAGGGCTACACGGGCGCCGCGCTCGCGGCCGTGACCGTCGCCCCGGGGCCCGGAACCGTGGTGGTCAAGTTGTGTCCCACCGCTCAGCGCGCCGAACACGCCGCCCACGAGCGGGCCCGGCGCGCCTCCCGGGACTTTGCCGCGCGGCACCTGACCGAGCCGGCCTTCCCGCCCTACCCCGTGGGCGACGGACGGCTGCTGACGTTCCAGAAGCCCGCCGGCGGCAGCCTGCGAGGTGTGGAGACGATGGCCCGTCTGGACGGAAACGATCTGATGTCCGCCTTCCGGGCCGTGGTCAAGGGACTGGTGACCGACTGGAACGGGGGAGTCGAGGACCGGCACGCCGATGACGTCCACCTCTCCCGGTTCCTGCGGGACGAACTCGGCGAACTCCTCGCAGACGGCGGTGAGGTACGGGTCTACGCCGCCGGGGTCGACGCGCTCCTGCTGGACGCGGCACGGGCGGCGTGGATCGAGGTCGACGGCACGGTCGTACCGAACCCGCTGCTCATGGCCCTGGGGGACCACCGGCTGCCCGATCCGCGGTTCCCGGTGGTGCGCGGTCTGACCCACTCCGACCTGCATCTGCAGAACGCCATGGTGCCCCGCCGCAGGGGGACGCTCCGTCCGGACGCCTATGAGCTCATCGACCTGGCCGACTTCGACGAGGCGGCCCCGCTGACACGGGACTTGGCGACGCTGACGCTCTCGGTTCTGGCCGACAAGGTGTCCGCAGGCCTCGATGCGGATCAGGAACGCGCGCTGCTGGCCCATGTGGTGAACCCCCAGGACGCCCATGGTGATCATCTCGTCCCGCCATTGATGCGGCTCCTGGACGGCATGCACAGCGCCTGCGCGGACGTCGTCCCGGACAGCTGGCGGGATCTGTGGGCGGATCAGCTGCTCCTGTCCGTCCAGGCCACGGCGTTGCGCTTCACGACGTACGAGGACCTGCGCGACGCCCGCAGGTGGCGGTTCTTCCGCCTGGCGGCCTGCGCAGGCGGAGAGTTACTGGCACGCCACGACGTGACACCGCCGCCCAGCGCACAGCGGATCGAACCGCCGCCCTCGACGGCTGACGTGGCCGTGCCCACCGGGCTCCGCCGTGTACGCCCCACGACGGCGGTGCCGAGCCCCGACCGTCCTCTCGCAGAGCAGCCGAGGCCCAGGGCCATGCCGCACATGGCCCCCGCCGTCCCCTCACACTTCGTCGAACGGCCCGAAGAGGGCGACGACTTGGTGAGGTCACTGCTCAAAGCCGCCACGGCGGAGGGGGACGCCGGCGTTGCCGCCGCGGCTTCCGCCGTCGGTCTGTCCTCGTCCGTCACCGGCGTTCAGGGCACCGGAGGGTTCGGCAAGACCACCCTGGCCGCCTGGGCCTGTCACCATCCGGACGTGCTGGCGGCCTTCCCCGACGGTGTGCTGTGGGCACAGCTCGGCCGCGACGTGCCGCAGCAGCGGATCATCACCGTGGCGCGCGACCTGGTCAGGCTTCTCACCGGCGCCGAACCCCCGGCCTACGCGACCGTGGAGGCGGCCGGTGTCGACCTGGGGGCCGCACTGGACGGACGGCGCGTCCTGTTGGTCGTGGACGACGTGTGGCGGCGGGAGGACCTGGAGCCGTTCCTGCGCGGCGGCAGCGGCTGCGTGCGACTGGTGACCACGCGCAGCCGCGGGATCCTGGACCCGTCGGCGCCGCTGGTCCGCATCGACCGGATGTCCTTCGCCCAGTCGCTGAGCCTGCTGACATCGGGGATCGACACGGCCGAGAACACCACCGTACTGCCGCTGTTCGAGCGCTCCGGCCGTTGGCCGCTGGCCCTGCGCCTGCTGAACGGAGTGCTGCGCAGCATGGTGCAGCGCCTCGGCATGAGCCTGGCCGACGCAGTGCGCGAGATGGCCGACGAGCTGGACCGCCGCGGACTGCAGGACGCACTCGACGAGTACGCCGACCCGCACACGCGCACCGTGGAAGCCACCGTCGACCTCAGTTTCGAAGAACTCGCCCGGATCCCGCGCACCGGCCGCAACTCCCTGGCCAGGCTGCTGGCCCTGGCCTGCTTCCCGGAGGACCAGCACATCCCGTACCGCTGGCTCGCCCGGCTCTGGGGAGTCACCGAACTGACCGCCCGGCGCGAGTGCGCCCGCCTGGACGACCACTTCCTGCTGGCCCAGATCGACACGGAGGGCGTACGGCTGCACGACATCATCCGCGACGTCCTCCAACGCCGCGACCCGCGCGCCGTACGGCAGGCGCATCGCACCCTCCTGGACGCGCACGTCCCGCTGTGCGCCGGAACGGGCTGGCACGCCCTGGCCGGGCCCGACGCCGACCCCGAGTTCCTGGACATCGTCACCTACCACCTCGCCGCCGCCGACGACGGCAACGGTCTCCACCACACCACCACCGACTTCCGTTTCCTCGTCGCCCGGGTCTGGCGCAGCGGCCCCACGGCCCTGGAGGCGGAGGCGGGCCGCCGCAGCCGGGTCTTCCTGCCGCTGGGCATGGACCCCTTCGCGCGGGAACTCGGTCTGCTGGTCTACGGGGAGGCCCATCTGCTGTCCGGGCACGCGCGGCGCGTCGACCTCGCCGTCACCCTGTACAGCCGTTGCCTGGCCCTGGGGGAGGTGAGGGCGCGGCTGCACCACACGCGTGAGGTCCTGGCCGGGGGACTGGTAGCGAAGGCACCCTTTCCCGATGGTCCGGACGAGCGGCTGTGGCGGGTGCTGACCGGCCACACGGGGGCGGTGGACGCCCTGTGCTGGCGGCCGGACGGCCGGCTGCTGGCCACCGGCAGTGACGACGGCACGGTGCGGATCCACCGGGTCGAGGAGGACGGGGAACCGGACCTGGTGGTGGACGCGGCGGCCGGCGCCGGGGTGGTGACCGGCCTGTCGTGGAGCCGTGACGTGGTGTTCCTGGCCGTGGGCACCGACCGGGGCGAGGTGCTGCTGGTGGACCCGTCCGATGGGCGGATCGTACGGCGGCTGGACCTCGGCGAGGGCGACCGTCCCCCTGTCCGGGTGGCCTTCGCTCCCGACTCCCGAACCCTCGCCGTGGCCTGCGGGAGAGACGTACGGCTCTGGCACGCGCCGTTCACCGAGGGCAGTCTGGGACCGCCCTTGCCCGGCGTGCGCGAGGCCGCCTGCACGGTACTGGGCTGGCACGGACGCGGAGGGCTGGCGGCCGGGCTCGCGGACGGCCGGGTCCACCGGTGGACGGGGGAGCCGGAGGGCGAACCGGCGGTGCTCGACACCGGTCAGTCCGTGGTCCAGGCCCTGGACTGGCACCCGGACGGGAACGTGCTGGCCGTGGCCGGTCGCTCGGCGAAGGTGACGCTCATCGACTGTTCCGGCGCCGAGGCCACGGGCCGGGTCTTCGGGGACGAACACAGCGGGGCCGCCTGGCTGCAGTCGCTTGTGTGGGCGCCGTCGGGCGACACCCTGCTCACGGGGGACAACGACGGCACCGTCTTCGTCTGGAAGGTCTCCCGCTGGGGGAGCACCCCTCGCCTCCAGCTCACCGACAGCTTCTCCGCCCGTGGCGTTCAGGTGAGGGCGATCGCTCCCCATCCGCGGGGGGACAGAATCGCTGTCGGCACCCGGCAACCCGTGGTGCGTCTGTGGATCCCCGACCGGCAGGACGACCCGGACGCCGGACTGGCCGACCGGGTGAACACCGTGGCCTGGTCCTCCAGGGGTGCCCTGGCCGCGGGGAACACCGGCGGTCAGCTGATGGTGACCGAGGCCGGACTCGCGGACCTCCCGGTCTGGTCGCGGTACGCCGTGTCCGCGCACGAGGGAGATCTGCGGGCCCTCTCCTGGGCACCCGACGGGCGGTCTCTGCTGAGCGTCGGCGACGACGGCCGACTGCTGCTGTGGGACGCCGAACAGCACGAGGTGGTCCGCGTGCCGGCCCGGACGCTGACCTACCCGGGCGCCGTCGCCTGGAGTCCCGACGGCCGCTGGGTGGCCGCCGGGGACAGCAGCGACGTGCTGCTGTGGCGCACGGCGGACTGGCAGCGGGTCGGCACCTTTTCGGTGGGCGCCAGTGTCAACGCCCTGGCGTTCGCACCCGGCGGCTCACACCTGGCCGCGGCCACCACGTCCATGGAACTGCGGGTCGTTCCTCTCGACGACGCCGGTCGCCCCACAGGGCCGGTCGAGGAGTGGGACGGCCATGTCGGTTCGATCGGTGCGGTGTCCTGGTCACCCGACGGCCGGCACCTGGCCACCGGCGGGTACGACGGTTACGCGCTCCTGTGGGATCCGGCGACCCGACTGCCCCGCCGCGTGCTCGAAGGCGACGGGACGGCGGTGTGGTCCGTGGCCCTGTCGCGGGACGGAAGCCGTCTGGTCGCCGTCACGATGGGAGGCTCCGCCTTCCTGTGGGACACCGAGTCGGAGGCCCAGGTGTGCCGGCTGAGGGTCGACAACCACCTGTCCTCCTGTTCCTTCCACCCGCACGACGACCGCGTCGTCCTCGGCGGCTCGGCCGGCCTCTACCTGTGCCGCACCGCCTCATAGCAGCGGAGCAGCAGCACCCGGGTCCATCCCTGCGACGCGGGCCGCCCTGCGCAGCTGTCGTGCCGGTGCCAAGCTGGAGCCATGTCGGGCAACGGGCCGGCCCTCTCCCGCGCGGAGTTCGACGCCCTCTTCGAGGCGGTGCGCACCCGGGGTGACCGGGACCGGGACCGGGACCGGGTCGATCGCGGTGCGTGGAACCGGGTGACCGCGGACCATGTGCGGCGGGCCATGGCCGAGGTGCGGTCCGGGACGGTCGTCCCGACGGCCCTTCCCTGGAACACCCGGCCCGACCCCGACAACCCCAGGCCCGCCCTGCACCACATGACCGACCTGGGCGATGTGGAGCGCCCCGAACCCGCCGCCCACAAGGACTTCATCGCCGTCGACTACCACGGCAGGGGCGTCACCCATCTCGACGCGCTCTCCCACATCGCCTACCGGGGGCGGCTCTACGGCGGCCGTACGGCACGCGAGGTCGTCGACGCCGGTGGCGCCCGCTTCGGCGCGGTGTCGGAGCTGGGACCTCTGGTGACGAGGGGCGTGCTCCTCGATCTGCCCGCCGTGCTAGGGGTGCCCTGGCTGGAGCCGGGGCGGGCAGTGCACGCGCCGGAGGTCGCCGCCGCGGAGCGGGCCCTCGGTGTGACGGTCGGCGAGGGGGACGCGGTGCTGCTGCGCACCGGGCACGTCCGTCGCCGTACGGAACTCGGTCCGTGGGACTCCGGCGCGGTGAGCGCGGGCTTCCACGTGGACGCCGTACCGCTGCTGGCCGAGCGGGGTGTCGTGCTGCTCGGCAGCGACGGTGACAGTGACGTACGGCCCTCGCCGGTGGCGGGTGTGCACTCGCCCGTCCACGTCCTGGCCGTCACCGCGATGGGGGTGCCGTTGCTGGACAACCTCGACCTGGAGGCCCTGTCGGCCGCGACGGCCCAGGCGGGCCGGTACGCGTTCCTGCTCGTCGTGGCGCCGCTGAACATCCCCGGCGGGACGGGCTCGCCCGTCACTCCGGTCGCAGTTCTGTGACGGTCGGGCACTGCCCTGTCACCACATGTGAGGGCGCCCCCTGGTGGCCGTCGTTCCGACAGTCCGGGCGGGCCATGACTCACGCCTTGTATGTCCGTATGCTCGTCAATGTCGGATTCTTTAGCGAAAGGTGGGCGAGTCGCAGGTGAGTGAACGCGGGTGCGAGTGAGGCGAGGCGTGGTTCGATCCGGAGGAGAACAATCGACGGTGGGGCGTGCCACGGACGGCACGGGGCCCACGCGTTTCCGCGAGCGCTTTCTGCAGGGAGAACCGGTCGACAGGGGCGTACGGGCCTCGATCCTGGACTCCTGGCAGCGCTGCCGGACCCTGGGGCTCTCACCCGACCAGTCCGATCTTCCCTTCCGGGAGGACTTCGAGGCGGACGGCCGTATCGTCCGCGCCGCGGTGCCGGTGCTCGACCGGCTGGAGTCCCTGTTCTCCGGCAGCAAGATCAATATCTCCGTCGCCGACGCGAACGGGACGGTCCTCCTGCGGCGCTTCGGCGAGGCCTCCCTCGCCCGCAGTCTTCCGGCGATCCAGCGCGTCCCGGGCTTCGTGTTCGCCGAGCAGGTCGCCGGCACCAACGGCATCGGTCTGGCCCTGGCCGAGCGCCGCCTGATCCGGGTCTACGGCGCCGAGCACTTCGCGGAGCGCTCCCAGGCGAGCGCCTGTGTGGCGCTGCCCGTGCGCGATCCGCTCAGCGGCGGCATCGAGGGCGTCCTGTGCTTCGGCTATCCCCGCGGCTTCGAGACCCCGGCGCTCGGTGCCGTGATCCGCAAGGCGGCCCGCGCCGTGGAACGGCGGCTGCTGGGGCAGAGCTCCGCGCGGGAACGCGCCCTGCTGCGGGCGTACCTGGCCACCGGGGCCGCATCCGACACGGCCGAAGGGGAGGTGCCGGCTCTGCGGCTGCGCGACAGCGACCGTGCGCTCCTCATGGAGAAGGCCACCGAGCTGATCTCGCGCGCTCAGCGGGCCGCCGTGGACGTGTCGCTGCCCGACGGGCGCCGCGTGACGCTGGTGAGCCGTCCGATGAGAAGCGCGTCGGGGGTGGAGGGTGTCGCCATCGAGGCCGTTCTGCCCGGCTCCGCTGCCGGAGAGCCCCTCGCCTCGTCCGTCCGGGAGCCCCTCGTCCCGTCTCCCGGGGAGCCCCTGGCCGTTGCGGGCCGGGACGACCGGTTGCCGGGCTTCCCCGTCCAGCCCGCCGTCGTCGCCGCCGTCTCACACCTCGCCCGGCTCTCCGTCGCGCCACCCGCCGGGCATGCGCCGGACCGTGCCGACGGCGGGGAAGCAGGCGCGGGCAAGGGTGAGGGCGAGGGTGCCCCCGTCGGTGCCGCGGACGGCACCCGCACCGCCGCGAACGGTTCCCCCGAACCGCCGCCCTCCGCGCGGAGCCTCGTCATGGTGGGGGAGCCGCAGGTGGGCGCGTACGCCCTGGCCGCGCGCCGCAGGCTGGAGCTGCTGTCCGAGGCCAGCGCCCGCATCGGTACCACCCTGGACGTGCGCCGCACCGCCGAGGAGCTCGCCGAGACGGCCGTCCCGCGGCTGGCCGACTACGTGACCGTCGACCTGCCCGATGCCGTCCTGCGCGGCGAGGAGTCCGCCGACCCCGTCGGCGACCTGCGCCGGATCGTGGTCCACGGCATCCGCGACGACCTGCCCTTCACCCCGGCCGGCAAGCGGACCGACTTCGGCCCGACCGCGCCCCAGCGGCGCTCGCTGACCGGCGGACAGGCGGTGCTGGAACCGGACCTGGCGAGCGCCGCGGGCTGGCTTGCCCAGGACCCCGAGCACACCGGGACGCTGCTCGCCCATGTCCACTCCCTCATAGCCGTCCCCCTGGTGGCGCGCGGGGTCGTGCTCGGAGTCGTCAGCTTCTACCGCGCCCAGGAACCCGCCCCCTTCGGGGACGACGACCGCTCGCTCGCCCAGGAACTCGCCACCCGCGCCGCTCTCTCCATCGACAACGCGCGGCGCTACACCCACGAGCGCGCCATGGTCCTGGCCCTGCAGCGCCGGCTGCTCCCGCACGGGCTGCCCGACCAGGAGGCGGTCGAGGTCGCCCACCGCTATCTGCCCGCCGAGGCCGACGTGGGCGGGGACTGGTACGACGTCATCCCGCTCTCCGGCGCCCGGATCGGCCTCCTGGTCGGCGACGTCGTCGGCCACGGCATGCTCTCCGCCGCCACCATGGGCCGGCTGCGCACCGCCGCCCGCAGCTTCGCCGAGCTCGACTTCCCGCCGGACGAGGTCCTCGTCCACCTCGACAACCTCGTGGGGCGCCTGGACCGGGAGGATCCCGACGGGGAGGGTGCGGGCATCATCGGCGCGACCTGTCTGTACGTCGTCTACGACCCGACCTCGCAGCGGTGTGTCATGGCCCGCGCCGGACACCCGCCGCCCGCGCTGGTCCGCCCCGACGGCAGCGTGACCTATCCGGACCTGCCCGCCGGGCCGCCGCTCGGCCTCGGGGGGCTGCCCTTCGACGCCGTCGAGATCGACCTGCCCGAGGACAGTCAGCTGGTCCTCTACACCGACGGACTCATCGAGGACCGGCACCGTGACGTCGACGTGGTCCTCGACCAGCTGCGCGGGGCCCTGGCCCACCACCCCGAGCGCACGCCCGAGGACACCTGTGACGCGATCCTGGAGGCGGTGGCGCCCGCGCACCCGTGCGACGACATCGCCCTGCTCGTCGCCCGCACCCACGCCCTGGACCCCGGCCGGATCGCCACCTGGGAGCTGCCCGCCGACCCCGCCCGCGTCGGCGAGGTCCGCGCCTCTGCCCTGAGGCAACTGGCCGACTGGGGACTCGACGAGACCGCCTTCGCCGCCGAGCTGATCCTCAGCGAGCTGGTCACCAACGCCATCCGCCACGGCACCGGCCCCGTCCGGGTACGGCTGCTGCACGACCGTTCCCTGATCTGCGAGGTCTCCGACACCAGCAACACGGCCCCGCATCTGCGCCGGGCGGCCAGCACCGACGAGGGCGGACGCGGCCTCTTCCTCGTCGCCCAGCTGTCCCGGACCTGGGGCACGCGCTATCTCCCGGAGGGCAAGGTCATCTGGGCCGAGTGCGGGCTCGACGGCGCGTGAGTCACACAGCCCACATCGACGGCCCACGTCGAATGCCTGAATCGAATATCCGAAATGACATGAAAGATCCAGATAGGATCGCCTCATGTGTGACGCTCCCGACACGTCTGCGAAGGCGGCCGCGCCCCTCGCGTCGGAGCCCCTGGTCCGCATCCGAGGGCTGAGCAAACGATTCGGCGGGACCGTCGCCCTGGCCGGTGTCGACCTCGACGTCCACGCGGGCAGCGTCCTCGCCCTCCTCGGGCCCAACGGAGCCGGGAAGTCCACGCTCATCAAGGTGCTCGCCGGCGTCCACCACGCCGACACGGGACGGATCACGGTGGACGGGCACCCGCTCGGCAGCCACGCCGCCACCCGCGCCATGTCCTTCATCCACCAGGATCTCGGTCTCGTGGAGTGGATGACGGTCGCCGAGAACATCGCCCTGAGCACCGGGTATCCACGCCGCGCCGGGCTGGTCTCCTGGCGGCGCACCCGCGAGCGGTGCTCCGACGCCCTGCGCACCGTCGCCGCCCACCTCGACCCCGACGCCCCCGTCGCCCGCCTCGCGCCCGCCGAACGGTCCCTCGTCGCCATCGCCCGGGCCCTCGCGGCCCGCGCCCGGCTCATCGTCCTGGACGAGCCGACGGCCCGCCTCCCCGCCCCCGACTGCGCCCGGCTCTTCCGCGTCCTGCACGACCTGCGCGACCGCGGCCACGCCCTCCTCTACGTCAGCCACCGCCTGGACGAGGTCTACGAGGTCGCCGACACCTTCGCCGTCCTGCGCGACGGCCGGCTCGTCAGCCACGGCCCACTGGCGGGCCACAGCCCCGCCCGCCTGGTGCACGACATCGTCGGCTCCGAGCCGCCGGACCACGGCCCCGCACCGGCCCCGGCCGTCGGCCCGGTCCTGCTGCACCTCCACGCCGTACGCACCGTTGGCGCCGGGCCCGTCGACCTGGAGCTACGGGCGGGCGAAGCGGTCGGCCTGGTCGGGCTCTCCGGCGCCGGACACCTGGACCTGGGCCGGGCCCTCGCCGGCTCCCGGCCCCTGCTCACCGGGGAGGCCAGGCTCGGCGGACGGCCGTACCGCCCCCGTACGGTCGCCGACGCCGTACGGCACGGCGTCGGATTCGTGCCCGGCGACCGGCTGCGGGAGGGCTGCCTCGCCGAGCTGACCGTACGGGAGAACCTCTTCGCCAACCCCGCCGCGGGAAGCCGCCCCGCCCCCCGCTGGATCGGCCCCCGACGGGAACGCACAGCGGCCGCCGCGCTCATCGACCGGTTCTCAGTGCGCCCCCGTGACAGCGAGGCCCCCCTCGCGACCCTGTCCGGCGGCAACCAGCAGAAAGTCATGATCGGCCGCTGGCTGCGGGCGGACCTGCGGCTGCTGATCCTGGAGGAGCCGACCGCGAGCGTGGACATCGGCGCGAAGGCCGCCGTCCACCGCCTGCTCGACGAGGCGCTGGCCGCGGGCCTCGCGGTCCTGCTGCTCTCCACCGACTTCGAGGAGGTCGTGAGCGTGTGCCGGCGCGCCCTGGTCCTCGTCGGGGGAGCCGTCACCGCCGAGCTGAGCGGCGCGACCCTCACGGTCGCCGAGCTGACCCACGCCGCCTCGGCCATGCCCCCGCCCCGGACGGGGACGAGCTCATGACGGCGGCGCCCCGGCCCCGCCGACCGGGCGGCCACCTCGTCGGCGCGTACGGCCTGCTCGCCCTCACCGCCCTGCTCTTCCTGGTCTTCTCCCTCGCCCTGCCCCGCACGTTCCCCACCCTCGACACCGTCGACTCGATCCTGTCCACCCAGTCGATCCCGGCGATCCTCGCGCTCGCCGCCATGGTCCCCATCGTGACCGGCGCCTTCGACCTCTCCATCGGCTACGCCCTCGGTCTGGCCCACGTCATGATGATGCGGCTCGTCGTCGACGAGGGCTGGCCCTGGCCGCTCGCCGCTCTCACGGTGATCGCCGGAGGGGCCGCCGTGGGCATCCTGAACGGAGTCGTCGTCGAGTTCGGGCGGATCGACTCCTTCATCGCCACCCTCGGCACCGGCAGCATGCTCTACGCCGTGACCGGCTGGGTCACCGACGGCGGCCGGATCGTCCCCGGCCCAGGCGGCCTTCCGCCCGCCTTCACCGACCTCTACGACTCCACGTTCCTCGGCCTGCCGGTCCCCGCCTTCTACGTCCTCGCCCTCACCGCCGCCCTCTGGCTGGTCCTGGAACGGCTGCCCCTCGGCCGGTATCTGTACGTCGTCGGCTCCAACCCGCGCGCGGCCGACCTCCTCGGCATCCCGACCCGCACGTACACCGTCTACGCCTTCACCGCCTCGGGCCTGATCGTCGGCATCGCCGGGGTGCTGCTCGCCGCCCAGCAGCAGATCGGCAATCCCAGCGTCGGCCTGGACTATCTGCTCCCCGCCTTCGCCGGCGCCCTCCTCGGCGCCACCGCGATCAAGCCCGGCCGGCCCAACGCCCTCGGCACCCTGGTCGCCGTCGCCGTCCTCGCCGTGGGCCTCACCGGCATCGGCCAACTGGGCGCCGACTTCTGGACGGTCCCGCTGTTCTACGGCGGCACCCTCCTCATCGCCGTGGGCCTCGCCGGCTACGCCGCCCGCCGCCGGCTGAGCGCCGGCGTCTACGCCGCCCGCGACGCACCGCCCGCCGAGCCGCCTCCCACCGGGCCTCCCGGGCCCCCGCCCGCCCCACCCCCCTCCCCGCAGCGGGACGGCGGGCCGACGGACCCCGCCCCCTGACCCGCGGCCGGGGCGCCCACCCCGTGCCCAGGCCCCGCCCCCACCCCCGCCGCAACCTCCGCCCGTCCCCCCGCGAGGAGCCCCCGTGCACGGCAACCGCAGAGCCACCCCCGGCGCCCGCGCCAGCCGGCTCACCTCCTGCGCCCTGCTGGCGGCGGCGATCCTCCTCGCCGGCTGTGAACGCGGGTCCTCGGACGCCCCGGGGGAGACCCCCACAGGCCCGAACGGCTGTCCGGCCGTCCACGCGACGGCGCAGGCCGCCGTCCTGCGGGCGGAGCAGACCGACGTCCCCTGGGGCGGGCCGACCACCGGACCCAGGGCGGTGACCGGCAAGAGGACCCTCGTCTACGTCGCCCAGACCATGACCAACCCCGGAGTCGCGGGCGCCGCGAAAGGCGTACGGGAAGCCGCACGGGTCATCGGCTGGAACGTCCGGGTCGTCGACGGCGGAGGCACCCCCGCCGGCATCCAGGCGGCGATGAGCGAGGCTGTCGCCCTGCGGCCCTCGGGCATCGTCATCGGCGGCTTCGACCCCAACTCGACCTCACGCCAGGTGGCACAGGCCGAGCGGGCGGGCATCCCGCTCGTCGGCTGGCACGCCCTCGCCGCCCCCGGCCCCAGCAAACGGCCCCGGCTCTTCACCAACGTCACCACCCGTGTCGAGGAGGTCGCCGGGATCAGCGCCCGCTGGGTCATCGCCCACTCCCAGGGCCGCGCCGGCGTCGTCCTGATCACCGACGCCTCGATCCCGTTCGCCAGGAACAAGTCCGAGCTGATCAAGAAGGAGCTCGCGACCTGCCCGGGCGTGAAGCTCCTCGCGTACGAGAACATCCCGATCCCGGACGCCGGCACCCGCACCCCCCGCGAGATCTCCTCCCTGCTCGCCCGCTTCGGCGCCAGGTGGACGCACTCCGTCGCCATCAACGACCTGTACTTCGCCGACGCGGCCCCCGCCTTCCGCGCGGCCGGCCAGAAAGGATCCGGGCCGCCGTACAACATCGGCGCGGGCGACGGCGACCCCTCCGCCTTCCAGCGCATCAACAGCCGGCAGTACCAGGCCGCCACCGTGCCCGAACCGCTGTCCCTGCAGGGCTGGCAGATCGTCGACGAGTTCAACCGCGCCTTCTCCGGGACACCCGCCAGCGGCTACACGGCCCCCGTCCACATCTCCACGGCCGACAACAGCGCCGGTACGACGTCCTGGGACCCGACGGGCTACCAGCAGGCGTACCGGCAGATCTGGGGCAAGTGAGAGTCCGGTCCCTCAGCCGAGCGCCCGGTCCAGGTTGAAGGCCGCGCTGATCAGCGCCAGGTGCGTGAACGCCTGCGGGAAGTTCCCCTGCTGCTCACCGGTCTGGCTGATCTCCTCGGCGAACAGGCCCAGATGGTTGGCGTACGTCAGCATCTTCTCGAACGCGAGCCGCGCCTCGTCCAGCCGCCCGGCGTGCACCAGGGCCTCGACGTACCAGAAGGAGCAGATGGAGAACGTTCCCTCGTCGCCGCGCAGCCCGTCGGGGCTGGCCAGCGGGTCGTAGCGGTAGACCAGGGAGTCGGAGACCAGGTCCTCCGTGAGCGCGTCCAGCGTGGACAGCCACTTGGGGTCGGTCGGGGCGATGAACTTGGTCAGCGGCATCATCAGGACCGCCGCGTCCAGTACGTCCCCGTCCTCGTGCTGCACGAACGCCTGCCGCGCGGGCGACCAGCCGCGGGTGTGGACGCGCCGGTAGATCGTGTCGCGGGACTCCTGCCAGCGGGCCAGGTCGGCGGGCAGCCCGCGCCGGTTCGCCATGCGGATGGCCCGCTCGATCGCCACCCAGCACATCAGCCGCGAGTACAGGAAGTTCTTGCGACCGCCCCGCGTCTCCCAGACGCCCTCGTCCGGCTGGTCCCAGTGCTCGCACACCCAGTCCACCAGGGCGCACACGTCGTCCCACTGGTCACTGGAGACGGGCCGCGCCCACTTGTCGTAGAGGTAGACGGAGTCGATCAGCGCCCCGTAGATGTCGAGCTGGAGCTGGTCCGCGGCGGCGTTGCCGACCCGCACCGGCGCCGAGCCGTGATGACCCTCCAGATGCGTCAGCTCGCTCTCCGACAGATCCGTGCGCCCGTCGATGCCGTACATGATCTGCAGCGGCCCGGAGCGCTTCCCGTCGCCCGGGGTGATGTGCCGGGTCACGAACTCCATGAACGCCTCGGCCTCTTCGATGAAGCCGAGCCGCAGCAGCGCGTACACGCAGAACGCGGCGTCGCGCACCCAGACGTAGCGGTAGTCCCAGTTGCGCTCGCCGCCCAGCTGCTCGGGCAGGCTCGTGGTCGGCGCGGCGACGATCGCCCCGGTGGGCGCGTAGGTGAGCAGCTTCAGGGTGAGGGCGGAGCGGTGCACCATCTCCCGCCAGCGGCCCCGGTACCGGGAGGCGGCCAGCCAGCGCCGCCAGTACTTCACCGTCGCCGCGAACTGCTCCTCCGCCTCGGTGCGCGCGCACCCGCGCGGGGCCACATCGTCGCCGACCTGGTCGAGCGCGAACACCGCCGACTCGCCCTCGGACAGCTTGAAGTCCGCCCGCACGTCCGGGCCGTCGCCCTCCAGCGGCACCGTCGAGGTGAGGGAGAGCGACAGCTTCTCGGACTCGAAGACCGCCAGGCCCTCGACCATGCGCACGGTGTGCGGACTGGCGCCGTAGTCGAACCGGGGAGCCACCCGGGTACGGAACGGCAGCGCGCCGCGCACGCACAGCACCCGCCGGATCAGCCGGTGCCGCTCGGCCTCGCCGGCCCCGCCGGTCACCGGCATGAAGTCCTGCACCTCGCCCACCCCGTCCCCGGTGAAGAAGCGGGTGATCAGGACGTTGGTGTCGGGGAAGTAGAACTGCTTGGTGCGGGCGGGGACCGCCGCCGCCAGTTCGAAGCAGCCACCCCGCGCGGCGTCGAGGATCGAGCCGAACACGCTCGGTGAGTCGAACGCGGGACAGCAGTACCAGTCGATCGTGCCGTCCGTGCCCACCAGCGCCACGCTGGTCAGATCGCCGATGAGCCCGTGCTCGGCGATCGGCAGATAGCGGCCGGCATCGGTCATGACAGCCTCCCTGGCCCGACCCGCAGCTCCAGCCTAGGCGGGATCGGCCGTCACGTCCTCGGCAACCAGTCGTCCAGGGCGTCGATGAGCGGGTCGAGCGCGGGCTCCTCGCCGGAGAGGTCCGTCATGACCGTACGGCCGCGGAATCGCAGCGTGTACTGGAACATGTCGACCGCCCCCATGTTCATCGTGAACGAGGGGACGTCGTCCAGCGCCGGATTCCCGAGGAGCAGGCGCAGCTTCCGGAACTGTGCCGCGGTCGTCCGCCGGACCCGGGACTCGCCCTTGTCCGTGACACGGACCGTGCCGTCGCCGCGCAGGACCACCTCCTGGTTCACGCCGGCGAAACCGCCGGTGATCGTCATGGTCACCAGTTTCTGGTCGGGGCCGCTGACGGGCAGGAGCGTGGGGCTCGCGGACGGCGATGCCGACGCCGACGCTGATGCCGACGTGGACGGAGACACGGGAGGAGACGACGAGGGTGAAGGGGGAGGCGGCGCGGAGGACGCGGTCGCCGTGGCCGTCGGCGTACCCCCGGCGGTGCCGCCGGTCCCCCCGTCCCCGCCGTCCTCGAAGGTGCAGCCGGACAGGGTCAGTACACCCACCGCGCACACCGCCGCCGCGCCGGCGGCCGTCCCCCTGGCGAACATGGCGTCTCCTCCCGCGTGTCATGCGCTGAATGAGCGTCACATCAGGGTGTCATGCGGTGAGTTGAGCCGCGAGTGCCGCGGAGCCTTCCGGCGGAGCGGGTGATCGGCCGTGGCCTCCTCGTGTTTCACACCTCGTGCGGAGCGAACAACTCCAGATGGCCGCAGGCGCGGCAGCGGTGGGCGTCTATCTGGAAGCGGGGCCGGCCGAAGCGCTTGGCCCCGCCCAGGATGCCGCGCTGCAGGGGTCCCGGAATCCACCGCGCGTACCCCCGGGAGTGGTCGCCGGAGTCCTCGACGAACCCCGGATCCAGGTCGAACCCCTGGCACTGCGAGCATTTGATCTCCATGCCCGCACTGTAGAAGCAGCCGGAGCGAGCCGGTGAGCCCCTGAGCCGACGGACCGGCGCCGTTCAGCCGATGTCCACCACCCGTGCCCAGGCGGGCGGTGCGTCCGGTACGTACTCGGGGTCGCTCTCCCGCCAGGAACCGGACCCGGGCCGGGAGAAGAGGCCCACGACCGTACGGCACGCCGGGCGCGCCTCGGGCCAGGGCGTCTGACCGTCCGTCAGCACCACGACGACATCGGGCCGCGGCGGCGTCCGCAGCGCCCTGGCGAAGCCCGCGCGCAGATCCGTACCGCCACCGCCCATCAGCGGAATCCCCTCACCCCGGCACAGCGAGTGCACGAACCGGGAGTCCGCGTCGCACGGCAGTACGGTGACCAGGTCCCGTCGGCCGCCCGCGGCACGGCAGATCGCGGCGACCTCCAGGAGAGCGCTGCCCAGTTCGGCGTCGCTGACCGACCCGGAGGTGTCGATGATCACGGACACCTGGGGCGGTCGGCGCCGCAGGCTCGGCAGGACGACACCGGGCACCCCGGCCGAGCGCCGCGACGGCCGCCCGTACGAGTAGTCCTCGCCCCCGCCCGCGCCCGAGGCGGCCGAGCGGACCGCCGCACCCAGCAACTCCCGCCAGGGCTGCGGCGGATGGAACGCCTCCTCGGCCCACCGCCGCCACTGCTCGGGCGCGTTCCCCGGACGGCCCTTGATGCCCTGCGCCACCCGGAAGCGGACGGCGTCCCGTTCCTGCTCGCTCAGTCCGTGCGCGCCGTCGGGTCCGAGGTCCCACTCCCTCTCCAGCCCGTCGGCGCCGCTGCCGCAGTCCAGCCAGGCCAGGTCCTGGGTACGCGCCCCCAGGCTGAAGCGGCGCAGATAGTCCTCCATCAACTCGCCCTCGGGCAGCCCCAGGAACTCCGGGTCGACCGCGCCCGCGGGCCGCACCAGTCCGTCGCCGTACGCGTCGTCGTTGATCTCGCAGTCCGCCGCGATGTTCATCCGCAGCCGCTCCCCGGGGCCGGTCAGACCGCGTTCGCGGGCCACCCGGTCGCTGCGCCCGTGATGGTCGCGCAGCAGATGCGACACCTCGTGCACCCAGACCGCCGCCAGCTCCTCCACCGGCATCCGCTCCACGAACGCGGGCGAGACATAGCACCGCCAGTGCTTGTCGACGCCCATCGTCGGCACCCGCCGGGACTCGACGACGTGCAGGGCGAAGAGCGCCGTCGCCAGGTAGGGGCGGGCCCGTGCGGCGTACAGCCGGGCGGTGAAGAGCTTGTCGCGGTCGAGGGGCGCCGGTGTGCCCACGTCCTGCGTCGGCGGTGCCCCCGTCATGCCTTCACCGCGGCCGCCGCCCGGTCCGCCCGCCGGGACAGCGACACGACCCCGGCGAGCTTCTCGATCGACGCCGGCACCTGCCACTCCTGGCAGCGCAGCGCGGCCAGTGTCGTCGCCGGGACCACCACCAGATCCGGCGCCCCGGTCTCCACCGCCCGCACGAGCAGGGCCCAGGCAGCGTCCCAGCGGGACTTGTTCGGGCGTTCACGGACCGCGGCCACCACCCCGTCGAGGACGGCCTGCCGCAGATCCCCGCGTTCGGGCAGCTCGGCGCCCGCCGGGTCGGCGAGCAGCACCTCGGGGTCCGGGAGGTCCAGCCGGTCCAGGCTCGCCAGCAGCTCCAGCCCCGGACCGTCCCCCACGGTGCCCCTGACCAGCAGCGCGAGCACGTCCCGCGAGGAACCGGCCGCCGTCGCGAACGCGATCAGGTGCAGGGTCATCTCCCAGCTCCGGGGCGATGGCCAGGGGCCGCCCCGGCGGGTCTCCCCGCTGGGCAGCCGGTGCACGAGCGGCGGGCGCGCGGTGAGGAACGCGCACACCGCCCGGCGCGCGTACGCCACGGCCTGCGGCAGCTTCTCCGGGGCGAGCCGGGGCAGTGTCGCCCGTGGCTAGGTCCCGCCGAGACCCCGTACGACGACCTCGTGGTCGTGGTGCCACTGGAGGTGGACGAACCGGTTGGCCAGCGGAGGGCTCAGTTCCCAGCCGTCGGCCGCGGAGGACCGGGGGTTGGCGGCGGCCACGATCCGCACGCCGGGCGGCAGCCGCAGGGCGCCGATGCGCCGCTCCAGCACGAGTCGGAGCAGCGCGGCCTGGACGGCCGGCGGCGCGGTGGACAGCTCGTCGAGGAACAGCAGTCCCCGGCCGGCCCGCACCAGCCGCACCGCCCAGTCCGGCGGGGCCAGCGGAACGCCCTGCTCGGCGGGGTCGTCCCCGACGACGGGCAGCCCGGAGAAGTCGGACGGCTCGTGCACGCTCGCGATGACCGTGGTCAGCGGCAGGTCGAGGGACTCGGCGAGCTGGGTCAGGGCCGCGGTCTTGCCGATCCCCGGCTCGCCCCACAGCAGCACGGGCAGATCGGCCGCCACGGCGAGCGTCAGGGCCTCCAGCTGGACGTCGGGGCGCGGTTCGGTGCCGGCGTCGCGCAGCAGGGTCAAGAGGTCTCCGGCCACGGCGAGTTGGGGCTCAAGGGCCGGGTGGGCGGAGGGCACGGCGAACGGGGTGCTGATGGGCATGTGTGTGATCACCTTTTGGTCGGGGTGAGCCGAGTGAGGGAAGGACAGGGTTCGGGGCGCTCAGCGGGGCGAGCCGTGGCGCGGATGCGAGCGGAGAAGAGGGGGACGCCGGTTTCGCGGGGGGACACGGGTGGGCCCGGGTCCCGTGAGACCCGCCCGGAACAGCCCGTAGGTGATGCGGCGGAGCGCGGCCTCCTCCAGGGCGTCCCGCAGTGCGCCGTCGCGCAGCAGCGCCTCGGGGCCCAGCAGGCCCTCGACCACCGCCAGCGCACCGGCGAGGTCACCGTGGTTCAGGCGTTCGCGGACGCCGTCGAGACAGTCGGGGCGGCGGTGCGCCCGGTCGATGGCCTGCAGACAGGGCAGGGGGGTGCCGGACAGCGCGGCCAGCAGCTCCTCCCGCCGGATCTCGTCCGGGTCGTGGTCCAGCGGGGCCAGCACACCGTCGACGAGGCCGATCCGGTGCCGGGCGCCACGGCACTCCACGAGCCGTGCCCGCCCCGCCGGGTCGTCGCTCCTCGGCGGACGCGTCGGTGAACGGCCCGGTACGAGCGCCGCGGCCACCAGGGGGTGCAGCAGCTCGGCGTCGATCGCACCGGTGCGCAGCAGCTCCAGGTCGGGGAGGGTCCAGGTGGCAGCGTCGGGCAGGACCGGCAGCGCGGAGCAACCGCCGCCGGTGGGCGCCCCGGTGATCCGCAGTGCGGGCGACCCGCCGCCGTCCGCGTGGGCGGCCAGTTCCAGGGCCAGCCGACGCCGCCCTCCGAGGCGTACGAGAACAGTCCCGGTACCGCCCGGCCACCCCTCGGCGGCGAGCAGGATTCCCGCCTCGTCCGCCCAGCGTCCCACGGCACAGCCGAGCTCGGGCGGCACCAGTCCGTGGTCCACGCCGGGATCCGGTCCCGCACCCCGAAGGCGGGCCCCCAGCTCACCGGCCCTGTCCGCATCCCACAGATGCCGGTGCAGGTCGAGGCGGAAGCGCCGGTTGGGACAGGGATGCGGGTGGTGCCGGGCGCGGTCCTCCGGGCGGGAACCGCCCCACAGTGCGAGGCTCATCCGCTGCCCGGCGTCCGCCCAGGACGGCGCGGTCCGCACCACGAGATGCACCGGCCGCCCACCGCCCGGCCCCTCGGTGCCGTACCGGGCCAGGGACAGGGTCAGCCCGGGCCGGAGCAGCCCGTCGGGAGCGATCCTCGGCATGTGCCAGCGCAGCAGGTCGGGTGCCAGCCGACGCAGGTCGGCCCGGACCCGCGCGGCCAGTTCCCGGCCGTGGGCCCGCGCCAGGGATCGCGCGGTGAAGTCGACGTCGATGCCTGCGGCGGCACACGCCCCCGCCCAGTCACCGGTCAGCCGGCGGGCGGTCGCAGTCTCGATCATGGAGGGCGGGACGGCGAACTCGCGCACGCGCCGCCAGAAGGAAAGCCGGGAGTCCCCGTTCGCGATCCGGGTGAGCATCAGCACTCACCTTGCGCGGACGGGTCCCCCAATCTGCGAGCAGAAGAAGTAGTCATCGCGGTGATCGTACGGATCACTTCGAGGTCCGTCACGCGATTTTCCGCGACAACCAACGGCGAGAGACGGGGGACGGTCCGCGAGGACTACGGCACGGACGGCGACGGCCGCGGACCTGAACCTCCTTCGAGGTCAGCCCATGCTCTTCGCCCCGTCCAGGGACTCCCGGATGATGTCGGCGTGACCTGCGTGCTGGGCGGTCTCACCGACGATGTGGATCAGAACCCGGCGCGCCGACCAGCGCACTCCCGGCTCGAACCACGGAGCCTTCGGCAGCGGGTGGTCCGCGTCCAGGCTGGGCAGGGAGACGACCAGTTCGTCCGTACGGTGGGCCACCTCCTCGTACTCCTTGAGCACGCCCGCCAGCGTCTCGCCCGGCAGCATCCGGAACTCGTCGGCCCGCCGGGCGAAGTCGGCCTCGGTCATGGAGTCGAAGTCGCCCAGGGCCGACGGGCCCTCGACGATGAAGTCCGCCCAGCCGCGCTCGGTCGAGGTCACGTGCTTGATCAGGCCGCCCAGGCACAGCTCGCTGGCCGTGGGCCGCTGCCCGGCCTGCTCGTCCGTGAGGTCGCGGGTGGTGAACCGCAGGAAGTGCCGGGCGTTGGCCAGCTCGTGCAGCAGGTCGGCGCGCTCGCCGGTGACGGCCTGGGCGGGGGTGGTGGTGGAGCCGTTCATGGTTCTGTTCTCCCGTGTGGTGTTCCGCGGTCGAGACCCACGTTAGGAGGTATCGAGGTCAGATCCTGTCCTAAAGAGCCGCGTGTCAGCTCAAGCCTGCGACCCCGTCCGTGTACCCCACGCCGTCGCGCACAGCCCCCGCTCCACCGCGCCCGTGTAGCAGGCGGCCGCCAGCCAGGCCCGGGCGAAGCGGGGGGTGTCGGTCGGGAGGAGCCGGCCGAACGCGTCACGGGTGCGGTCCGCCGCCGTGGCGTGCAGTTCGTCGAGCACGGCCGCTCCGGTGGCGAAGCCGGTACGGCGCAGCCGGGCCGGGTCGCCCGCCGCGCCGCCCGGGAAGGCCAGCACCCGGCGGCCCCCGGACACGGCCTGGTGCACCCGGCGGCGCAGCAGGTGGAGCGGGGCCTCGTCCGGCACGGGAGCGGCGCCGGGCGGCGCGGCCGACGCGGGCAGATCGGCACGCTGGAGGCGGTCCAGACCGAGGTCGACCCGGACGCCCGGCTGGGACGGATGCTCGGCGGCCAGCAGCAGGGCGCGGGGGAGCGGTCCTGGGGCCAGCCGGGCGACGATCCGGAGCCGGCTGCCGCGCGCCGCCGCCAGCAGACGGAGGTTCTCCCGGTGGGGGAGCGCCGGATCGTCGTGCGCCGCGGCCAGCCTGAGCGCGAGCCCGTCGCAGTCGGCCAGCAGACAGTCACCCGCCGCCTCCCGGACCGTGCCGACGAGCGTGACGTCGAGGAAGAGCAGGTCGTGGGGGCCATCTCCGAGGGCACGGGCCACCTGTTCGGCGACGGGCACCGCCCACAGCCGCTCCAGTGGCTCCCCGCGCCAGTCCGCGCCGGACGCGCGGACCGCCCGCACCCCCGCTCCGGCGCCCAGCCGTCCCGTCGGCGACACGGTCGCGCCGGACACGGCGAGCCCCGCGCGCGACAGCTCGCGATGCGTCAGGGCCGTGTCGCCGATCCGTACGGTCCGGTCGGCGGCGCCGGTGGCCCGGCCGGCACCGCCCGGGGCCACGTCGGAGACGGTGTACAGACGGCCCTCCGCGTCCGCCGTCCAGGTGACCGCCCCCGCGTACCCGGTCGCCGTCAGCACGGGCTCGGAGAACAGCCCGTACAGCCGCAGCGAACCGTCCGGGGTGTACGGCTGCCGTACCGTGCCGCGCAGCTCCACCAGCTCGGCACCCGCCGCGTGCGGCAGCCGGTGTGCCACGCCCAGCACCGTACGCAGCGCCTCCACGAGGTCGGGCAGCCGGTAGGCCGGGTCCGCGGAGCGGGCCGCGCGCACCCCGGTCACCACCGTGACCGCCGCGGCGGCGGCCCGGGGGAGCCCGGCGAGCCGCGCGGTGTGCGCGGCCCGCAGCAACTCGGCCTGGAGCGCGGCACCGGCTCCGTCCGTACCGGCCTCAAGGACAGCGGCTGCCGCCGCGAAGACAGCGTGGGCGGCGGTGAGTTGGCCGGGCGAGGGGGTTTCGTCCTCCGGCTGTGTCCGTGGTTCCGGGCTCGCTGCCGGGGTCTGCGGCGTCTGCGCCTGGCTGTCCTCGGCCACCCCTGTCGGAGTCGCCTGAATGTCCTGCGCCACCGGCGCCGCCGATACCGCCGCCGCCCGGTGCAGACAGTCCGGGGCGAGCAGACAACCGCAGCGGACCGCGTCCGCGCTGGTCACCGCACCGCCGGGGGCGTGCAGTTCGAGGTCGGTGTCGTCGTCGATCGCGATGCGTACGGTGTCGCCGTCGCGGACGACGGGACGTGCCGCCAGCTTGGCCACGCCCGCGTCCAGCCGCTTGCGCAGCCGGGGCGACAGCGCCTCGACGAGTTCGGCGGTCACGGACGGGGCGACCGGAGGCAGCTCCGGACTCGTGCTCATGCGATCTTCTCCCCTACCCAGCGGGCGAGTTCGAGCGGACTGAGGGCGGCCACGGGCATACCCGCCGAGACGAGCTGACCCGCGACACCCGTGGAGTAGCGCGGCCGGCCGGTGTCGTCGAGGCTCGCGCACCCCAGTACCTGACAGCCGGCCCCGACCAGGGCCCGGACCTCGGCGAGCAGCCCGCCGAGCGGATAGCCCTCCTCGAAGTCGCTGATCACCACGACGAGCGTGCGCGAGGGCACGGTCACCAGCTCGCGCGCGTGCCGCAGCCCCGCCGCGATGTGCGTGCCACCGCCGACGCTCACCTCCAGGAGCAGCGACAGCGGGTCCTCGACATGCCCGGTGAGATCCATGACCTCCGTGGAGAAGGCCAGGAAGTGCGTGGACAGGGTCGGCACCCCGGCCAGCACCGAGGCCGTCAGCGCGGCCCACACCGTGGAGGCCTCCATGGACCCCGACACGTCCGTGACCAGGATCAGCCGCCAGTCGGCGGCCCGGCGCGCCCGCGTACGGAACACCGGGTGCTCGGGGATGACCTGAACCGTGCCGTCCGGGCCGCGCCGGGCCGTCGCCAGGTTGGCCCGCAGCGTGCGGGGCAGGTCCAGTCCACCGCCCGGCCGCCGGCTGGGCCGGGGCAGGACCGTACCGTGCAGGGCGGGCCGCAGCCGGGTGGCCAGCTCCCGGGTGAGCGCGTCGACCAGCCGCCTGACGAGCGGACGCAGCGCGGCCAGCCGGGCCTCGGGCAGCCCGCCCGCATGGCTCAGCACGGTGCGCAGCAGGTCGACCGAGGGCCGCACGCTGTCCGCGTCCAGCTCTGTCATCACGTCCTTGCGGCCCTCCGCCGCGGCCGCCGCCAGCACCTCCTCCCGGATGCCCGGACCGAACAGCGCCGCCAGCTCCTCGGACCACTCCCGCACCCCGGGATACGGCACCTCCCGGCCGCCCCCGGCCCCCGCACCCGTGAGATCACCCCGGCTGCCCTCGCCGCGCCCGCTGCCGTACAGCTCGTCGAGCGCGGTCGCGAGCGGCGCGGCGGACGCGGACAGCCGCTCCTTGCGCCGGCCCAGCACGAGCCGCCAGCGGTCGGCGGGGGCCAGCTGCCGCTCCTCGGCCTCGGCTTCCACCTGGGGAACCAGGGCCTCCCCGGTGACCTCCTCCGCCGTGCCGGCCCCCGGCGAGGGCAGCAGTCCGAGGGAGCGCAGGGCGGCGTGCGCCGCGAGGTCGGCCTGGGTCCAGGCGGCCAGCGCGGCCGGGTCCACCCCGCCCGTGTCGGCCACCCGATCGATGCCGAGGCGCTCCTCCACGGCCGACAGGAGCCGGTCCCGGGCCGCCGGGCTCAGCGTGTCGAAGCCGCCCCGCAGCGCCGGAAGCCGGTCCAGGAACGCACGGTCGGACAGCTCCGACACCCGGTCGAGCAGCGGCTCCAGGGTGTCGGCCGCCGCCTCCAGCAACGGTCCCGCCGCCGTCAGCAGCCCGGTCAGCCGGGCGGCCAGCGCGGAGCGCGCGTCGGGGTCCACGGCACCGTCGACCCACGAGGCCACCCGGTCCCCGAACGCCCGCGCGGCCTCCTGCCCGAGCAGTACCCGTACGGCTCCGGCGGCGCCGCGCATCAGCGGCGAACCGTCGGCGGCCAGGCGGGCGAGGGCGTCGGTGAGCCGGATCCCGCCCAGCAGGTCCGCGCGATGGGCGAGTTCGAGCAGGGCGTGCGCGTCGGCCGGATCCTCGGAACCGGTCAGCCCGTCCACCTGCCGCACCGCCGCCGACGTCAGCAGCTCCGCGACGGCGGCCGCCCGCGCCGTACGGTCGTCGTCGGCGCCCAGTCCGGCGACATGCCCGGAGCGGACCCTGTCCAACAGGGCCAGACCGGCGAGGAGTTCGGGCAGTGTGCCGGACTGCGGCAGGGTCTCGGCGAGGTCGTCGAGCCGTTCGTCCGCCAGCGCGGGCAGACCGCACTCCGCCGCCCGCGCCAGCCCCTCCAGCACCTGCGCGCCCGTCGACCCGCCCTCGTCCCGCTCCGCGCGCCGCCGCTCCCGCAGCACCCCCTCGGCGGCCTGGGCGGCGGTCACCCCGCGCACCCCGGCAGCGGTCAGCATGGCCGCGGTCGCCGGTGTCCAGCGCACCTCCCAGCGCGAGGTCAGCGCCTCGGCACCGCCCGCCCCGGCGACGTCCTTCGCCTCCCCGTACGGGACCCCGCACACCGTCAGCCGGCGCAGCAGCAGCTCACGGCGGCGGTCCAGGTCGGACCGCAGCGGGTCGAGGCGCAGATCCCTGGCGGCCGTGCCCGCACCGCTCTCCGGCCCGGGCAGGCCCAGCTCCGCAACCTCGGCCTCCACCGCCGGGGCGAGACCGCTGCGCGGCGCCCCCGGTGCCGGACGCCCGGTGCGGGTGCCGACCAGCACCCGCTCCATCGCCCGCGCCACGGCCCGGCCCCGCCCGTACGGCTCGCCCTGCGCGAGCACCGTCTGCACCGCCTCGACCAGCTCACCCCGGCCCGCCGCCGGAAGCCCGCGCAACCGGGCCAGATCCGAGGCGAGCCGGGTGATCTCCCGGGCGTCGGCGGGCCCGGACGGATGCCCGAGCTCCCGCAGCTCCGCGCACACCCGCACGGCCGCCCGCGTCAACGCCTCCTCCAGCGCGGCGGGCTCCCCGGCCGACCGCAGCACCATGTCCTGCCACTCCGGGTCCCGGATCCCGGCCGGATACCCGGAGCGCTCGTCCAGGAGGGCGTAGGTGTACGGGATCAGCGAGGTGGTCCAGGAGTTGCTGTCGGCGTCGGAGACCTCGGCCTCCTCCGCGTCGTGCGACCGCGTCAGCGCGGGCGCGTGGAAGGCGCCGACGACCACGGCGGCCCGCTGCCCGCCCGCGGTGGCCTCGGCGATCCGGGCCCGCATCCACCGCTCCCGCCGCAGGTCCAGCTCCGGCACCCCGCCCGCGGCGGCCGCGTCCTCGCGCAGCGCCCACCCCGTCAGCAGCGCCGCCCGGCGCAGCGCCTCCGGCGGGGAGCCCGGCGCGGTGGCCTCGACGAGCCGGTCCCACAGATCGTCCCCGGGACGACCCGTCAGCCGCAACCGCAGCGCGGAGGTGAGCCCGAGGGACTCCCCGGACGCCGTGTCCGCGCGCCCCTCGCCCCACGCCCGGTGCGCGAGCGGCAGATCGCAGGCGACCACCGGTATGCCGTGCCGGGCCGCCCACCGCACGGCCGCCAGTTCGGGCGAGAAGTCCGCGAACGGATAGAAGGCCGGCCCGGACAGACCCCGTCCGCCCGACGGCGCGGCGGCGAGCGCGACCGGGGCCCGCGTCTCCTCGTGCCCGAGCCACGGCAGCCACTCCTGCATCTCGGCCGGCAGCTCGACGAGCACCACGTCCGGCTTCGCCGCGTCGAGCAGCGCGGGCACGGCCGCCGCGAGGGACGGCGCGTGGTGCCGCACGCCGATGAGACAGGGCGCGGCCGGATCGGTGAGCGCGGCGAGAGCTTGGCCGGGCACGGCGTGGGCCCCCAGGGACGCGCCGGGCCCGCCCGCCTCGGTTGCGGCGACAGGGCTCTTGGGTGAGCTGGGCGTGCGCATCTTGGCTGTGGTGATCGACCCCTGTGGTGAGTTGGGCTCGCTGGCCTTGGCTTGGGCGATAGGGCTCTTGGGTGAGCTGGGGCCGCTTTCCTTGGCTGTGGTGATCGACCCCTGTGGTGAGTTGGGCTCGTCGGCCTTGGCTTGGGCGATAGGGCTCTTGGGTGAGCTGGGGCCGCCTTTCTCGGCTGTGGTGATCGACCCCTGTGGTGAGTTGGGCTCGTCGGCCTTGGCTTGGTCGACAGGGCCCTCGGGTGAGCCGGGCCCGCCGGCGTCGGCTGCGGCGGTCGCGCCCTGTGGTGAGCCGGGAACGCCCGGCTCGGCCGTGGTGTCGGGGGCGACCCCGTGGGAGAGCGACACGGCCGTCAGCCCTCCAGGACCGTGCGCAGGTCCCACAGCGTCCGCCAGGTGGCGGAGCCCTGTTCGGCGCGGCGCCGCACGGGACCGTCCCAGTAGCCGCGCAGCCGGGCCGCGTCGGCCGGGTCGTCCTTGCGGACCACGCCGAGCAGATGCCCCGGCAGCAGGCCGAGCACGTCACGGTCCCCCGGGAAGTAGGCCGCGGCGAGCCCCAGCGCGCCCGCGACGGACACGGCCTCCGCCGTGCTCATCACCGTGGACGGCCGCTCCACCTCCCAGCCCTCCGCCGACCGGCCCTCCCGCAGGTCGCGGAAGGCGGTGACGAGGGCCTCCAGCACCGCGTCGTCGACCTGGAAGGGTGCCCCGGCCCGCTCCACGGAGGCCCGCGCCTGGCTGCGCACCAGCGCGGTCTCCGCGTCGAGGTCCGGGATCGGGCCGACCGTCTCGAAGTTGAAGCGGCGCTTGAGGGCCGCGGACATCTCGGAGACGCCCTTGTCCCGCAGGTTGGCGGTGGCGATCAGGTTGAAGCCGGGTGCCGAGTGCGCCAACGCGTCCTCGGTGCCCGCCAGTTCGGGCACCGCGATCCGCCGCTCCGACAGCAGCGACACCAGCGAGTCCTGGACCTCCGGCAGACAGCGGGTGACCTCCTCGACCCGGGCGATGCCGCCCCGGCGCATGGCGGTCAGCACCGGCGAGGGCATTAGCGCCTGTCGGCTGGGTCCCTGCGCCAGCAACAGGGCGTAGTTCCAGCCGTACTTGAGCTGGTCCTCGGTGGTGCCCGCGGTGCCCTGCACGACCAGGCCGCTGGTTCCGCACACGGCGGCCGACAGCAGCTCGGACAGCATGGACTTGGCGGTGCCGGGCTCGCCGACGAGCAGCAGACCGCGCTCCCCGGCGAGGGTGACGACACACCGCTCGACCAGGGCCCGGTCGCCGACGAACTTGCCCTCGACGACCAGCCGGCGCGGCACCCCCTCGGGCGCCTCGGCGCCGTCGGGCAGCTTCAGGGCCCGGCCGTCGCTGCCCATGACGAAGGTGACGACCGCGCGGGGCGTGAGCCGCCAGGCGGGCGGACGCGGACCGTCGTCGTACGCGGCGAGGAAGGCCAGTTCGCCGGCGTACCGCTCCTCGGGCGGGACGATCTGGCGGGCGGTCTCGGGGGACAGGGTGGTGGTCATCGCGGTGCGTTCTTCCAGGTGGGACGGGACGGTGGCCGGGGGCGGCGGCCCTTGCGGGCGACGCGGGACGGTGGTCATCGGCGGCGGCCCCTGCGGGTGGCGCGGGTGGTGAGCTCCTCGTACGCCGGGGCGTCGCCCGTGCGCACACGGTCCCAGGCACGCTCGTACAGCTCGGGAACCGGCAGCAGCGGGACGGCACGCCCGTAGCCGCCGAGCGGGTAGAGGCCCCGCTTCCAGATCTCCACCGGCAGCGCACCCCTCGACTTCAGCTCAAGCCAGCCGCACGGCAGGAACAGGGTGCGTCCGGCGCGCGACCGCTTGGCCTCCACGACCAGGTCGGTCGCCGCGAGTTCCGCGCGCGCCTTCTTCGTCCGGGCAGGCTTCCAGCCGGTCCAGCGGGCGCAGTTGCGGTCCGTCGGGTCGGGCAGGGTGAGCAGCATCAGATACAGCGCCGCGGCGTCCGTACCGAGGCCGTGCCGCTCGGCGACCTCGGCCACCAGGCCGGGCACGCTGAGGGCCGGGTCCTGCGCGTGGCCCACGGGCCCCTCGGGACCGGTGCCGGCCGCTAGGGCACGGGTGAGGTCGTCGTCGAGGAGCGTGCGCAGGGCCCACATGCCGTGGCCGCGCCCCGGTCCGACGATCCCTTCGAGGAGTCCGAACACCGGGTCGTCGGAGCGGGTGAGCGCACCGGTTCGCACCAGCACGGTCTCCTGCTCCCCGTACCAGGGGCGCAGCACGAGTGCCTCGCCCGCGCGCGTCAGCCCGTCCTTGCCTGCGCCGCCGGTGGCGGGCATCCCGTACGCCTTGCGCAGTTCGACGGCGGTCGGCTCGGCGTTGGATGTCCACGCCAGTTCCAGGTCGAGCAGCAGCCCAGGGTCGGCGATCCGGCGGCGCAGCGCCGCGAGGCTCTCCGGCAGCGCGGCCCGCAGCGGGTGCCCGTACGGCAGCGTGTAGGCGAGGCCGGCGAGGGAGTGCACGGCCTGCGTGAGGTGGTAACGGCCGGGCAGCGCCTGCGGGTCCTCCGCGACCAGGTTGCCGTCCTTGTCGGGCCGCTGCACGGTGGTGCGGCTGATCCAGGGGGTGCGCTCCGGGTTGAGGATCGCGTGGACCGAGTCGAGGGGCAGGAACGCGGCGGAGAGCTCGGCGGCGAGATCCTCGGGCAGCCGGACGACATCGCCCAGGAACCGCTTCCAGATCCGGCCCACCGCCTCCGTGTCCGGTCCGGTGGTCCACAGGTCGGCGGGTTTCTCGGGCAGCAGGGCGCCGACCATCGGCTTCCAGTCGCCCGGCTCCAGCGAGTTCAGCAGGGTGTCGCCGAGCTCCTTCTGACGGGGCTTCAGCCCGGTCGTCGCGACCGCCTCGTCGGTGAGCTGCGAGGGCCGGCCCGCGAGCAGCAGGGCCGCCTGCACGGGCCCCAGCCCGCCCCCGGTGGCGGTGATGAGCGCGGTCTGCGCCTCCGGCTGCCAGGGGGCGGGGCCCTTGTCCCTGACGAGCCGGGTGACGGCGGCGAGCGCCTCGGCGGGGTACACCGCCGGATGCGCGTGCTCCCGCTCCAGGGTGAAGTGGGCGATCGCACCGCGGTCGTCGGCCGGGCCGTGGTCCAGGGCCAGCCAGTGCATCCGGCCGCGCTCGTCGACGTTGCGGGAGGTGAGGACGACGACCGTACGGTCCCCCCGGCGCAGCACCTGGCCGGCGCGCTGCTGCTTGTCGTGGGGCTCGCTCAGCACGACCTGGCGCAGCGACATGCCCGGGGTGGCCAGCGGTCCCTCCACGATCGCCTCGAACAGCAGGAGCAGCGCCGCACGGTGCGTCTCGGTCGTCGCCGGGGACGTCGCCCGGTAGGCGAGCGGACGCAGGGTGTCCAGGACGGACTGCCACTGCGCGCCGTCGCCGGGGACGGTGAACTCGTCACTGCTCCATCCGTCGCCGGCACCGGTGTCCCGCAGGGCCTTGGGCAGCGGCCTGCCGTCGGCGGGCTTCCCGGACAGCACGTGGTTCACGGCGCGGATCTGCCGCAGCGTGGTCCACCGCGGGGCGCCGCCCCACCAGCCGTGCAGCCCCTCCAGGCCGCTCATCGCCTCGCGCAGCATGGTGTCGTCGCCGTATTCGGGGCTGTAGTCGGCGAACATGCCCTCGGTGCGGCGGGGATCCTGCTTCGGCCGCTCGGCCGGAGGCGCCACGTACGCCGCCGTCGACTCGTCGAACTGCAGCGCCGCCCGCACCAGCGCCGTCACACCGGTGACGAGCCGCTCGTCGCCCAGCCCGGGCAGGGCGGCGGAGACGACCTCCCGCAGCACCTCGGTGGCTGTCGGGACGACGGCCTTGACGTCGGACGTGCCGTCGACCGCCCCGGCCGCCGCGATCCTCGCCAGCCGCTCCGCCAGTGCCTCGGCGCCGGCCCGCATCACCTCGGCCACCCGCTCGTCGGTCAGCGTGCGCAGCACGGCCGACGCCCGCTCGTCGCGCGGACGCAGCGCGTGCCAGAACTCGACCGGCGGGACGAACCGGGTACCGGCGGCGAACTCGCTGCCGCGTGCCATCGGCGTCACCCGCCCCAGCTCACCGGCGGCGGACGTGTCGTCGCCCGCGAACACCGCGACCTGCCGGTGCTGCTGCACGACGACGGGCTCGGCGCCTCCCGGCAGCCGCAGCGCGCCGAGCGGAACGCCCGAAGCCCCGCCGTCGTGCGGCACGGCGACGGTCCGGCCGTCCGGCGTGCCGACGACCGTACGGGCCTCGGCGCCCTCGCCCTCGGTGCGCACCCAGCGGCCGAGGACCGTGCCGTCGGTGCCGAACGGGCTGTGCTCCAGTCCGGGCTGCAGCGGCAGCACCTCGCAGTGCTGCTGCATCAGCGAGGCGTCCTCCCGGACACCGCTGTGCAGGAACGAGGGCAGCGAGGCACGCCCGTGCGCGCCGGTGGCCGGGTCGTACTCCAGCCATACCTGCTGCCGGCCCTGCCGCCCCTGACGCCAGTACGAGGTGCCGTCGCCCAGGATCCGGCGGCGCGGCGGCAGCACGGTGTCGCCGGCGTGCAGGGTGCGCCCACCGGTGGCCCGGCCCCCGCCGGGCAGCGGGACCGAGGCCTCGCCCGCGTCGCCGCCGCCGTACCAGTAGTGCGGGATCTGCTCGCCGCCGAGCGGGAACACATCGGCCGCTCGGGCGGACCAGTAGCCGACCTGCTTGCCGTCCTGCCGCCACATCACCAGCAGCTCGCCGTCCGTGTAGCGGAACGACGGACGGTTCCACTGGCCCAGGTCCACGGGCAGCCGCAGGTCGTGCTCCAGCAGGATCTCCTCGGGGCCGACGACGAACACCTTGTGGCCCCGGGAGACGATCAGCGCGGGCCAGGCCTCCTGGACGGTCACCGCGTCGTCCTGGTCGCGCCGGGGCTTGGTCTCGGCGTCGATCCGGCGCAGCGCCTCCTCGAACGCGGGCCAGCCCAGCTCGTCCAGGAGACCGGCGCGCAGGGTGTGCCCGAGCAGCGGCGCGGCCTCGTGAGCGGCGACCCGCGCCACGGCGTCCGGGGCCACCTCGGCGGCCACGCCCCGGAAGGGCCGCATCCGCTCCAGCGCGGTGCGCGCGGCGGGCAGGCCGACGGCGGCCGTCAGTTCCCCGGCCGCGTCCCGCAGCCACTCGCGCAGGACGTCGCTGAGCACGGGGTGGGTGGCTATGCCCTTGAGCAGCGCGGCCTCCGGGCGGTTGCCGCTCTGGGTGCCGATCTCGGTGTACAGCAGACGCCGGAAGCGGCTGTCCGCCGCCGTCGCCGTCAGATCGCGCCGGCCTGGCCGGGTCTGGCTCAGCCAGCGCTGCAGACCGAGGTACACGACCTCGCCCCCGGGGGGCGGCGTCAGCGGAACGCCCTCGGCCAGGCACAGGTCGAGCAGGTCGAGGTCGGCACCGGCGTGCCAGCGCCCCGTGACGACGTCGACGGACCGGCCCTGGGCGCGCAGCCGGGGGGCCATCCTCGCCACGAGCGCGAGGGTGGCCGGGGAACGGTCGCAGATGTTGCCGCCGTGCTTGCGGTGCAGGGCCCAGCGGGTCAGCCAGTCCGCCGCGTCGACCTCGCCCGTCCCGCCCGCCTCGCCGGCCTCGGCACCGGACTCACCGGTGAGCAGCAGATCCGCCCCGCACTCCGTGAGCAGCGCCAGCCAGAACTCGTCGTCCTCGACGGACCGGCCGAGGCCCGCCGGCATGATCTCCAGCAGCCTGCGGCGTACCTCCGGCTGCCGCTCGGCGAGCACGACGAGTGTCGCCCGGTAGGAGTTCCAGAAGGACGCCGGGGCCCGCACGGCCGCGGGCGAGGCGAGCAGGTCGCCGACCAGCGCGCACTCCTCGGCGACCCGGTCGAGCCCCGCCGCCCTGATCAGCCCGCGCGCGTCCTGCGGCAGCGACGCGTACGGCGGCATGCCGGCCGCGCAGCGCTCCACCGTCAGCTGCCGGAACTGCGCCCACGCGTCGGCCGGGCTGAGCCGCGCGGCCAGCGCCTTGACATGCTCCTTGAGCGCCTTCACCGTCAGCGCGCCCGCGAAGGCGAACTCCAGGAACACGGCACGCTGCCGCTCCTCGTCCACGGTCAGCGCGTGCACCCGCTCGGCGTCACGGGCCTTGCCGAAGAACGCGGCGGCGTACGTCGTGTTCTCGTGCTGCAGGAAGACCCGCGCGGCCTGCTCGTAGAACGTCGGCAGGAAGTGCGGCACGGCCCGGCCGAGCCGGGTGCCCAGCTCCTCGAAGCCCTCCTTGGCGGTGCCGGGCCGGGACTTGGCCTGCCGCGCGAGCCGCTCGATGTCCCTGACCAGCGCGAGTGCGTGGTGACCGTTCGCCGGGTCGTTGACCAGCGCCCAGGCCGGGAAGCCGAGGGTCTCCCGGCGTACCTGCCCCACCTCGGGGACCTCCGCGTCCCGCACCAGACCGAGGAAGTCCAGGGCGAGGTCCTCCGCCTCGCCGAGGGTGCCCGGCACCAGCCGTACGATCCGCCTCTCGTCCAGCACGGGATGGCCGTACGTGCGCACGGTGAGCGTGTCGGCGTCCTCGCGGGCCGTGCTGCCCCGGGGCAGGACCGCCCCCGCGTCGAGCAGCGTGCCCGCGGTGTTCTCGTCGTAGGTCGTCATGCCGCCCGCTCCTCGTCCTCGATGTCGCGTCCCGCGTACAGCGCGGCCGCCATCCGCATCCCCTCCGACCAGGCCACCGGCCCCACCTGACCGAGCTTCAGCACCCGGCCCGCGGGATCGGTGAACGTCAGGGGGCCGGTCTCGGACTCCTCGTAGCTCTCGTAGTCGCCCACCCACACCCGCGCCTCGACCGTGCGCCCGTCCTCCAGGACGGAGTGGACGGCGTTGCCGCCGCGCACGCGGTAGCCGAGCTGGGTCACCCGGCCGTGCAGGAACCGCTGCTCCTTGAACGACCCGCCCGCGTACTCCTCGACCGAGGTGCCCTCGGCGTCGAGCGTCGCGGGCCGATCCCACACCTCGCGGAAGAGCTGCTGGGCGCGCTGCTCCACACCGAGTTCGACGGCGAACTCCCGCAGTTCCTCCAGGTCGTCGAGGAGGACCGGGTGCGGCAGACGGACCAGGTCGGGGGTGATGCGCACGGTGTCGCCGTCGAGGTCGACCAGGCCGAGGCCGCGCTCGGGGTCGGCGTCCCGCAGGAAACCGGCCACCTCTCCGCCGGGACCGGTGACCACCAGGTCACGCAGCGCGGCCTGCCAGGCGGGGTCGGGCCACACACGGGCGACGACCTCGAACGGCACCGGCAGCGAGCGCACCATCCACCGCTCCACATCGGTCAGACACTGCCGCTCGTGCCGCTCCAGCCACTCGACGAGCTGGCGCAGCCCCACCACCGCCGGATCGTCGGAGATCTTCGGCGGCACCGACTTCAGCAACCGCCCCGCCGCATTGCGGCACACCACCTTGCCGTCGTCGAGGGCGACCTCGTAGTCGCCGGCCGACACCCACCCCATACGTGCCTCCCGCACCCGCGTTGATCAAGTGACGGGAACTGTAGAACAAGCCACTGACAACGGGGCCCGACAGAAGCCGATCTGACGGCGGAGCAGATGCTGACCTGGTATTTTGCGTCCGGTCTCCCGCCAGGCCGGGGTCTGAGGGGGCCGCGCGAACGAACTCCCGTGGCCGGGAACGATCAGTGCGGGGAAAAAGAGGCGACAACTGCAGTCGCGGCGGTGCGCAGGGAGACGCCGAGGTCTCCGCGCGCACCGCCGCGACCGGTGGATCAGCCCTTGCGGGCGGTGGATCAGCCCTCGACCCAGCCGTGGTTCTTCGCGAACNGCCCCCCCCCCCCCCCCCCGCGACCGGTGGATCAGCCCTTGCGGGCGGTGGATCAGCCCTCGACCCAGCCGTGGTTCTTCGCGAACTGCGCCAGTCCGGCCCTCACCTGGAGGATCTGCTCCCCGGTGAGCGAGGGCGCCGAGCTCAGCAGGGCCTCGGTGACGTCCCGGACGAACTCCTCGGTGCTGAGCACATCGCACAGCACGTCGTCGTCGGCAGCGAGCGGCTTGCCGTCCGCGCCCCGCGCGAGCCGCACCCCGGATGCCTTGGGGCCGCGCTCACCGTCCTCGATCTCGAACTCCACGACGATGCCCCGCCGCACCTGCGACTCCGGCATCAGCATGTCGTTGACGTGCAGGAAGACATCCTCCCCACCGTCGTCGGGCGCGATGAACCCGTAGCCCCGCTGACTGTCGAAGCGCACCACACGACCAGCAACCATCCCAACCCCCAGCAACCTCGAAACACCCACTTCGGTGAACCTGCCCAGATGGTAGTCAAACCGACCGCCCCAGGCGACTCCCGGGGCTCATCGCGCGCGGCGCACCTCGCTGAGCAGCGGAAACCTCGCCGGTCAGTCCTCGGTGGCGGCGCGCTCAGCGTCGCGCTTCCTGAGGCGGGCCGCCTCCTTGCGGACCTCGGCCTGGGTGGCGCGCTCCTTCTCCAGCCACTCCGGCCCCGCGTCCTTGAGCGCGTCGATCTGCTCGGTGGTGAGCGCCTCCGACACGCCGCCCCGGGCCAGCCCCGCGATGGACACGCCCAGCTTCGCCGCGACCACCGGACGGGGATGCGGGCCGTTCTCGCGCAGCGTCCGCAGCCATTCCGGCGGGTTCGCCTGGAGCTCGTTCAGCTCGGTGCGCGAGACGACGCCCTCCTGGAACTCGGCGGGCGTGGCGGGGAGGTACACACCCAGCTTCTTCGCCGCGGTGGCGGGCTTCATCGTCTGGGCGGTCTGCTGCGACTTCATACGGTCCAGGGTATCGGCCGCCGGGGAGACCTCCGACCACAGCCGGTAACCTGGCGGAATGACCGACCAGGCGGATTCCCCTTCGTTCCGGCTCGCGTACGTCCCCGGAGTGACGCCCGCCAAGTGGGTGCGGATCTGGGAGGAGCGCCTGCCCGACACCCCCCTCACCCTCCTCCAGGTGTCCCCGGCCGAGGCCTTTGACGTCTTGCGTGACGGCACCGCCGACGCGGCCTTCGTCCGCCTGCCCGTCGACCGTACGGTGTTCAGCGCGATCCCCCTCTACACCGAGACGACGGTCGTCGTGGTCCCCAAGGACCATGTGATCACCGCCGCCGAGGAGATCACCCTGGACGATCTGGCCGACGAGGTGGTCATCCACCCGCTCGACGACGTTCTCGGCTGGGAGGAGCTGCCCGGCGAGCCGGCCTTCGAGCGCCCCGCGACCACGGCGGACGCGATCGAGCTGGTCGCGGCGGGCATCGGCGTCCTGGTCGTGCCCCAGTCCCTGGCCCGCCTCCACCACCGCCGCGACCTCACCTACCGCACGGTCCTGGACGCCCCGCAGTCCGGGGTGGCGCTGTCCTGGCCCGAGGAGGCGACCACCGACCTGGTCGAGGACTTCATCGGCATCGTGCGGGGCCGCACGGTCAACAGCACCCGGGGGCGGGCCCAGCAGGCCCCGGCGAAGCAGCGGGAGCCCCGGAAGGCGCAGTCGGGTGACGCGTCCCGCAAGAGCGCCGGACGCACCGGGCAGAAGGGCGGCGGCGCCCGGCGCGGAACCGGCGGCGGGAAGCCCCGCCGCCGGTCGTAGGGGTCGTCGGGTCGCAGCGGGCGTAGCGGCCCGCCCGCTCAGGCCTCGTAACTCGCCGCGTTCGCGGTGCTCACCACCTGCTCCCCGTCCGTCGACGCGAGCAGCCCGGCGGTCACCCACGCGTCCACGACCGTCCGCACCCGGGCGACCAGCGCCGTCTTGGAGGCGAACGGCGCCGCCGCCCACACCTCGTCGAGCAGGGTGGTGCCGTCGGACTTCGCGGGGTTGGCGACCCCGGAGTCGACGGTGCCGAAGACCACCTTCGGCTCCGAGCGCCGGAAGTAGGCGTGCGTCGGATCCCCGGTCCCCTCGTGGAAGGGGGCCAACTCGGTGCCGTTCAGCGTGTAATGGAGGGACGTGCCGCTCACGGGGGTCAGCGTGGGCAGCAGGTCGCCGGAGAGGGCCGCGTTCGCGTACAACCCGAACTGCAGGTAGCTGGTCGAGGAGTTGCGGGCGACCAGGTTGACCGGGCCGTAGAAGAGCGTCTGCAACGAGGCGTCGTCCAGGGCCTTCTCGACGCGCAGCCGGAACGGGACGGTGACACGGACGACGTCACCGGAGGTCCATGTGCGGGAGACGGTGAAGTAGCTGCCGGCGACCGGAGTGCCGCTCACCGCGCTGCCGTTGACCGTCACCTGGAAGCCGGCGGTCGCCCAGGACGGCACCCGCAGTTTGAGCCCGAAGGCGGCGCTGCTCCCGCCGAAGGTGAGCGTCGTGCCCTGCTCCGCCGGGTAGTCGGTGGTCTGGGTGACCGTGACACCCTTCTCCGCCCAGGCCAGCGTGGACGGGCTGTAGAGGTTGACGTACAGCGCGCTGCCGTCGGCGGCCTTGAAGTACACCGAGTCCTGGTACTTGGTGGCGCTCTCCATGCCGGTGCCCTCGCAGCAGGTCGTGCCCTGCTTGGGGGTGTAGTCGCGGACATGGCCGGGGGTGAGCCCGATGAAGTACGTGACGAGCGGCTTCTCCGCGTCGGCGGTGTCCTGCTTGGAGCCGAGGACCTGGTTGTACAGCGCCCGCTCGTAGTAGTCCATGTAGGCCGGGGTCTGCTCGTGGAAGAACAGGGTCCGGCTCAGTTTCAGCAGGTTGTACGCGCAGCACGTCTCCGCGTTCGTGGCGCTGATCGTGCCCGCGACGCTGTCCCGAGCCTTCCAGAACTCGCCGGTGCTGGTGCCGCCGATGCCGTACATGCGGTGCGGTACGACCATGCCCCAGAAGTTCTTCGCGGCGGTCAGGTAGCGAGCCTCGCCCGTCGCGTCGTACAGCCTGAGCAGTCCGGTGAAGATCGGGATGTGCTGGTTGGCGTGCAGTCCGTCGAGCGTGTCGGTGTTCGCGGCGCACGCGTCGATCAGCGAGTCGAGGTCGAACAGCTTGGCCAGCGCGAGGTGTTCGGCCTTCCCGGTGAACGCGTACAGATCGACGATCGCCTCGACGATGCCCCCGAATTCTCCACTGGAGAACAGCCCCCACATCCGCTGCAGCGTCGCCTCCGTCAGCACCGACAGCCGGGAGTGCATCCAGTCGCCCATGCCGGACGCGAGATCGAGGGCACGGGCGTCGTCGGTGGCGATGTAGGCGTCCAGCAGACCGCGAAGGATCTTGTGCGCGGTGTAGTACGGCGCCCAGACCTTGGTGTAGTCGCTGCTGGTCATCGACTCCAGCAGGATGAACTGGGTCTCCGGGTACGCCGCGAGGAAGCCCTGGTGGCTGGGCCCGCCCCAGGTGCGCTTCAGGGTGGCGGTCAGGCCCCGCCCGGAGGAGTCGGCGAAGGTGCCGCCGCCGGTGGCGAAGAAGTAGTAGGACGCGAGGTTGCCGAGTCCGGGCGAGGAGAGCTTGGCCTCGTTGGTCTGCAGCGAGGTGATCTCGGCCTGGGTGAGCGCCCGCGACCACACGTTGAACTCGTCGTAGCAGCCGGCGTAGAGGGGGTCGCCGGAGTAGTTCGAGCGGCCCAGCCAGTTGTTGGTGAGTGTGCCCAGGGTCGCCGGGGTGACGGTCATCGCGGTGTTCGTGGCGACGGCCGTGCCGTTGACGTACAGGGTGCCGGTGGTGCCCGTGAGGGTCACCGCCAGATGGCTCCACTGGTTCAGCGGCAGCGCGGCCGTGCCGTTGAGGCCCTGCTCGCCGCCGGCGCCGCTCGTGGTGAGGGCGAACCGGGGCACGCCGCTCGCGTTGCGGGTGGCCAGGTACATGTACCGGGTGGTGTTGTTGCCGAAGTCGAAGACCCGCTGCCAGTTGGCGTCGTGGGTGGGCTTGACCCACACCGACAGCGTGATCGCGGAGGCGCCGTTCAGCACTGTGGCGGGCAGGTCGACGTACTGGCTGGAGCCGCGTACGAGTTCGACGGCGCCGCCCCATCTGCCGGTGACGGCGAGCATCTTCGGGTCCGTGCGCAGGGCGGCGCGGACGTCGGTCAGCGCACCGACCATGGTCGCGATCCGGTCCGCGAACACCTGCTCGCCGGTGCTCGCGTACGCCTGCGACAGCATGGTCAGGAAGTGCCCGGTGTAGTGCCCGCGCAGATTGCCGTTGGCCTCGCCGTCGAGCCCCTCCCAGCCGCCCGGCGCGACCGCGCCCAGCGTGGAGAGCCCGGCGTTGGCCCGGAAGACCTGGAGCAGGCGGTTGACGTCGTAGCCGCGGGCGTGATCGAGCATCAGCTTCCGCTTGGTGGCGAAGATCCCGGTGCCGAGGGCCACGTCCTTGAGCGCGAAGGGCTGCAGCGCCCAGGAGGCCGGCGGCGGCAGCGTGGCCGCCGAGGCCGCGGGGGCCACCGCCGCACCGACGCCCGGGACGGCGGCGGCGAGGACCGCGCTCTGGAGGAGGGTCCTTCTGCTGAGGGGAGGTGCCATGTACTGCTCCTCTGATCCACAGGGGATGTGTTCCCAGGGGTGTTGTTCCCCGGGTGTTCGATATTGCGAACGGTGTGCGGATGATCGACCAGACGTTAGAAGGGGGACGGGAGAGCGTCAACGGGTTGGACGGGACGGAAAGTTGCGGGCGTCAGTTCCGGGCCGCGCGGCCGACCGACTCCACCAGCGGCAGCAGTCGGTGCGGCACACGTTCGCGCAGGGCGACCTCGGTACGGGTGCGGACCACCCCGGGGAGGCTGATCAGCTTCTGGATCACGTCCTCGAGATGCGCGTTGTCCCGTGCCACGACCCGGGTGAGCAGGTCGCCGCCGCCGGTGATCGAGAAGGCCTCGACGATCTCCGGTACGGCGGCCAGCGCATCGCCCACGTCGTCGAGATGGCCCTGGGTGACCTCGATGTGCACGAACGCGAGCACCGGATGCCCGAGCGCGGCGGGGGAGAGCGACGGCCCGGTACCGGTGATCACACCGTCCCGCTCCAGCCGGTCCAGACGCGCCTGGAGGGTGCCGCGTGCGACGCCGAGGATCCGGGCGTACTCCCGCACGCTGGTGCGCGGCTGTTCGAGGAGCAGCCGCAGGATGCGGGTGTCGAGCTCGTCGACGGCCATGGTGCCCGGCCTCCTCGTGCCTCCGCGCGCGGGACTGATCGTCGCCGACAGTACCAATGGCCCGGCCGAACGGCTCACGAGCCCGCCGTCGGCCGATGCGCGAAGGCCGGGCGCGCCACCGTGAGCGTGCCGTCGGGGGCCTCGGTGACCCGGACGCCGGGGCTGATCCGGTCCAGCGTCGTGCGCAGCCAGGCGCGGTCCGCGTCGGACGCGGGCTCCAGGCGCATACGGCGGGCCCACAGGGGCACCATGCTCAGCCCCACCAGCCTGCCCGTGTCCGCCGCGAGCCGTACGAGCCAGGCGATCCGAAGGTCGTCGCGGTACTCCGCGTACCCGGAGATGCCCTCGTAGTCGTCGATGAAGTCGCCGCAGCCGTGCAGGACCAGGTGATCGCGGTAGACCTCGACGGGGCGCGGATGGTGGGAGGAGTGCCCGTGGACGAGGTCGACACCGCCGTCGACCAGGGCACGTGCGAACCGGATCTGGTCGCGGGGCGCGCGGTACCCCCAGTTGGAGCCCCAGTGCACCGACACCACCGCGAGATCGCCCGCACGCTTGGCCCGGCGCACATGCCGGACCACCGCGGCGGCCGTCGCCGCCGACAGTTCGGGCAGGTAGGCGACCCCGGCGACCCCGCCCGCGGTCGCGCTCGCCGCCCAGTCGGGCGGGATCCCGCTGGACCGCGCCCCCAGCGCGAACACGAGCACCCGGCCACCGCCCGGGACCGCCACCGCGGCGGGCGCGTAGGCCTCGTCGGGACCGCGTCCCGCCCCCGCCGTCCGAAGACCCGCACCGGCCAGGGAGTCGAGCGTCTCCAGCAGACCCGGGCGGCCGAAGTCCAGCACATGATTGTTGGCCAGCACACAGACGTCGGGCCGGGCCACCGTCAGAGCGGGCAGGTTGGCCGGATGCATCCGGTAGTGGATCGCCTTGCCGGGCGCGAACGCGTCACAGCGCGTGACGGACGTCTCCAGGTTCACCACCCGCACGTCCGGGCCGGTCTCCTCCAGCACCCGCAGCGCCTCACCCCACGGCCAGGAAGCGGCCACGGGCGCCGGCACCGGCCCGTTCACCGACTCCGCCAGCCGGACGTACTCGCGGGCGTCCGTGACCCAGTCCTCCCGCAGCCGGGGACTGCCCGGACGCGCCAGGATCTGGTCGACGCCGCGCCCGAGCATCACATCGCCACACAGGAACAGCGTCACCGTGCCGCCGCCCACGCCCCCACCGTAACCCCGGTTGGCCGGCGCCATTCTGGATACACGGAACCCGAGAACAACCCGAAGAAGAAGATGACGGTGATGATCTCCCAGCTGGTCCGCGTCCCCGTCGACGGCGCGGCGCTCACCGGTGACCTCCTCGTACCGACCCATGCCCGGGCCGTCGTGCTGTTCGCCCACGGCAGCGGCAGTTCCCGCCACAGCCCGCGCAACCGCATGGTCGCCGCCGAACTGCGCACCGCAGGCCTCGGCACCCTGCTGATGGACCTGCTCACCGAGGACGAGGACCGCGAGGACGCGTGGACCGGCGTGCACCGTTTCGACATCCCGCTGCTGGGGCGGCGTGTGGTCGCCGTCGTCGACTGGCTGGCCGCACAGCACGACACCGAGGCGCTCCCCGTCATCCTGTTCGGCGCCAGCACCGGCGCCGCGGCGGCTCTGGTGGCCGCCGCCGAGCGGCCCGACCGGGTGCTGACCGTGATCTCCCGCGGCGGGCGGCCCGACCTGGCCGAGGCCGCCCTGGACGGCGTACGCGCGTCGGTCCTGCTCGTCGTGGGCGGCCGGGACCCGGAGGTCCTGCGGCTGAACCAGGAGGCGGCCCGGCTGCTGCGGGGGCCGTGCGCCCTCCACGTCGTACCGGGCGCCACTCATCTCTTCGAGGAGCCCGGCACGCTGGAGCAGGTCGCCGGGACGGCGAAGCAGTGGTGCGACGACCGGCTGCGGTCGGTACCGCTGGAGGGGGAGGGGGGCTGACCGGAAAGGAAGGAAGTGGCGGTCGCCATGCAGTTCCGTGACCGCGGCCAGGCCGGACGCGAACTCGCCGGCGTGCTGCGGACCCGGCAGGAGAAGGGCGAGCTGCCCGACCCCGTCGTCCTCGCCCTGCCCCGGGGCGGAGTCGCCGTGGCCGAGGAGGTCGCCCGGGCCCTCGACGCGCCGCTCGACGTACTCGTCGTACGGAAGATCGGCGCGCCGTTCCAGCGGGAACTCGGCGTCGGCGCCCTCGTCGGCGGCGCCGACCCGCTCTTCGACGAGGACGCCCTGCGCAGACTGGGCGTCACCGAGCGCGACCTCGCCCCGGTGGTGGAGCGGGAGCGCGCCGAACTCCAGCGCCGTGAGCTGCTCTACCGCGAGGGCCGTCCCGCCCCCGACCTGCGCGGACGTACCGCGATCGTGGTCGACGACGGCCTCGCGACCGGCGCCACCGCCCGCGCCGCACTGCGCTCCCTGCGGCGCGCGGCGCCCCACCGCACCGTCCTGGCGGTGCCGGTCGGCTCCCCGGAGGCGGTCGGCCTGCTGCGGCCCGAGGCGGACGACGTGATCTGCCTGTACCAGCCGGCCGCCTTCATGGCCGTGGGCCTCTGGTACGACGACTTCGACCAACTCACCGACGCCGATGTGCTGCGCGCCCTGCGCACGGCGGCCGACCGGTGAACCGGCACCGCGGTGGTCCGTTGGCACCTTGCCGGCGGACCGAGAGGAGCTTCTACTGAACCATTGGCTCGGTGATCCCGACGCCGGTTGAACCACCTGCCGCCCAGATGTTCCCATGGAGGCGTCAATGGCGCTGCGGACCCCGCGGCGCCTTTTTCGTGCGAGCGTCCGGCAAGGGTGGGAAACAGTGCTCAAGACGGTGTTCACGGCTGCGGACCCGGGGCGTACGCGGCTGCGGTTCGCCGCGCGGGCCGTCCTGGGGATCGGCCTGGCCGTCGTGGTGTGCGGCCTCGCCGGGCACGCGCTCCCCGGTGTCGTCACGGGCGGGCTCGCGGCCCTGCTCGCGCTGTTCACCGTCGCCGACGCCGATGTACGCGGCCAGGCGGTCACCACCGCGCTGCTGCCCGCCGTGGGCCTGCCCGTCCTGGCCGCGGCGGCCGTCCTGCACGACCATCCCGTGGCCCGCGACCTCACGTTCCTCGCCGTCATCGGCGTGGGCGTGTACGCCCGCCGCTGGGGGCCGCGCGGGCACAGCCTCGGCGTCTTCGCGTTCATGATGTTCTTCGTCGCCCAGTTCCTGCACGCGACGACCGGACAGCTCCCCGAGCTGTCCGCCTGCGTCGCCCTGTCCCTGCTCAGCGCGGCGGCGGTGCGCTTCGGGGTGTGGTGCTACGAGCGCCGTACGCCCCCGGCACCGGTGCCCGCCCCGCCGGGCGGCCGGGGCATGGCCCGCGTCACCACCCGCCAGGCCGTCCAGGCCACCGCCGGCGCCGGCTTCGCCCTCGTCCTGGGCCAGCTCGTCTCCGGACAGCGCTGGTACTGGGCCGTCGGCGCCACCTGGTGGATCTTCGTCAACACCGCCTCGCGCGGCGAGACCCTCGTCCGCGGCTTCCGCCGGGTCCTCGGCACGGTGATCGGCATCGGACTCGGACTTCTGGTCGCGGTCCCCGTGAACGGCGCCCCGGCCCTCACCGCCGCCCTGGTCGCCGTCTCGGTCTTCGGCATCTTCTACACGGCCGCCGCGTCCTATACGTGGATGATGCTCTGGGTGACCCTGCTCGCCGAACTCCTCTACGGCCTTCTCGGCGTCCTCACCCCCGGGCTGCTGGCGCTGCGGCTGGCCGAGACCGGGGTGGGCGCGCTCGGCGCCGCGCTGGCCGTGCTGTTCGTCCTGCCGGTCACCACCCACACGATCACCGACGCCTGGATCCAGCGCGCCCTGCGCTGTGTGCACGCCTGCACCGCCGAGGCCGCCGCACGCCTCGCGGGCGACCCGGGGGCCGACCCCGCCGGACGCGTCGCCGAACTGGAGCAGCTTCTCGGCCGGGTGCGGGCGGCCGTCGCGCCGCTGGTGCACCCCCTGAACCCGATGCTCGGCCGCAAGCGGCGCGCCCGCCGGGTGCTGGCCCTGCTGGACGCCTGCGCCCGTGAGAGCCGCGGTCTGGCCGCCGTCGCCGCCGACCCCGAGGCCTCGCACGACGCCCGCCTCGCCGCGGCCTGCCGGCGTGTCCAGGCGGCCGTGGAGGCTCTCACCGACGGCGAGTCCGCCACCGCCGCCCCTGTCGAACGGCCGCCCGTCACCGAGCCCGCGCTGGCGCACCTCCACGGCCTGGAGCACGCCCTGGCGGAACTCGCGCAGCCGCTGCGGACGCCGTCGGGATCGCTGTTGGTCGGCGCGTGACGTCCGCGTGACGTCCGCGTGACGTCCAGCTCACGGCGTCCGGCGTGACGCTGCCGGGACGTTTCGGCGCGGGTCTGGTCTAGACCTGCGCTGATCAACTGCTACCGTCACCCCGAACAGCAGCGACCGAGAGGGGACAGCGGTGGTGGCAGACCTCGGCGGACGGACCCGGCGGGCGTTCATCGGCTCGTTCACGGCGGCCGGAGGGCCCGGTATCGTGACCGCCGCCGTGGACCCGGACAGCGGCGCGCTCACCGCCCTGAGCAGCCTCGACGGGCTCCCCGACCCCTCCTACCTGGCCCTGTCGGCCGACGGCGGCACGCTGTACGCGGTCAGCGAGACGACCGAGGGCGCGGTGGCCGCGTACCGCGTCACGGGTGACGTACCGGAGGCGGCCGGGGCGCCCGTGCCGGTCGGCGGCAGCGGCCCCACCCACCTCGCCGTGTTCGACGGGCACGTCCTGACCGCCAACTACGGCTCCGGCAGCGTCACCGCCGTCCCGGTCCGCGCGGACGGCAGCCTCGCCCGCACCGCCTCCGGGGTCCTCCATCACACCGGCTCCGGCCCGCACACCCGCCGTCAGCAGGGCCCGCACGCCCATCAGGTCCAGGCCGACCCCAGTGGGCGCTGGGCGGTCAGCGTGGACCTCGGGACGGACTCGGTGCGGGTGTGCGCCCTGCGCGACGGCACGCCCGTCCTGCACCGCGAGCACGCCCTGCGCCCCGGCTCCGGACCGCGCCACCTCGCCTTCCACCCGGACGGCTCGTACGCCTACGTCGTCAACGAACTCACCCCGACCGTCACGGTGTGCCGCTGGGACGCCCTCGACGGCTCCCTGAAGCCCCTGGCGGAGGTGGCGGTGCTGCCCGGCTCCCCGGACGGGGACGCCTATCCCTCGGGCATCGCCGTCGCGCCCGACGGACGGTTCGTGTGGACCGCCACCCGCGGCGAGGACGTGCTGTCCGTGTTCGCCGTCGAGGGGGAGGGTGACGGGCTCCGGCCGACCGGCACGGTCCCCTGCGCCGGCCACTGGCCGAGAGACCTGGCCGTCTCCGCCTGCGGCAAGTTCCTGTACGTCGCCAACGAGCGCTCCGGCGACGTCACCTGGTTCACCCTCGGCCCCGAAGGCTTCCCCAGCCCCACCGGCTCCCTCCCGCTCCCGGCCGCCTCCTGCGTGGTCCTCGGCTGAGAGCCTGTGTCATATCCCCGGCCGGGCGCGCGACGCCTGGCATGCGCCCCCGGCTTCGCTCGCGCGGGGGCACCCCCATCGAGGGCGCTCCGGCGCCTTGCGATCGCACGCCCCAGACGCCGCGCGCTGATCCGGCCGGGGATATGACACAGGCTCTGACCCGCGGCCATCATCGGCGCCGACCGCCCGCACCCCGGGTACGGCGAAGGGCCCGTTCCTCAGCCGGAGCGGGCCCTTTCGCGGTGTGCGGCGTCCTTGACGGTCGGCTGGTCAGCGGACCGGTGCACCCTGGGGCTGCGGTGGGGCGATGCCCAGGGCGGTCGTGTACTTGGCGAGCGCGAGCTTGCCGATCGCCGGGTAGGCGCCGAGCGCCTCGGCGGCGGCGCAGTCCGCTTCCTTGGCGGCCTCCTCGATCAGCGCGGCGTCGATCTCCGGGCCGATCAGGTACGGCGCGAGCGCCAGCTGCTGGGAGCCCGAGGAACGCAGCTGCTCGGCCACGGAGGCGATGGAGCCCTCCTGGTCGAGCGCGGCGGCCATCACCGGCACGGCGAGGCGCGCGGCGAGCAGCATGCCGGTGATCCCGGCGGCCTGCACGGCCTCCTCGCCGCCGACGGAGGCGAGGATGATGCCGTCCGCGGCGGTCGCCACGGTGAACAGACGCGCGCGGTCCGCGCGGGCCAGACCGGCCTCGGACAGCCGCACGTGCAGCCCCTCGGCGAGCAGCGGGTGCGGGCCGAGGACGTCGGTCAGCTCGGCGGCGACCCGGCTCTCCATCACGGCCTGACGGAGCTGGCGCAGCAGCGCGCTGTCGGGGCCGGCCAGCAGCGGCACTACGACGCCGACCGGGCCGTCGGGCTCCTTGACGTCGAGACCGGCGGCACGGGCCTGCTCGAAGCGGGCGGTGCGCTCCTCGGCGGCGTGCGCGAGGACGGACTGCAGGGCGGGGAACTCGGCGTCGTCCCCGTCCAGGTACCCGATGCGCGCGTCGAGGCCGGGGAGCTCGGAGCGGGCGATGCTCACGATCTCCTCGGCGATGCCGCGGGTGGCGGCGCTCGGCGTACCCGGCACCGCGAGGACGAGCGCGGGCGCGCCTTCGGGAGCCGCCAACGGCTCGGGTCGGCGGTGCCGCCCGGGCTGGCGGGGGCGCGGCATTCGTACGGGGAGGCCGGACGCGGGCCCAGTGGGGGAGCTCATGGCGCCGCATGTTACTTGTTTCCTGGGCTCCCCTGTTCGGGGAGGGTGCAGGTGAGCGGTATCCGTCCGGTTTTGTCTGATGAGTTACGTACGGATCAGAAGTGATCAGCGTGTTTTCCGGGCGACTTGCCCTCGAAGAGAGTAATCCCTCTTTTGGGTAACGCTGTACGACTCGTTCCGTACGATTCACTCCGTACGTCCCCTACGTACGCCCCGCGCCCGCGCCTACGTGCGGTGCGCCACCGACAGGAGCACCCCGTCGACCGGCAGGGCGAGTCGGCCTTCGGCCAGATCGACGGCGATCCGCACGGCGCCGTGCAGCGGATCCCCTTCGGCGTCCACCTGCCGCGCGTGCGGCAGCCGCCGCGCCACTTCCTCCGCCAGGGGTACGAGGAGAGGGGCGCCCAGTCGCACCAGGCCCCCGGTGAGGGCGAACGGGGGCTGCCCGTGCGGCGGGCAGACGGCGGCGGCCGAGTCGGCCATGTGCCGGGCCGCCGCCCGCAGGATGTCCGAGGCCACCGGGTCGTGCTCCGCGCACGCGCCCACGTCGGCCACGTCCGGCGCGAAGGAGGCGAGGACGGCCGCCCGGTCCGACCGTGGGTAGAGCCGGCCCGGCAGCCCCGGCATCGGCCCGAACCGCTCCTCGGCGCGGGCCAGCAGCCGGGCCGAGCCGCCCGGCCGCCCGTCGTGGGCGCGCAGCGCGGCCTCCAGCCCCGCCCGCCCGATCCAGGCGCCACTGCCGCAGTCGCCCAGCAGATGGCCCCAGCCGTCCGCCCGCTGCCAGCCCGTCAGGTCCGTGCCGATCGCGATCAGGCCGGTGCCGGCGGACACCACGGCACCCGCCCGTGTGCCGAGCGCTCCGGTGTACGCGGTCACGGCGTCGGCGGCCAGCGCGGTCGTCCGCACGCCGAACTCGCGCGCGAACGCCTGAGGAAGCTCGGCCCGCAGCGCTTCGCCCAGGCTTGCCAGTCCGGCCGCTCCCACGACCGCGGTGGTCAGTCGCGCGATCCCGGTCCGCGCGGTCAACGCCCGTACCATCGGCACCAGTTGCTCCATCAGATGCCCGGGATCGATACCCCGCTCACCCGTGCGCACCGGCACGGAGGAGGACCGCTCGGCCAGGGTGCCCGGCCCGGCCGCGCCCACGGCGACCCGCAGACCCGAGCCGCCCGAGTCCACGGCGAGGATGCCGTGGGCGTGCTCAGCATCCGCGGGGGCGGTCATGGAGGTGGCACCCCTTCTGTCCGGTGACCGGCTGCGTCATCTGCTTCCCCGCGTATGCGGGGCACCTGTGTGTGCCAGTAGAGTGACGCGCCGTGGCACCACGACCTTTGCATGAACTTGTTGAAGCAGGCTGGGCGAAGGCTCTCGAGCCCGCGGCCGAGCGTATCGCCGCCATGGGGGACTTCCTCCGGGCCGAGATAGCGGCGGGCCGGACCTATCTTCCGTCGGGGGCGAACGTCCTGCGGGCCTTCCAGCAGCCCTTCGACGACGTCCGCGTCCTGATCGTGGGTCAGGATCCCTATCCCACGCCGGGGATGGCGATCGGTTTGAGTTTCGCGGTCTCGCCGGAGGTGCGGTCGCTGCCGGGAAGTCTGGAGAACATCTTCCGGGAGTTGACCTCCGACCTGGGGCTGCCCAGGCCGTCCAACGGCGATCTGACGCCGTGGACGCAGCAGGGCGTGCTGCTGCTCAACAGGGCTCTCACCACGGCCCCCCGCAAGCCCGCCGCGCATCGCGGCAAGGGCTGGGAAGAGGTCACCGAGCAGGCGATCCGGGCGCTGGCGGCGCGCGGCAAGCCGTTGGTGTCGATCCTGTGGGGGCGCGACGCGCGCAATCTGCGGCCGTTGCTCGGGGACCTTCCGGCGATCGAGTCCGCTCACCCCTCGCCGATGTCGGCGGACCGCGGTTTCTTCGGCTCGCGGCCGTTCAGCCGGGCCAACGACCTGCTGCTCCAGCAGGGTGCCCAGCCGGTGGACTGGCAACTGCCGTAGGCGGCGGCCGCCGTGGCGTCCGAACCCGCACGGCCGGCTGTCGGCGGCATCCGTGTGCCACCGGCACGCAGACCATGTGCCCGTGCGGGTCGGTCGCGCCCTGAGGGGGAGCGACCAGCCACGACGGACCCGCAGGCGCCCGACGGCCCGGTCCCGCACATCCGGCGGAGCGCTCAGGCACGCAGCACCGTCGTGTAGTTGGCGACCGCGAGGCCGCCCATGTTGTGCACGAGGCCGGTCCGGGGGCCGTCGAGCTGCATGTCGCCGGCCCTCCCGGAAAGCTGCAGGGCCACGAGTGCGTGCTGCGAGACCCCGGTCGCCCCGACGGGGTGTCCCTTGGCCTTGAGCCCCCCGGAGACGTTGACGGGCAGTCGGCCGTCCCGGTGCACCCAGCCCTCCTCCACGGCGCGACGGCCCTCTCCTCGCGCGGTGAGCCCGAGCATCTCGTAGACGAGGAGCTCGGCGATCGTGAAGCAGTCGTGAACTTCGGCGAGATCGAGGTCGCCCAGACCGATCCCGGCCATCCCGAGGGCTCGCCCGACGGCGAGCCGGCCCCCGGCGAACTCGAGGAGGTCACGCCGGGAGGTGTCGAGGTGGTCGTTGGCGTGCCCCAGCCCGGCGACGACCGCGAGCGGGTCGGCCGGATCCCGGCGCAGGACCAGGGCCGCGGCTCCGTCGCTGACGAGTGAACAGTCCGTACGGCGAAGCGGCCCGGCCACCACGGGGTTCGCGTCGGAGACGGTCGAGCAGAACTCGACGCCGAGGTCCTTGCGTAGCTGCGCCCACGGATTCGAGCACCCGTTGTGGTGGTTCTTCGCGGCGATCGCGCCGAGGACGTCACCGAGCCAGTCGGCTGCGGCGTACCGCTCGACGTAGGCTTCGGCGACGTCCGCGAAGAGACCGGCGAAGCCTGTGGGCGAGTGGGTTCCGGCGAGCCGCGGGTCGGCTCCGAGCAGGGCCCGGGACACGTCCGCGCCGCTCGCATGGGTCATCTTCTCGACGCCCACCACGAGCACGGTCCCGGCGAGCCCGGAGAGGAGGGACCGGATGCCCTGGTGCACGGCGGCCGAGCCGGAGGCGCACGCGTTCTCGACGCGGGTCATCGGGAGCCCCCAGAGCCCGTCGGCAGCCCCGAGCGGGAGGGACGACGGGAACGCGAACGGCGTGAGCCCGCTGTTGAACTGCGCGACGAACACCTCGTCGACCTCCTCGGGCTCCACTCCCGCGTCGGCCAGGGCCTGAACCGTCACCCTCTCGACGAGGCTCGTCACCGTCTCCGTCGTCAGCTTCCCGAACGGCGTGTGGGCCACGCCGACGATGCCGATGCGGGCGGCGAGGGGTGAGGGCGCGGTCATGACGTCTCCTGGGACTCGAACGGGGGCGCGGGGGCGAGGCGGAAGCGGCGTATCTTCCCGACCGAGGTGCGCGGCAGCGCGTCGACGACGGTCCAGGTCCGGGGCCGGGAGGCAGGGGTGAGATGGGCGGTCGCCCAGGCGTCGAGCCGATCCCGGGTCGGCGGGTGCTCCGGGTTGCTCGGGACGACGTAGGCAGCGGGGACGTGGTCGCGGACGGTGTCCGGGACGGCCACGACCGCGGCCTCCAGCACCCCGGGAGCCTCGGCGAGAGCGGCCTCGACCTCCGTCAGGGAGACGTTCTCACCGGCGACCTTGACGACGTCGTCGATCCGGCCCACGAAGGCGAGTCGGCCGCCCGCGTCACGGCGGACGAGATCCCCGGTGCTGAACCACACCTGCCCGTCCTCGGGCACGGGGACGGGCAGGTCCGGGAAGGCCCGGGCGTTCGCGGCCGGGTTGTCGAGGTAGCCCTGGAAGATGTCCTCCCCGCGGCGCCCGGCCACAGTGAGCACCCCCGGTTCCCCGTCCGGGACGGGGCGGCCGGTGAGCGGGTCGAGAAGGGCCACATGGCGTCCCGGGACCACCGCGCCGATCCGGCCGGGGTCCGGGGCCTCGCGCGGGTTGGCCGTGACGACGGGCAGCGTCTCGGTCATCCCGTAGATCTGCCGGGGCGCGACGCCGCAGAGCTCGGCCAACGCGGCCCACTGCCCCGGGGCGAGGTTCTGCGCGAACCACACGTGCCGCAGTGCGAGGGCCGGCGCGTCGGTGCGCCGCCGGGCCAGGATCATGCGGACGGGCGCGGCGAAGAGACTCGCGTGGGTCGCGCCCAGCTCGGCGACCTCGTGCGGCCACCTGCTCGCGGTGAACCGGGCGGTCAGCCCCACCGAGGCGCCGACCGCGACGGCCGACGCGAAACAGTAGTACTGCGCGTTGGCGTGGAAGAGCGGCAGACAGACGTACCAGCGGTCGTCGGGGGTGAGTCCCGCGAGGTCCGCCATGACCGTGGCGACGTGGAGGTAGTTCCGCTGGGTGAGCTCGACCCCCTTCGGCTCCGATGTCGTCCCGGAGGTGAACATGACCGCGATGCGGTCCTCGGGTCGCGGGCGCGCGGACGGCCCGGCGCCGGGCCCGGACGCCGCCAGGAGCGGGGAACCCGGCGCGAGGTCGGAGGCCGTCTCGGTGAGGGCGAGGACGTGCGGGACGCGGCCGTCGGCGCCCTCGCTCACCGCGGCCCGCCGCGCGGCGGCGCACACCGTCACGACGGGGCGGGTACGCGCCACTTGCCGGGCCACGTCCCGGACCGACGAGGCGGGGTCCACGGGCACCATCCACGCGCCGAGCCGACTCGTCGCCAGCCACACGGCCACGAAGGCGGGGCAGTTGCGCAGGATGACATGGACCGGACTGCCCGCGCGCACCCCACATGCCACCAGGCGGGCCGCAACGCCCTCGACGACGGCGTCGAAGTCGGCATACGTCCAGGCGGACATCTCACTGTCCTCAGTGCGGAAGAGGAGGAACGTCCGGTCCCCGTGGTCGTACACGGTCCGGTCCCAGAGCTCTGCGAAGGTCTGCGGGCTTCCCATGCCGCCGACGATAGGGAGAGCGACCGGAGGCGAGACGTCCCAATGTGGGACAGTCCCGCCGCCCTTCAGGCCGTGATGCCGTACGACCGCAGCTTCCGGTAAAGGCTGCTGCGCGACATGCCGAGATACGCCGCGGCGGCGACCCGGTTGCCGCCCTTGTCCCGCAGCGCCGCGACGATCGCGTCGCGCTCGGCGGCCTCGATGCGGGTGAGGTTCTTGTGGGACCGGGTCAGGCAGTAACTCGGCAGGTCCTGGTCCTGGATCTCTCCCACGGGGCGTGCCCGCAGCGCGTGGGTCAGAGCCTCGCGCAGCTGCGACACGTTGCGGGGCCACGTGTACCGGCTGATGGTGCGCAGGGCCCCCGGCGAGAGCCGGACCCGCCTGCCCGGGGCGATGTCCTCGAGGACCCGGTTGGCGACGAACGTGAGGTCCTCGGTACGACACCGAAGGGGCGGGATGGTCACCGCGACCTCGAAGTGCCCGAGGAGGGCACGGAACGGCAGGTCGGAGTCGAGGTTCGAGTCCGACACCGTCGCGGCGAAGGTGACCGGAGCCGTCGTCGCGCCGATGAGCGTGAAGAGCTCGCCGATGCTCTCGACGCCCTCCGTGCTCGCCTGGTCGATGTTGCGGACGATGCACAGGGTGTGCTCCCGGGTGCTGCCCAGCAGGGCGTCGAGGTCGGCCTCCGCACCGGACTGCAGCTGGGAGGTGTCGACGCAGACACTGCGTCCGCCCGGGTGGTCGGCGTGGAAGAGCTCGGCGACGAGGGTGAACTTGCCCGTGCCGGTCTCGCCGAGGACGATCGTCGGGGCCTTCGCGGCGAGAGCGTCGCGCAGTTCCGAGTAGGCGCGGACCCACGCGGGGGACGAGCCGGACGCGATCGGCACATGCGGCCGGCGCAGGTCGCCGACGAGCCCCCTGGTCCCCGCACCCGCCACGGCCACCTGGGGGAGTACGTGGTCGGCGAATCCCGCGCCGAGGACGGGGATCCTCGGACGGCTCGCCTCGTCGGTGACGACCTCCGCGATGACGACGATGCCCGCCGTCTCGGAGCCCGAGACGATACGGGTCCCGCGTATCTGGATGATCCGGCCGGACTGGAGTGTCATCGTCTCGCTCACGCGGTCGCGGCGCGCCATGAGGAAGGTCGCGTGCTCCCGCACCGCCAGCTGCTCGACCGGGTCGAACACGGCCTGGGCCGCGGCGTTGGCCATGAACACCGAGTCCGCGAAGGCGAACACCGCCTGCCGGGTCGAGCGGGCGTCGGCCCTCAGATACGTCTCGAAGAGGGCCTGCTGGGCCTGGCTCCGGTCGAGGAGGAGGTTGCGCCCGATGTCCTTGGCCGCCGACTTGACGAGGGTGTGCACGAGCGGGCTCCACGCGTCGGCCAGCGTGGACACGTCGAGGACGCCCTCGATCCGTCCGGTCAGCGGATCGATGATGGGCGCCCCGGTGCAGGCGAACGTCTGCAGTTGCTCCGTGAAGTGCTCCGGCCCGACGACGGACACGGCCTGCCCCGCCTCCAGGACGGTCCCGACCCCGTTCGTGCCCATCTTCCCCTCGGCGTAGTTGAACCCCGGGGCGAACTCGACCCGGTCGAGCAGTCGCCCCACCGCCGAGGAGGAGTCCCGGCGCTGGACCACGCGGGCCTGGTTGTCGGTGAGGGCGATGACGAGCGGCAGGTCGGCCGTGTCGTTGCCGAGCTGGTCGAGGACCGGCTCGGCGCACCGCACCAGGCGGGAGCCGGTGTCGATGTCGTCGCTGAAGTCCGTGAGCGGGCGGGCGATGTCGACTCCGGCCTGCTGACTGCGCACCCATGACGCGGCGAGGACGTCCGGCACGCCGGCCGCGCCCTGCCGTCCGTACTCCAGGAAGTCCGCCCGGGCCGCCGCCATGCGCAGCAGCCTGCTGTGTCTGTCCGGCATCCGGCCTCCTCGTCGTGGCCGCCGACGCGTGCGCCGCCCGTCGCGGCTCGCACGCATGCGGCCCTCATGATGCCCGGGCAGGTGTCCGGATCCAACCGGCGCGCATGTCCCAAGTTGGGACGGTCGCGGGTCGTGAGACGCCAGCACGGTTGACCTCACCGTCGAGGGCGACGGCAAGGCCGAGGACCCGGTGCCGTCCGGGCCACGGCCGAGTCGCCCCCCACGGATCCGCTGCGCCCCAAAGGAGTGGCATGGACACCCTCATCAACATCGACAACGGCGGGACCCTCACCGACATCTGCGTCTGGGACGGAACCGGCTTCACCTTCACCAAGACGCTCACCACACCCCACGACCTCTCCGAGTGCCTCTTCAACGGCGTGGAGAAGGCCTCGGTGGCTCTCTACGGCTCGCCCGACACCGAGCGGCTGCTGCACGCGACCCAGCACATCCGGTACTCGACCACCCAGGGGACGAACGCGCTCGTCGAGCGTCGCGGCCCGATGATCGGCATCCTCACGACGCTGCCGGACCTCGCGTCGGCGATGCAGACGACGCAGTACGAGCGGGAACTCTTCGAGGGCCTCGTGGGCGGCCGCCTCCTCACGATCGGCATGGACGCCGACGACGAGACGATCGACTTCGAGGTGGTCCAGAAGGTCAACCGGCTGACGACGCTCGGGGCCGCCCGCGTCGTCGTCGCCGGGAGCGACCCGGAGCAGGAGCGCCGGCTGCGGGCCGTCCTCCTGCGCAAGTTCCCCCGCCACCTGCTCGGATCCATCCCGCTCATCTACAGCTGGGACCTCGCAGGCGACCGCGACGCCCCTCGCCGGACCTGGTCGTGCGTCATCAACTCCTTCCTCCACCCGACGATGGAGCGCTTCCTGTACGGCGCGGAGCGGCGCCTGAAGTCCTACCGGGTCGTCAACCCGCTCCTCGTCTACCGCAACGACGGCGCGTCCTCACGGGTCGCCAAGTCGGTCGCGCTCAAGACCTACTCCTCCGGCCCGCGTGGCGGGCTCGAGGGCACGGCGGCCCTGGCCCGCGCGTACGGGCTCGAGCACACCCTCATGATCGACATCGGAGGTACCACGACCGACGTCGGTGTCGTCGTCGGCGACCGGGTCGCGGCGAACGAGCGGGGCACCATCAAGGGCGTCCCGATCTCCTACCCGATGAGCGACGTCCACTCCCAGGGTGTCGGGGGGTCCTCCGTCATCGCCGTGGAGGACGGGCGGATCACCGTAGGGCCGCAGTCCGTCGGAGCCGCCCCCGGGCCGGCCTGCTTCGGTTTCGGCGGCAAGCAGGCGACGATCACCGACGTCAACCTGCTCCTCGGCGTCCTCGACCCGGACACCTACCTCGACGGCACGTTCAGGCTCGACCCCGCGCGCGCCCGGACCGTCATCACCGAGACCGTCGCGAACCCGCTCGGGATCACTCTCGAGGAGGCGCTGATCCGGATGGAACAGGCCTACTTCGAGGCACTGTCCTCGGCGTTCGCCCATCTCGCCGAGGAGAACTCGACCCTGGCCGCCTTCGGCGGGGCCGGACCCATGAGCGCGACCGGCGCCGCCCGGCCCGCCGGGGTGAGGCAGGTCCTGATCCCGCGCACGGCGGCGGTGTTCTCCGCGCTCGGTATCTCCTTCTCCGACATCGGCAAGACGTACGAGGCCGGCGTGCCCGAGCCGACGACCGCGGCGACGAGGAAGACGTACGACGAACTCCTCGCCCGCGCCGAACGCGACATGTTCCAGGAGGGCTACGCGCTCGCCGAGTGCCAGGCCTCGTGGCAGGTGAGCGTGGAGGCCGAGGACGGGACACCGGTGTCGCGCGCCCCCTACCACCCCGGCGACGCCGTCGACCACCCGGAAAGCCGCGTCTCCCTCCAGCTCACCATCACCGCGCCGCTGCCCCACCCGGAACTGGCACCGGACCAGGAGGTCGAGGCCCGGCCGGCGCCGTCCGCCGGGACCCGCTCCGTCCGGTCGGCCGTCGACCGTGTCGACGAGGTGCCGGTCCACGTCCTCACCGAGCTCGGCCCCGGGGACTCCGGCGCGGGCCCGGCCATTGTCGAGGGCCCCTTCTTCACCGCGCGCGTCCTGCCCGGCTGGACGTTCCGGGTCACCTCGGCCGGCGATCTCCTCCTCCACGACACCTTCTGACCGCCGCTGACGGCCGCCGCGTTACCGAAGCCCGGAAAGCCTGAACCCGGAAAGCCTGAAAAGGAGGGCTCCCATGCGAGTCCCCATGACCGAATACCTCGTCATCGACCTCGACACGGAGCGCTGGGTCTGCCGCGTCTGCGACCAGGACATGGGCAGCGCACACGGCAACTACAAGGAGGGCACCCTCGTCCACGACCGGGACCCCCGCGAGATCCACCAGCCGATCATCGACCCCGAGCGGTACGAGTTCACCTTCTCGCCGGACCCGGAGTACTGCCGGATCCTCGAGTACTACTGCCCCGGCTGCGGCACCCAGATCGAGGCCGAGTACCTCCCGCCCGGCCACCCCCCGACGGTCGACATGATCATCGACGTCGCGGCGCTCCGCGAGCAGTGGCGGGAGCGCGGAGTGGACCCCGAGGCGGTCCACACCTACGGGCCCGGTGAGGACGCCCAGAAGTACACCGCCGCCCTCAGGGCGATCGGCCACGTCCGCTGACCCGCCGCCCCGCCGACCCGCTGCCCCCGCACCTCGCGGCGAGAACCCTGGAGCACCCATGAAACGGATTTCCGTCGACATCGGCGGCACGTTCACCGACTGCTTCTTCGTCTGGGACGAGAAGTACGTCGAGGCGAAGGCCCTCACCACCCACCACAATCTCGCCCTCGGCTTCAACGAGGCCCTCGACCTTGCGTGCGAGCGCGCCGGGCTCGACCGCGGCACCGTCCTCAGGAAGGTCGACTCGGTCCGCTACGCGACGACCCTCGGCACCAACGCGCTCATCGAGCGCAAGGGCCCCAAGGTCGCCGCGATCGTCACCCACGGCTTCGAGGACACCATCCCGCTGTCCCGGGGCCGCGGTTACGGCGAGGGCCTCGACTACTCGATGCAGCAGAACCTTCCGGCGGCCGAGCGGCCGGAACCGATCGTGCCCCGCCACCTGATCCGCTCGGTCAAGGAGCGCATCAACTCGGCGGGCGCGATCGTCGCCGACCTCGACCCCGAGGACGTCCGCACGGTGGTCCGCGAACTCGTCGACGCGGGTGCGGAGGCGATCGTCGTCTCCCTCGTCAACGCGACCGAGAACCCCGTCCACGAGCTGGCGATCCAGGAGATCATCCTGGAGGAGTTCCCGGCCCACGAGCTCGGCGCCATCCCCGTCCTCCTCGGCCACCAGGTCTCGGGCCGCAAGGGAGAGTACGTCCGGGCGACGTCGACGATCATCGACGGCTTCCTCCACGAGATCATGTTCCACGCGCTGTCGCAGCTGTCGAACAACCTGCGCGACTCCGGCTACGACAGGCCGATGCTGGTCATCCACAACTCCGGTGGCATGGCGCAGATGAACTCGACCGACGCCCTCCAGACGATCCACTCCGGCCCGATCGCCGGCGTCGGGGCGGCCGAGCACCTCTCGAACGAGACCGGCCTCGGGCACGTCATCTCCACCGACATGGGCGGCACGTCGTTCGACATCGGCCTGGTGCCCGAGGGCGGCGTCAAGCACTACGACTTCCTGCCGACGATCGACCGCTGGCTCGTCTCGGTGCCGATGGTGCACCTCGACACCCTCGGCGCCGGTGGCGGCTCGATCGCCAGTTACGACCGCATCCACGACTCGATCAGGATCGGCCCGGAGTCCGCGGGCTCCAACCCCGGGCCCGCCTGCTACGACCGCGGCGGTCTGCGCCCGACCGTGACCGACGCCGACCTGCTCCTCGGCTACCTCGACCCGGACAACTACGCGAACGGCTACATCAGGCTCAACCCGAAGCGCTCCCGGTTCGCCATCGAGGAGACCCTCTGCGACCCGCTCGACATGAGCGTCCTCGACATCGCGCGGGCCATCAAGGACGGGGTGGACGAGCAGATGGCGATCGGCATCGGCAAGGAACTGCGGGTCCGCGGCTACCTGCCCGAGGACTTCACGATGCTGGCCTACGGCGGCAACGGCCCGCTCCACGCGTGCGGCGTCGCGCGGCACGCGGGGATCAAGCGGGTACTGGCCCCGCCGTTCTCCTCGGTGTTCTCCGCCTGCGGCGCCGGGAACATGAAGCAGCTCCACTTCCACGAGCGCGGCGTCCACGTGACGATGTACAACCCGACGACGCGGCAACTCTACGACGGATACGGCGAGTTCAACGCCGTGGTCGAGGAGCTGGAGGCGCGCGGGCGGGAGGACCTCGTCCGCCAGGGCTTCGCGGCCGAGGACGTGAAGTACCGTCTCGAACTCGACATGCGCTACGGCAACCAGTTGCTCACCCAGGCGGTCGCGCTGGAGGACATCACCCGCATGAAGGGCGTGGGCGACGTCCTGGCCATGATCAAGATCTTCGGCGACGTCTACAGCCACCGCTTCGGGGCGTCGAGCGCGGCCCCCGAGGCCGGCATCCGGTGCAACACCGTCCGGGTCGCCTCCTACGTCGACGGAGACGTCGTCGGCTTCGACTCCCTCGAGACGGGGGGAGAGCGGACGGTCCCGGTCGCGGCCTCCCGTCGCGACGTCGTCTTCATCGGCCACGACGGACCGCTCGACACGCCCGTCCACGACCAGAGCGCGCTCACCCACGAGCACGTCATCCCCGGTCCGGCCATCGTCACCACGGAGAACACGACCTACCTCGTCGAGCCCGGCTGGCGGCTCGAACCGACGCGCCAGGGCGCGGTCTGGTTCCTCCAGGACTGACCCCGACCCGCCCCGGCGCAGCAGAAGGAGCCACAGACATGACCACCATCGACGACAGGCCGTCGACGAACCCGTCCACCCGTGAGGAGGGGACCCTGACTCCCCAGGAGCGGGAGTGGGTCGACAGGTTCATGGACGAGACGACCCTCTTCCTCGGCCCGGACCCGGACATCATGCGCGACCACGGCATCGCGGCGAGGTCCGCCCACGAGGAGCGGGCGATCGCGGCCGGTGTCGACCGCCTCCAGGTCGAGCGCATCCGCAAGCGGATCGCCGGAGCGCTCGACGAGGGCTACGAGATGTGCGAGGCGCAGGGAGCGGCGCCGGGCGCGAAGTGGGGCGACCTCACGACCGCCATCTACACCTCCGCCGGGGACGTCTCCTACCTCTCCTGCCACGGCGTCATCGCGTTCAGCGCGATCCTCCACCACCCGATCCGGTACATCATGAAGTACTGGAAGGACGAGCCGACCGTCGGCATCCACGAGGGCGACGGGTTCATCCACAACGACGCGCGGTTCGGGAACATCCACAACACCGACCAGTCGATGATCATGCCCGTCATCAGGGACGGCGAGGTCATCGCCTGGGTCGCCGCGACGATCCACGAGGGCGAGAACGGCGCCTGCGAGCCCGGTGGAATGCCGTCCGGCTCCGAGACGCCCTTCGACGACGGGCTGCGGATGAGCCCGTTCAAGATAGTCGAGCGGGGACGGCTCCGCCGCGACCTGCTGACCTTCCTCCAGCACTCGGTGCGCGACCCCAAGCTCCAGCTCGCCGATCTCAAGGTGAAGATCACCGCGGTGCGCAAGATCATGGAGCGGGTCGACAGGATCATCGACGAGGTCGGGGTGGACGCTTTCGTCGGCGCCCTGCGCACCACGGTCGAGGACGTCGACGCGGAGGTGCGCCGGCGGATCGGCGAACTGCCCGACGGCACCTACCGGTTCGACCAGTTCATGGACTCGACCCTGAAGGAGAACATCCTCATCAAGTTCGCCTGCAAGGTCACCGTCAAGGGCGACAGCATGACGATCGACCTGCGCGGCACGGGCCCGGAGATCCTCAACCGCGCCATCAACAGCCCGCTCTGTTCGGTCAAGTCGATGTTCATGCAGGCGATCCTCGCCTTCTGGTGGCCGGACCTGCCGCGCTGCACCTCGGCCATGAGCTGCATCGAGATCGTCTCCGACGAGGGCACCTGGGCCGACGCCTCCTACGACGCGCCGATGGGGCAGTCCCTCCAGGCCTCGTTCCGCGGGTTCTCGGCGATGCAGGCGCTCTACAGCCGGATGTCGTTCTCCACCCCGAAGAAGTACAGCAACGTCGTCGCGAACTGGTTCAACCAGATCAACACGTTCCTGTGGGGCGGGATCACCCAGCACGGCGACATGGTCGGCAACCTCTGCGCGGACCTCAACGGCATGCCGGGCGGCGCCAAGCCGTTCCGGGACGGCGAGGACGCGGTCTCCCCCCTCTTCTGCGCGATGGCCGACACGGCCGAGCAGGAGGTCATGGAGGAGGAGGTCCCGTTCATGCAGCTCGTGTCCAAGCGGCTGGTCCGCGACAACATGGGCTTCGGCAAGTTCAACGGCGGGATGGGCTACGAGATGATCGTCGCCGCCGAAGGCTCCCCGCAGTGGGGATTCATGACGGTCACGTCGGGCGCGAAGTTCTCCTCCGTCTACGGCATGTACGGCGGCTACGGCTGCGGCACGTACCCGCTCGCCATGGTCAAGGGGACCAACGTCTACGAGCACATCCGCCGGGACAGCAAGAAGTTCGACCTGTCGATCGAGAAGGTCATGAACGAGCGTCCCTTCGAGGACGGCCGCTACTCGACGTACCACATGGGTCTGCAGTTCGACATCGCCAAGGACGGCGAGCTCTACATGATCAGCCAGGGCGCGGGCGGCGGCTACGGCGACCCGCTGGAGCGGCTCCCCGAGTCGGTCGTCGAGGACGCGGAACTCGGCCGGATCGGCCGGAAGGTCGCGGAGGAGATCTTCGGGGTGCGCTACGACCCGGAGACGTTCCGCCTCGACGTCGAGGGCACGAAGGCGGCGCGCGACGCGGCGCGAAGGGCCCGGCTCGAACGGGGCAGGCCCTATGCCGAGTTCTGCGCCGAGTTCGTCAGGCCCGAGCCGCCGAAGGACCTTCACTACTACGGCTCGTGGGGCTCCGACACCGACGACATCACGGCGACGGTCTTCACGATCGACGGCCCGCAGCGCGTCGCGGCACCGCTGGGCGAACTCCCGATCGTCATGATCCCGGACCGCCGCGAGGTCAAGATCGCCCAGCTGGAGGAGCGGGTCCGTCACCTCGAGGACAAGCACGGGGAGAACGTCAGGCGTCTCGCCTGAGCCGTGCAGCCGTGCAGCCGTGCAGCCGTGCAGCCGTGCAGCCGGCGGG
>NZ_JBLRVZ010000057.1:104551-271317 GCF_048159505.1 Streptomyces sp. T028
CACCCCTCCCATCCACCAGGCAGCCAGGAGCGACCATGCCCTCTTCCCTCCACTCCCTCGCCGCGGACCCCCCGAGCGGCAACGCCAGGCCGTTGCTCGTCGAGTCCGACGCCTACGCGGCGGCCGTCATCCGCCAGGGAGCGCCGATCCCGTGGACCGACCTCGCCGCCCTCGCCGGTCATGTCGGCCAGGTCCACTCCCTCCTCGACCCGGACGCCCTCTGGGTGGACGTCGAAGCGCTCTACGGCGCACACCTGGCCGTCGAGCCGGATCTCGTCACGGAGATGGGGGCACGGTCCCGGACCGGCCACGCCCTGCGCACTCTGCTCGGGGCCGACTCCGGTGTGGACCGGGTCCTGACGACGGTAGGCACTCTCGCCGAGGCGACGAAACGGCGAGTCGTCCTGGACGTGCCCTCCCCGGCGCGATGGCTCGCCCGGACCCACGCGCTCGCGGGCCGTCCGCTCGACGGCGTCGACGAGGACCAGGCCGACAGCGCGTCGATGTATCTCGCGGAGTGGCTCGGGAAGCTGGGGACTCTTCCGGTCGCCCTCGTCCTGCTCGACGCCCGGGCCGCCGAGGGGGATGCCGAGGTCGTCGCCCTGGAGACGCTCTCCGCCTGCTCCTCGCTCACCAACGTGGCCGGCCACTTCGAATGGACACTCGCCCTCCGGGACGAGGACACGGTGGAGGTTCCGGCCGGCGAGCCCGGCATCGGGCTGGTGCCCGGCGACCACTGGACCGGGGGAGCCGGCGTACCGGCGGCAGACGTCCTCCTCGCGGGCATTCCCCCGACGGCGTCCCCGGAGCGCGTGCTCGACCAGCGCGCCCGGCTGCGTTGAGGGGCGGGTCATGGACAAGGTCGTCACCAGCGCGGACGAGGCCGTCCGGGACGTCGTGGACGGAATGACGCTCGCGACCGGGGGCTTCGGGATCTGCGGCATCCCCGCCGTCCTCCTGCGGGCACTCGCCCGCCGGGGAAGCCGGGACCTCACCGTCGTGTCGAACAACTGCGGCCTCCCCGGGATCGGCAACTCCCTCCTTCTGGAGAACCGCCAGATCCGCAGGCTCATCGCGTCCTACGTCGGGGAGAACAAGGAACTCGAACGGCAGTACCTGACCGGCGAGGTCGAGATCGAGCTCACCCCGCAAGGGACCCTCGCCGAGCGGCTGCGCGCCGGCGGCGCGGGCATCCCCGCGTTCTACACCCGGACCGGGGTGGGCACCCAGGTGGCCCTCGGAGGTCTGCCCGTCCGGTACGCCGCGGACGGCTCCGTGGCGCTCGCATCGGCACCGAAGCCGACGGAGTCCTTCGCCTGGGACGGAACGGAGCGGGCCTTCGTCCGCGAGGAGGCGCTGCGCCCCGACGTCTCCCTCGTACGGGCGTGGAAGGGCGACCGGCACGGCAATCTCGTCTTCCGCAAGGCCGCGCGCAACTTCAACCCCCTGTGCGCCATGGCCGCGCGACGGACCGTCGCCGAGGTCGAGCACCTCGTCGACGTGGGCGAGATCGACCCCGACCAGGTGCACCTGCCGGGGATCCACGTCGACCGGGTGCTGCCCCTCACGGGCGAGCAGGCCGCCGACAAGGGCATCGAGCGGCGGACGGTGCGGCCCTGCCCCACGTCCGGCCCGACGGGACATGGCGAAGGAGCACGGTGATGGCGTGGACCCGCGAGGAAATGGCGGCCCGGGCCGCGGTCGAGCTCAAGGACGGGGACTACGTCAACCTGGGCATCGGACTGCCGACGCTCGTTCCCGGGCACGTCCCCGAGGGCGTCCACATCGTGCTCCAGTCGGAGAACGGCATCCTGGGCCTGGGCCCGTACCCGTTCGACGGGGAGGAGGACGCCGACCTCGTCAACGCCGGGAAGGAGACCGTGACCACGACGGCCGGGGCGAGCTACTTCGACTCGGCGACGAGCTTCGGGATGATCCGCTCGGGAAAGGTCGATGCGGCGATCCTCGGCGGGATGCAGGTGAGCGAGCGGGGAGACCTCAGCAACTGGGTCGTTCCCGGCAGGCTCGTCAAGGGGATGGGCGGGGCCATGGACCTCGTCCACGGGGCCCGACGGGTGATCGTCCTCATGGAGCACGTCGCCAAGGACGGCACGCCGAAGATCCTGCGCGACAACACCCTCCCGCTCACCGGCGAGAAGGTCGTCGACCGCGTCATCACCGACCTCGCGGTCATCGATGTGACGGCCGACGGCCTGCGCCTCGTCGAGTGCGCGCCCGGCGTGCGCCCCGAGAAGGTCAGGGCGCTGACAGACGCACCGCTGGGCGGCTGAGCCCGCCCCGGTCGTGGTGAACCGGGGCAGGCCGGAGGGTGGTTGCCGAGTCGTCGTCAGTAGGTCTGCAGCGTGAGACCGTACGCCCACAGGATCGGGTTGACCGGCTGGAACCAGGTCTCGCCGCCGGAGGTGCAGTTGCCCCACCCGCCGGAGGTGACGCCCTGGGCCTGGTCACCGCTGATGAAGGAGCCGCCGGAGTCGCCCGGTTCGGCGCACACGTTGGTCCTCGTCATCGCTATGACGCTGCCCTCGCTGTAGTTCACCGTCTCGTTCTTGCCGAGGATCGTGCCGCAGTGCCAGTGGGTCGTGGATCCCGAGCGGCACACCGACCCGCCGATCGGCGCCTCGGTGGAACCGCGTACCAGGGCATCGGGGACGGTGCCCCAGCCGAGCACGACGGGCACGGTCCACCAGCCGCTGCCGACACTCACCCAGGCCATGTCGAGCGTGGGGAAGTTGCCGCGCTGGAACGTGCCTATGTAGGAGTTGTCCCAGCCGTAGACGGCGGCTCCCACCTGGGCACAGTGGCCGGCGGTGATGAAGCCGCCGATCACCGAGAAGCCGATGGAACAGCGGATGCCGTGGCTGTAGTAGGGGTCTCCGCCGACGGTACCGGCCGACAACGTTGTCGGCGCTGCGGCGGTGGTCCGGTGCACCGTGACGATGCCGGGGGTGCCGCGCTGCTCGGCCTGGGTGACGAAGGCGCGCACCGCCGGGTCCTGTGCGGAGTCGGCCCGTACCTCGATCACGACGCTGCTGGTCCGGGGGTCGACGCGCCAACTGCTCACCCCCGGTGGGGCCTTGTGCTTCTTGGCCGCGGCGTCGATCGCCGCCTTGGCCGCGTCCAGTTGCCGGGCGGTGTGCGCCACGACCACCGTGGCCGCTCCGGTCCGCCGCACCGCCGTGGTCGCGGACGTGTCGGTGACGGCGACGACCAGTTTTCCGCTCGCCGGGTCGAACCATGAACCTCCGTAGGACTTTCCGGCGGCCCGTTCCGCCTTCGGCGTGGTGCGTGCGGCGGCGGCTTCCTGGCTCAGCCGCTGCCGGGCCTCGGCCTTGGACAGGCCCAGGTCCCTGGACATGGCCGTGACCACGGCGTCCAGCGCACCGGCGTGGGCTGCGGCGCGCGACTCCGGGGCCGGAGCGGCGCTCGCCGTGACGGAGCCGGTGCTTCCGAGGGTGGCGGCCGCGAGTAAGGCGGACAGGCTGACGAGTGTGGCGATCTTGCGTCTCATGAACTTCTTCTTCCGTCCGGGGGATGGGACCGAAGCCAGTGAGAGCGCGCTCTGGTGACGTCCGGCTCAGGATAGGGGCACGCAGGTTGTCATGACTAGACCAATGCGGGCCGAGGGTTCGCGTGGGGCCGACGGCGGCGGCGAGTTGCCCGACCCGGGGGCGCCGATGGGGCGAAGCCTGGTTACGGTAGCGTAGGTTACGGCACCGTAAGTACGCGTTGCCGAACCTGGCGATCACCCTTGCGAGGACCCATGAGCACATCCCCGACGACGACCGACCTGCCCTGGCTGATCCAAGGCGGAATGGGGGTGGGCGTGTCCGGCTGGCGCCTGGCCCGTGCCGTCGCGCGTACCGGGCAGTTGGGGGTCGTCTCCGGCACCGCCCTGGACACCCTGCTGATCCGGGTGCTGCAGAGCGGTGACCCCGGCGGTCACGCGAGGCGGGCGCTGGCCGCCTTCCCCGTGCCCGAACTCGCCGCTTCCATACGGGACCGCTACTTCGTCGAGGGCGGGATCGGCGCCGGCGAGCGGTTCGCGGCCACACCCCGGCTGACCGCTGAGGAGACGTGCCCCGCCCGGGTGCTGACGGTCGTGGCCAACTTCTGCGAGGTGTGGCTCGCCAAGGAAGGCCACGGCGGACCGGTCGGCGTCAACTACCTGGAGAAGGTCCAACTGGCCACGGTCCCCGCCATGTTCGGCGCGATCCTGGCCGGCGTGGACTACGTCCTGGTCGGCGCGGGTATTCCGGCGCAGATCCCGGGCATCGCGACCGGGCTCGCCCAACTGCGGTCCGTCACCGCGCGGGTGGACGTCGACGGCGACGACAAGCCCGTGGAGCTGCGCTTCGACCCGGCCTCGGTGCTGTGCGGGGCGCGGCCGGGGGCCCTGCGCCGTCCCGATGTCCTGGCCATCGTCTCGCTGCCGGCCCTGGCGGCGTACCTGACCCGTTCCGCGGAGACCATGCCGGACGGCTTCGTCGTCGAGGGCCACCGCGCCGGCGGGCACAGCGCGCCGCCGCGCGGGCCGATGCGCCTGGACGAGCACGGCGATCCCGTCTACGGCCCCCGGGACACCCCCGATTTCGCGAAGATGGCCGCCCTCGGCCTGCCCTTCTGGATCGCCGGCGGCCAGTGCGGGCCGGAACACCTCCGCAGGGCGCGGGCCCTGGGCGCGGTCGGTGTCCAACTCGGCAGTGTCTTCGCACTCTGCGAGGAGTCCGGTCTCGACCCACGGTTGCGGCGGGAGATGGTGGAGCGCGAGCTTCGCTCCGAGCTGACCGTGCGCAACGATCCCGCGGCCTCTCCCACCAGCTTCCCGTTCAAGGTCGCCGACCTGCCCGGCACGATGGCCGACCCCGGTGTGAGCGCGGCGCGCCGCCGGGTCTGCGACCTCGGCTATCTGCGCACCCCCTACCGCACCGAGCGCGGCGACCTCGTCTATCGCTGCCCGGCGGAGCCCCGCGCGGCATACGTCCGCAAGGGCGGCGCCGCCGAACAGACGGAAGGCCGGCAGTGCCTGTGCAACGGGCTGCTCGCCGCCGTCGGACTCGGCCAGCGTCGCCCGCGCGGCGTGGTGGAACCCCCCATCGTCACCATCGGCCAGGACCTCGGCTTCCTCCGGCAGATCACCCCCGAAGGGCGGCCGTACAGCGCGGAGTCGGTGGTGCGCTGGCTGTCCGCGGGCCTTGCGGAAGCGCTTGTGTGAGCGGTGCTCCGTGCGGGCCGTACGGATGTGGATGAGCCTGAGAGCCTGTGCCATATCCCCGGCCGGATCAGCGCGCGGCGTCATGGGGATCCCCCCGCGCGAGCGAAGCCGAGCGTGGGGGAGGAGCCACGTGGGTGTTTCGGCAACGCGGCTGGGGGTCCCCCCTCTGGGGGTGGGGGTACCCCCTCTGGGGGAGCGTGCCAGGCGTCGGGCGCCCGGCCGGGGATATGACACAGGCTCTGAAGCCCGGGTGAGGTGAGTTCCAGGGCTCGGTTGTCCAGCCCGGCGGCCATGTGGTCGAGCCATCGTTCGTACCAGGAGAGAAAGTCCGGGGCGGAGGAGACGTTCGGGCCCCAGAAGCCGTCGGCGTTGCCGATGAGCATGCGCCCGGTGAGCGGGCCGGTCACGCCTATGAGGACGAGATCGCTGCAGCCGGCTTCGATGATGTGCAGGAAGAGGTGACCGTCGCGTGTCGGGCGGTAGGCCCGGCTGAATCCTCTTGAACCGGTCCCGGCGCCACCGGGGTTCATCGTGAAGAGGGTGCAGTCCTCCAGCGGGATCAGTCCGTGGTAGGGGGCCGCGCCGCTGCCGCCCATGGTCGTGAGGAAGTCCCGGTAAGGCCGGGGGAGTTCCACGTCATGCTCGGCTTCGAACGCGTCTGCCCGAGCTTTTGGCAGGCGCGGGCCGAGACGAAACGCGTGCCGCTCCTCGCCGAAGGAATGGCTTCGGTCGGGCGCGTAGGGGATGTGTGCCAGCTTGCGTCGCAGCCGCGGGATGCGGGAGTCCATGCGGGCTCTTCTCTCGTGTCGCCCGCAGTCTATTGTGCGGGCGCGAGACGCGTGGAGTGCGGTGCCGCCGGAGACGTCGGCGAGGGTGCCAGGTCGACGCCGCACGCCCGCTGGGGGCGGTCAGTGGTGCAGGGCCGTGGTCAAGCGGCCGGCCGCGATCGCGCGGCGGGTGTCGCCGCGACCGAGCAGGTGGAGCGCGTGCTCGTGTACCTCCGTGTCGTAGGGGGCCCGCTCGCCGTAGTGCAGGGCGTGCTCCGGGCGGGTACTGGCCAGTACCGCCTCGCGCACGGCCACCTCCAGATGGGTGCGCCACGCCTCGATCCCGGGTGCCTCGGAGCGGGGGAGGAGGGGACCGCGGTAGAGGCGCAGCGCGGTGTCCGCGTCACCGTTGTGCAGTGCCTCCAGCACCTCGGCCGCGTCGCAGGAGACGGGGGTGGTCAGCGCGTAGCGGCGCGTGGCGACGCCGCCGCCGAGGGCCCGGCGCAGGTGGGAGATCTCCGCCTTGAAGGTGGACGCGGTCACGGGCCGGTCGCCGTAGAGGGCGTCGCGCAGCCGCTCGGGGGTGAAGCCGTCCGGTTCGAGTGCGAGGAGTGTCAGGATCTCCACCTGGCGGGGCCGCAGGGGCATCGGCCGCCCGTCGCGTACGGCCTGTCCGGCGCCCAGACTGTGCAGCTGCACCGGGGTCCGGGGACCGTGGGGCCCGGGGTTCGGCGCGCTGGTGAGCCGGGCCTCGATGGCGGACACCAGGGTGCGCACGGTGGACATGGCCAGCGGGTGCGAGCGGTCCCAGGTCGTGGACATGTCGAGCACGCCGAGAACGCGGCCGTCCGGGCCGTGGATCGGCGCGCAGTAGCAGACCCAGCCGTGCAGCGCCGTCACCAGGTGCTCGGCGGAGAAGACCGTGCTGGCGCGGCCGGTGCGCAGCGTGAGGGAGAGGGCGTTGGTGCCCATGGCCTGCTCGTCCCAGCGCCCGCCGGGCGCGAAGTTGACCTTCTCGGCCCGTCGGCGCATCGTCCGTCCGCCGCACGTCCACAGGATCGTGCCGGACGCGTCGGTGACCGCGGTGACGAATCCCGCGTCGTCGGCGATGCTGTTCAGCTCGTCGGCGAGGTCGCCGACCGGCCGGTGCAGCGGAGAGCCCGCCCAGCGGTGGTGCACCGCGCCCGAGTCGGCGACCGGCGCGCTGTCCTGGCCGGGATCCACGCTGCTCAGCGAGCGCACCCAGGATTCGGCCACCTCGTCGCGCAAGGCGTCGAGGCCGCCCGGACCGCTCCCCGTGGCCTTCAGCCGGGGCACCCAGCGGGACCACTCGTTCTCCAGCGTGGCCCTGCGGCGCCGGAGGTCACTCTGCGACATGTGCTTCCCCTGCCGTCGAAGGGGGACAACCGAACCAATGTCCGCCATTGTCCACAATGACGTCGCCGGCGCACCTCACCGCCCGGGCCGGTCCCCCTGTCCGAAAGGAGCAGGTGCCGCACCCCGGCAGGCGCGCCTGGCTTGGTCCTCGGTCTGACGACAGTGTTATCGGCCAATCAGGCAGTAAATTCAAGGTTGCGCACGCGTTTCGGGGCCGGACGGCCCTTGATCCGGGCCGAACGGCCCTTGGGGAGGTCGCATGCCTGGCGCTGGGTGCCAGAGCGGTGCTCATCGGGCGCGCCTACCTGTGGGGCCTGGTGGCGGGCGGGCAGACCGGCGTGGAGAACGTGCTGGACATCCTGAGCCGCGGCATCGACTCCGCCCTGCTCGGCCTCGGCCGTTCGTCCGTCCACGAGCTGACCCGCGACGACGTGATCGTCCCGCCGGACTTCACCCGCGCCCCGGGCGCGGCCCGCAGCGCGCTGGGGACGGCCTGACATCCGTCCGAGGGCGTGGACCCGACCCGTCCAAGCAGGTCGGGTGAAGGCCGCTGCGGTGCGACAGCGCCCAAAAGGGGCGCGGGCGGTATCGACATGCGGCTCCGCCACGCGGGCGCGACCAGCCACAGCGGGCCCGCGGATGATCGACGGCCCGACGCGGCACTTCCCGCGGCGCGCTTGGCGGACCTGTCCTGGCCGGACCTGCGGGACCGCCGCCCCGTGGTGCTGCTGCCCCTCGGCTCTTGCGAACAGCACGGCCCGCACCTCCCGTTCGACACCGACACCGCGGTGGCCTCCGCGGTGGCCGAGCGGGCCGCGGCACGCCTGGACGGCGACGTCGACGTGGTCTTCGCGCCGCCCCAGCCCTACGGGCCGGCGGCGAGCACGAGGGCTTCCCCGGCACGGTCTCCATCGGGCACGCCGCGCTGCGCCTGCTGATCACCGAGACCGGCCGCTCGCTGCTGCGCTGGGCGGACCGGCTGCTGGTGGTCAACGCGCACGGCGGCAACCTGGTGAGCCTGGCCGACGCGGTGACCGGCCTGCGCGCGGAGGGCCGCGACGCGGCCTGGTGAACCTGCCCGCCGCCGGGGTCCGACGCCCACGCGGGCCGCACCGAGACCCCGCTGATGCTCCGGCTGCGGCCCTCGGCCGTGCGCGCGGAGAGAGCCGCGGCCGGCCCCACCGAGCCGGTGCACCTGCTGATGGACCGGCTGGTCGCCGAGTCCGTCCGCGGCGTCAGCCCCTGCGGCGTGCTCGGGAATCCCGAGGGAGCCGACGCGAGCGAGGGCGAACGGCTCCTCGGCGAGATGGCGGACCGCGTCGCCGACGACATCCGCACCTGGCGGATTTCGGGGCGGGGCCGACTCGGTCCGCCCGCACGCCGGCCGGTCATCGCCCGTGCCGGGGGCGGGCGATGACCGTCCGCAGGGTCGCCGTCGTCACCGGCGCCGCCCGCGGCATCGGCGCCGCGACCGTAAGCCGACTGGCCCGCACCGGCTGGGCGGTGGTCGCCGTGGACCGCTGCGCCGACGACCCCGGCTGGTGCCCTACCCCCTGGCCGAGCCCGGTCAACTGGACGTCCTGGCGGGGGAGTTCCCTCAGGTGCGTACGGTGCGGGCGGACGTCCGGGACGCGGCCGCGCTGCGGGTGGCCGTCGCCCGGGCCGAAGCGGAGTTCGGCGGGCTGGACGCCGCCGTGGCCGCCGCGGCGGTCATGCTCGGCGGTGGCCCGGTGTGGGAGCAGACCGACGCGTAGTGGCGGACGCTGCTCGACGTGGACGTCATGGGCGTCGCGCATCTCGCCCGTGTCGCCGTACCCGCGCTCCTGCGCCGACCGCAGCCCCGTGGCGGCCGGTTCGTCGACCTCGCCTCGGCCGCCGCGCACCGCGGCCTGTGGGGCCTGGGCGCCTACTGCGCCGCCAAGCACGCCGTGGTCGGCCTGGTCCGTGGCCTGGCCTGCGACCTGCGGGACACCGGCGTGAATGCGGTGGCCGTGTCGCCCGGCTCGACCCGGACGGACATGCTGAGGGCCACAGCGGACCTGTACGGGCTGCCGGGCCTCGAGAAGCTCGCCGACCAGCAGCTCACCGGGCGCCCGCTGGAGCCCGAGGAGGTGGCCGCGGTGGTGGCCTGGGCGTGTTCGGCGGAGTCCTTCGCGGTCACCGGCTCCGTACGCCACGCGGACGGAGGTTTCACGGCATGACACCGCTCCGGTCCGATCCGCCGCTCCGGCGTGGCATCCGGTCGCCCTCCCCGCCGGACGTTCTGCTGCCCGAGGGGTTCGCGGTCGAACTCGCCGCCGGTTCACACCGATCGCGCGACGGACGTCTCATGGTCGGGGGCTCCCCGGCCCGGCTGGTCCGGCTGAGCGCCACGGCGGCCCGTCGACTGGACGGCGGCCGGTTCACCGTCTCGGACCGGGCGAGCGCGACACTCGCCCGGCGGCTCCTGGACGCCGGCGTCCTGCACCCGCGCCCCGCCCCGGAGCACTGCTCTCGCGCATGGCGCTGCGCGGCACCGCCGAACAACTGCTGCACTGCGCGACCCGGCACCACTGGCCGGTGGCGGTGACCATGGCCGCCGTGAGCCGCCGCGCGCGGTACCTGCTGATCGCCGGCGCGGTCGCCGAGGGGCTGGCGGACCACCGCCGTTCACTGCCGCCCCTCACCCATGTGGCGATCCGCCGCCTGGACGACCTCGCCTACGGCTGGGGCGTCTGGCAGGGTGCCGTGCGCCACCGTACCGCCGCACCGCTGAAACCGCGTCTCGCCCTGCGCGTGGTGAGCCGCTGGACGGCGGGGATGCGGCCGTGACCACCGGCCCGCCCCGGCCGTGACCACCGGCCCGGCCGGGCCCGCCAACCTCGCGCCAACCCTCTTCGTCCACGGTTTCCCCCGACGACACCCCACAGCCCCTCACGGAACACCGCACCCGCACTGCCGTCCACACCCCACTGGAGGAGCCCGCATGTCCCCGAGCTCTGACCACCGCGTCCAGCCCGACAGTCCGCCCGTCGCGCCGGGCGAGGCCACGCCCCCACCGCCGGACGGAGCTGCGGACGACCGGCTCGCGTTCTGGGCGCGGCAGGCCGAACACCTCCACTGGGACACCGGGTGGGCCCAGGTGCTCGACTGGTCGAACGCGCCTTTCGCCCGCTGGTTCACCGGAGGCCGGCTGAACGTGGCGTACAACTGCGTCGACCGGCACGTCGAATCCGGCCACGGTGACCAGGTCGCCTTCCACTGGGAGGGCGAGCCGGGCGACACCCGCACCGTCACCTACGCCGAACTGCGCCGCGAGGTCTGCAAGGTCGCAGGCGCCCTGCGCTTCCTTGGCCTGACGGCGGGGGACCGGGTCGCGATCCAGCTGCCCATGATCCCCGAGGCGGTGTTCGCCATGCTGGCCTGCGCCCGCCTCGGGCTGCCGCACACCGTGGTGTTCGGCGGGTTCTCCCCGGCCGCCCTCCAGGCGCGCATCGAGGACGCCGACGCGCGGCTCCTGATCACCTCGGACGGCCAGTACCGCCGGGGCAGGGCGGAGCCCATGAAAGCCAACACCGACGAGGCGACACGGCACACGCCCCGCGTCGAGCACGTCCTGGTGGTCCGGCGCACCGGTACCGACGTGCCCTGGACCGACGGCCGCGACCTGTGGTGGCACGACCTCGTGGACGCCCAGCCCGAAGAGCACCAGCCGGAGTCCTTCGACGCCGAGCACCCGCTGTTCGTCCTGCACACCTCGGGCACCACCGGGAAACCGAAGGGCATCCTCCACACCACCGGCGGCTACCTCACCCAGGCCGCCTACACCCACCGCACCGCCTTCGGGCTCGACCCGGACACCGACGTCTACTGGTGCACCGCCGACATCGGCTGGATCACCGGACACTCGTACATCGTGTACGGCCCGCTCGCCAACCGCGCGACGTCCGTCCTGTACGAGGGCACCCCCAACACCCCGCACGAGGGACGGCACTTCGAGATCATCGAGAAGTACGGTGTCTCCGTCTACTACACGGCCCCCACTGTCATCCGCACCTTCATGAAGTGGGGCGAGCACATCCCCGCACGCCACGACCTGTCCTCGATCCGTGTCCTCGGCAGCGTCGGCGAACCGATCAACCCCGAGGCGTGGCTCTGGTACCGCAAGCACCTCGGCGGCGACCGGGCACCGGTCGTGGACACCTGGTGGCAGACCGAGACGGGCGCCGTCATGATCGCCCCCCTGCCGGGAGCCTCCCCGGCCAAGCCCGGCTCGGCACAGCGGCCGCTGCCGGGGATCTCCGCCAAGGTGGTCGACGACCAGGGCCGCGAGGTGGGCAAGGGCGAGAGCGGCTACCTCGTGCTCGACCGGCCCTGGCCGTCCATGCTGCGCGGCGTCTGGGGCGACGAGGAGCGGTACCGGGAGACGTATTGGTCCCGGTTCGCGCAGCACGGCTACTACTTCGCCGGCGACGGCGCCCGCTACGACGACGACGGCGACATCTGGCTGCTGGGCCGCGTCGACGACGTCATGAACGTCTCCGGGCACCGGATCTCCACCACCGAGGTCGAATCGGCGCTCGTCGCGCACCCCACGGTGGCCGAGGCCGCGGTGGTCGGCGCGTCGGACGTGACCACCGGGCAGGCCATCGTCGCCTTCGTCATCCTGCGCGGCGGCGCGGCCGGGCAGCCGACGGACGGGCTTCGGGCGGATGGGCTTCGGGCGGATGGGCAGGACGCCGCCGTGGTGCTGCGCGAACACGTGGCGAACGAGATCGGCCCGATCGCCAAGCCCCGTCAGATCATTGTCGTCCCCGAGCTGCCCAAGACCCGCTCCGGGAAGATCATGCGGCGGCTGCTGCGCGACGTCGCCGAGCATCGCGAGGCCGGTGATGTCAGCACGCTCGCCGACGCCTCCGTCATGGAACTGATCAATGCCGGGCTCGCGGGCGGATCCCCGCAGACCGGCTGACGTACAACCGAAGGGAATGCAACGGCTGATGCGACTCGTCCTCATAGGCCCTCCCGGAGCGGGCAAGGGCACCCAAGCGGCCATACTCAGCGACTGTCTCGACATCCCCCACATCTCCACCGGAGACCTGTTCCGGGACCATGTGACCCGGCGGACCCCTCTCGGACGGGACGCCCAGCGGTACCTCGACACAGGAGAACTCGTCCCCGACCAGGTCACCGGCGACATGGTCCGTGAACGGCTGGCGCAGTCGGACGCCCGCGGCTTCCTCCTCGACGGCTTCCCCCGCACCGTGGCCCAGGCGCGAGGACTGTCGGCCATGCTGGACGCCACAGGCTCCGCGCTGGACGCGGTGCTGGAGTTCACGGCTCCCGAAGACGTCGTCGTGACACGCCTGTTGAACCGTGGCAGGCCGGACGACACCGAGGACGTCATCCGGCACCGGCTACGGGTCTACCGACGCCAGACGGCACCCCTCCTCGCCCACTACTCGGGCATCCTGCTGACGGTGCAGGCCGTCGGCCCCGTCGAGGTGATCGCGGCACGGGCCATGGCCTGTCTGCTGGGCGCGGGGCGACGGGCCGGGTAGCCGACGCCTCGCGGTCCCCCCGCCGGGCTCATCCGGTCACCGCTGCCCGCACACACAGCACGTCCGGCAGATGAGAGGCCAGCTGCCGCCAGCTGTCGCCGTCGTCGGCCGACGCGAACACCTCACCGTTGCGGTTGCCGAAGTACACGCCCGCCGGATCCGCGTCGTCCGTGCACAGCGCGTCGCGCAGCACCGTGCCGTAGTGGTCCTCCTGCGGCAGACCGGCCGTGAGCGGCTCCCAGCTGTTGCCCGCGTCCGCCGTACGGAACACCCGGCACCGGCGGCCGGCGGGGACCCGGTCCGCGTCGGCGTTGATCGGGAAGACGTACGCCGTGTCGCCGCGCGTGGGGTGCGCGGCGGCCGCGAAACCGAAGGTGGACGGCAGGTCCGCGCCGATGTCCGTCCAGTTCCGGCCGGCGTCGTCGCTGCGGTACACACCCCAGTGGTTCTGCAGATACAGGCGGTCCGGGGTCGCCGCGTCCTGGGCGATCTTGTGCACACACTGGCCGAACTCCGGGTGCGGGTCCGGCAGGAACACCGCGGAGACACCGGAGTTGGAGGGCTCCCAGCTCGCCCCGCCGTCGGTGCTGCGGAACACCCCGGCCGTGGACACCGCCACCGTGACCGCGTCGGGGTCGCGCTTGTCGGTCAGGACGGTGTGCAGGCCCTCCCCGCCGCCGCCCGGCACCCACTTCGAGCGCGTGGGGTGCTCCCACAGCGGGCGGACCAGCTCGAAGGTCTCCCCGCGGTCCTCCGAGCGGTACAGCGCCGCCGGTTCCGTCCCCGCGTAGACCACGTCGGGCTCGGCCGCCGCCGGGTGCAGCTGCCACACACGCTCCAGCGAAGCCTCCGTGTCCTGGGGGAACTTGACGGCGGGCTTGGCCGGTTCGGTCCAGGTGCGGCCGAGGTCGTCGGAGTGGAACACCGACGGGCCCCAGTGCGCGCTGTCACCGCCGGCCAGCAGCCGGGGCCGCTCGCCCCTCGTGTCGATGGCGACCGAATAGATCGCCTGTGCGTTGAAGTACGGGGATTCGTCGAACTCCCATGTGCTCCCGCGCCGACGCCCGATGAACAGGCCTTTGCGCGTGCCCACGGCGAGCAGCACCTCGGTCATACCGATCTCCTCCGCTGTGTCCTCGACCTCGTTGTTCCAGACACCGGCCAGTCTGCACCCCACCACTGACAGTCACCTCCGCACAGGTCGTCGCCGCAGGTCACGGCGGTCGCGCCGGTCCCGTACCGCATGACGTCGGCCACCTTCGGACGGACGCCTGCGCGGGCGGCGGGACACGTGGGACCGTCGTGACGAAGGACTCGCCCTGAGCATCCGGACCGCCCGCCCCGTATGGGAGGGCGGTCCAAGGATGTTCGTGCGCTCATGAGGAGGAAGCCTTCGATGGCGTTCCGTGGTCCGAAGGTGTGGCTGTGGCGCTGGCGGCGCAACCCGCTCAGGCGTCGCGCCGACGCGGTGGAGGCCTGGGTCGTGCTCGGTGCCTGGGTACTGACCGTCCTCGTCGGGATTCTGGCGGGATGGGGGACCGCGGGGTCCGTCGAACACGGTTTGGCCAGAGAACGCGTCGAGTGGCGCCCCCTCGAGGCCCGGCTGAGCGAAACGGCGCCCGGGAAGGCCGTCGAGCAGTCCGGCTCCGCCGGCGCCGACCAGGTCTGGGCGAAGGTCGGCTGGACCGGCCCGGACGGCTCCGCGCACACCGGTCAGGTCCGGGTCGCGACCGGCAGCCCCGCCGGCACACCGGTCACCGTCTGGACGGACCGCCAGGGCCGCCTGGTCACCAAGCCCGCCACCGCCGCCCAGGCCCGCCTCCGCTCCGCCATGGTCGGCGGCCTGGCCGGCGTGGCCGCGGCGGCCCTGCCGTTCGCGGGCGGCCGTCTCCTGCGCGGCCACCTGGAACGCCGCCGCATCGAACAGTGGGACACCGACTGGGCCCGCTTCGACACCCTCCGGGGCCGCCCGATGAGCTGAACAACGCCCGCCGTTCCCCCTGACCGCTCACCCACCGGCCGCGCCCTCTGGCGACCGGTGCCTGGCAGCGCCCCAAAGGGGCGCGGGGCCGTGTCGATATGCGGCTCCGCCGCGTGGGCGCGACCAGCCACGACGGACCCGCAGCTGACGCACTGGACTCCCAGCGGAGCTGGTCGGTGAGGGGCGTCAGTTCGCGGCGGGAAGGCTCCTCTCCAGGATCGCGCCCGCGTCGGCCCCGTCGGGGAGCGTGCCGAAGGCGTACCCCCAGTCGCCGCCGAGCCGGGTCGCGCAGAAGGCGTCCGCGACCGCGGGCGGGGCGTGCCGGACGAGGAGGGAGGCCTGGAGGGTGAGGGCCATCCGCTCCACCAGCCGGCGGGCACCGGACGGTGTCGCGGCACCCAGGTCGGACCGCAGCCGCGCGACGGCATCGTCCAGCCGGGCGTCCGCCCCCTGCGCCAGGGCCAGTTCACCGAACAGCGCCTCCGCGGTCCCCGGTTCACGCGTCAACGCCCGCAGCACGTCGAGGGCGTTGACGTTGCCCGAGCCCTCCCAGATCGACAGCAGCGGTGCCTCGCGGTAGTGCCGGGGCATACCCGAGTCCTCCACGTAGCCGTTTCCGCCCAGGCACTCCAGCGCCTCCGCGGTGAAGGCAGGCCCCCGCTTGGTCACCCAGTACTTGCCGACGGCCGTGGCGATCCGCCGGAAGGCCTGCTCACCGGAGTCCCCCCGCACCGCACGGTCGGCGGCCCCGGCCAGCCGCAGCGTCAGCGTCGTCGCCGCCTCCGACTCCAGCGCCAGGTCGGCCAGGACGTTCCGCATCAGCGGCTGCTCCAGCAGCCGCGCGCCGAACGCGCTCCGGTGCCGTACGTGATGACCCGCCTCGACGAGCGTCTTGCGCATCAGCGCCGCCGACATCATCACGCAGTCCAGACGGGTGCAGTTGACCATCTCGATGATGGTCTTCACCCCCTGCCCCTCCGGCCCCACCAGCCAGGCCACGGTCCCGTCGAACTCCGGCTCGGAGGACGCGTTGGAACGGTTGCCCAGCTTGTCCTTCAGTCGCTGGATGCGGAACGTGTTGCGGGTGCCGTCCGGCAGCACACGCGGCACCAGGAAGCAGGACAGCCCGCCCGGCGCCTGCGCCAGCACCAGGAACACGTCGCACATCGGCGCCGACGTGAACCACTTGTGCCCCCGCAGGGTGTACACACCGGGCTCCGCCGTCGGTGAGGCCGCCGTGGTGTTCGTACGGACGTCCGAGCCGCCCTGCTTCTCGGTCATCCCCATACCGGCCAGCAGCCCACGCTTCTCCGTCGGCACCCGCAGCCCCGGGTCGTACTCCCGTCCGGTCAGCAGCGGCTCGTACACCTTCGCGAGCTCCGGCTGCCGGCGCAGGGCGGGGACGGCCGCGTACGTCATCGACGTAGGACAGCCGTGCCCGGCGTCGGTGTGCCCCCACACCAGCCCGCCCGCCGACCGCGCGACATGCGCGCCGGGCCGGTCGTCCGCCCAGGGGGCGCCCGCCTGGCCCTCGGCGACCGCCACCCGCATCAGCTCGTGCCAGCTCGGGTGGAAGTCGACCTCGTCGACACGGTGGCCGTACCGGTCGTGCGTGCGCAGCACGGGCTCGTGCCGGTTGGCCAGGTCGCTCCACTCCTGCGCCTCGACGCCGCCGGCCAGCAGCCCGAGCCGGCGCACGTCCGGCTCCGCCCAGCCGGCGCCCTCCCGGCGCAGTCCCTCCAGCAGGGCGGTGTCGTCGGAGGCGTCGTAGGGGGCGAGGGACGGCGGCTGATTGGTCACGTCGTGCGTGGCGTACGGCGGTGTCTGCGCGGGTGTCGAGGTCATGGCGACCATGTTGCACTTGTTCTGCGGTCGCAGCAATAGTGCAACACCGAAGTGAAGTAAGGGGCCACGTACAGTCGTGCCCATGCGGATGAACGTCTCTGCGGAGCCCGGCGGGGTCGACCTGCGCCCCCTGTCCGCCCGGTCGGTGGTGCTGAGCCTGCTGCTGGGGGCGCACCCGCCCGAGCTCCCGGCGCGGGACCTGGTGCGCGGCGTGGAGCCCTTCGGGGTGGGCGGGTCGACCGTGCGGGCCGCGCTCAGCCGGATGGTGGCCGCCGGTGACCTGCGGCGCACGGACACCGTCTACCGGCTCAGCGACCGGCTGCTGGAGCGGCAGCGCCGCCAGGACGACGCCGTCAGTCCCGACACGCGCGCGTGGGACGGCGACTGGGAGATGGCCGTGATCACCGCGACCGGCCGGGGCCCCGCCGAACGCGCCGAACTGCGCACCCGGTTGACCGCCCTACGGCTCGCCGAGCTCCGCGAGGGCGTCTGGCTGCGCCCCGCCAACCTGGGCCGCCCCTGGCCCCCGGACCTCGACCAGGTGCTCCAGCGCTTCACCACCCGGCCCGCGGAGCCCGCGCGTGACCTCGCCGCGAGCCTGTGGCCCCTCGACGCCTGGGCCGGCACGGCGAGGGCCCTGCTGGCCCACGTGGAGCGCGTACCCTGTCCCGCCGACCGCTTCACGGCCCTCGCCGCCGTCGTACGGCATCTGTTGGCCGACCCGGTCCTGCCCCCCGCCCTGCTGCCCGCCGGCTGGCCGGGCCCGGCACTGCGCACCGCGTACGAGGAGCACCGCCGCACCATCGCCGAGATGGCCCTCGGCGCATAGGCGCCCGGACGCACGGCACGGCGCGCACGCCGTACACGCCGTACACGGCGCGGCGGCCGTGCGAAGCGCCGTGCGGGGGCGCTTCGTACGGCCGCCTTCACCGTGGGGGGACGGTGTACGGGAGGGCTACTTGTAGGTGAGGTCGGCTGCCGTGTAGTTGCAGTACGTGCCGTCTGCGCTCGTGCCGTTGGTGGTCGGCTCCGCACCCGTGTTGTTCCCTATGTACTTCTGGCAGGGGATGATCTTCTTGCTGCTGTCGCCGACGATGGTGATGGCGCGCAACGCCACGCTGTCGCCGTAGTTGGTGTTGATGCCGGCGATCCGGCCGCCCGGGTAGGTGACCTCGATGGTGTTCAGGATGATCGTCCGCTTGTACTGCGTCTTGCAGTTGCCGCAGGACCTGACGAAGGTGCCGAAGTTCTGCACGGCGAACTTGGAGACGACCAGCTTGCCCGCGCCGTTGAACTGGAACACCTTGTCGCTGGCGGCCTTCGCGCCCCCGCCGTAGACGGTGTAGACGCTCGACGAGGAGGTGCCCTTGAAGGTGGCGGCGTCCTCGCCGACGTCCTCCCACCACACGTTCTGCAGCGTGCAGCTGCCCTTGCAGTGGACGCCGTCCGCGGCCGGGGCGCCGATGATGACGTTCTTCAGGACGGCACCGTCGGCCAGCTCCAGGATCGGCCCCTGGTCCTCGTCCTGGCTGCCGCTGCCCAGGTCGCCGGTGCCGTAGAGACGGATGTACCCGTAGTCCTTGGTTCCGGACACGGAGATGGTGGAGGAGACCGCCTGGCTGCCGGTCGCAGTGGGCCAGGTGGCGGCGTTCGCGGGCGCGGAGCCCAATGTCGTGATCATGCCAACCGAGAGCCCGAGGGCGGCCAGCATGCCGGTCAGCGCGCGCACGAAGGCGCGCGGACGTGCCGAAGAAGTCATGTCCCGATTCCTTCTTCCTCGTTGGGGGGGTGGGCAGGTGTGTGTGGGGGTGGTCAGAGCTTTCCGGCGCCCGCGCCGGACGTCACCGATGCGACGACGGACGAGGCGGGCTCGGCGGTGTAGCTGTACGGCGGTCTGGTGAACGTCCCCACCCGCGAGACCTCGGTCGCGGCTCCGCCGAGGTCGTTGCCGGTGAGGTTGGCGTAGCCGTCCTCGTCGCTGTCGCGGCTGGTGGTCACGGCGACCGCGGTCGAGCGGAAGACGTTGTTCTCGACCAGCAGCTGGGCGCCCATGCGCGAGTGGACGGCCGTCTCGGCGCCGACGACGTAGTTGTCGTAGAAGTGCCCGGTGCCGAACCGCAGACTGGGGATGCGCGAGTAGACGTTACTGAACAGGTTGTGGTGGTACGTCACCCGCAAGTGGCCCGTGTCCTCAGTGGCGTTGTTGTCGCTGTGGCCGACGAGCGAGCCCTTGAAGTGGTCCTTGAAGGTGTTCCAGGACACCGTCACGTAGTCCGAGGCGTGGTTGATGTCCAGCAGACCGTCGTAGTAGTCCTTGTCGTGATCGCGGTCCGCCGAGAAGGAGTTGTGGTCGATCCACACCTTCGTCGAGGCCTGGACCTCGATTCCGTCGGCCGGCTTGAGCGGCTTGCTGATGTTCAGATTGCGGATGACGACGTTCGTCACCTTCTTCAGCCGCAGCCCGCCCCCGGTGAATCCGGACGACGAACCGACGCCCAGGACCGTGGTGTTGGACCCGATGTCGATCTGACCGCTCAGCGAGATCAGGCCGTTGACCTTCACGACCTTCGAAGTGCTTCCGGTCACCGCCGACTTGAAGGCGGCCGACGTCGAGACGGTGACCGGCGCGGCGCTCCCGCCACCGGTCGTGCCGGCGCCGAACCCGACCGGCGAGGTGTCGGCCGCACCGGCCGGCTGGGGGAGAGCGAGGACCGCGGTCGCGGCGAGAGCGGCGGTGGCCGCGGCGAGAGCGGACCTTTGCGCCCGTGCATGTGGGGGGCTTGCGTGCATGCGGATGCGTCCCTTCGGGGGGAGTGGGGAGAACGCATGTATGAACTATGTTCGCGTATCTGAACTGCTTGCTGACGACAGTGCGACCTTTGGGGGATCTTGAACGGGCGGGTCGGTCACACTGCTGAACGGAACGTAGAGGGCAAGCGCTTTCTAGTCAACGCTTTGCGCAGAACGCATCGTCGTTCCGCGCAAAGCGTGGGAGCGCTTCCATGAGACGCATGTGCATGCCACCATGCGAGACGGACTCCACGTACGACGTCCCCCAAGCCCCCACCAGAAAGGGACAAGCACGTGTCCAACTCCTTAGGAAGAGCGCTGCGTTCACTGGTGGGAGCCCTGACGCTCCTGCTCGCCGCGGCCCTCCTCACCGCCCCCGCCGCCTCGGCCCGCCCGCAGACCGCGGCCCCCGTCCCGACCGCCACCCTCGCCGAGGTCACCGACTTCGGCACCAACCCCAGCGGTCTGAGGATGTACGTGTACGTACCGGCGAGCGTCACGGCGCATCCGGCCGTCCTCGTCGCCGTGCACTGGTGCACCGGTTCCGGCCCCGACATGTTCAACGGCACCGAGTACGACACGCTGGCCGACCAGTACGGATACATCGTCGTCTACCCGTCGGTCACCCGTAGCAGCAAGTGCTTCGACGTCTCCTCGCCCCAGGCGCTCAGGCGCGGCGGCGGCAGCGATCCCGTCGGCATCAGGTCCATGGTCGACTGGGTGACCGCGAACTACTCCGCCGACACCAGCCGCGTCTACGCCACCGGCATCTCCTCCGGCGCGATGATGACCAACGTCCTGCTCGGCGACTACCCGGACGTCTTCGCGGCCGGTGCCGCGTTCTCCGGCGTTCCCTTCGGCTGCTTCGCCACCACCGACGGCTCCGAGTGGAACAGCGCTTGTTCGGGCGGCACCGTGATCCACACCGCGCAGGAGTGGGGCGACATCGCCCGCGCCGCCTACCCCGGGTACACCGGCACCAGGCCCCGGACGCAGCTGTGGCACGGCACCGAGGACGACGTCCTGCGCTACCCCAACTTCGGGGAGGAGATCAAGCAGTGGACGAACGTGCGGGGCGTCGGCCAGACACCGGCCGCCACGGACTCGCCCCAGTCCGGCTGGACCCGCACCCGCTACGGCGGCACCGGTGACCAGGCCCCGGTGGAGGCGATCAGCCTTCAGGGCATCGGCCACAACCTGTACGCGTACGGGATGGCGGCCCGCGTGCTCACGTTCTTCGGTCTCGACAGCGGTGGCCCGGCACCCCAGCCCCAGCCGGGCGGCTGCAAGGTGACCGTCACGACCAACGCCTGGAACACCGGACTGACCGCCTCGGTGACCGTCACCAACACCGGCACGACCACCGTCAACGGCTGGCAGCTAGCCTTCACGCTTCCCTCCGGCCAGACCATCACCAACGGCTGGGGCGCCACGTACACCCCCGCCTCCGGGGCGGTGACGGCGACGAACGTGTCGTACAACGCCACCCTCGCGCCGAACGCGAGCGTCAGCATCGGCTACCAGGCGAACCACACGGGCAACAGCGCGGCACCGGGTGCCTACACCCTCAACGGGGCGACCTGCACGCTGGGTTGACGCGCGGACGGTAGGGCACCGAGTGAACTCGGCACACTGTTCGGGACGGCCCTCCCGAACGGTGTGCCGGCGGGCTACGCCGCCTCGCCCGGGGACTCCCCACCCCCGGCCGGGGGCGCCGCCGCCTCCGGTGGACTGAACAGATTGTTGAGTTCCGAGGTGTTGCCGCCGCGTGTGATCGTCAGCGATCTATGCCCGGCCCGCGGCCGCCCGCAACGCCGCCCAGTCCGGCAGCTTCACGGCACCCCGCCCCAGTGAGGCCCCGAGTTCCGCCTCGGCCCGCTCGATCGCCAGCCACCCGTCCCAGCCGACGGGCTCGGCCCCGGCGGCCCGCAGCAGCGGCAGTACGTCCTCGGGCACCGGTGTGGCCACGAGCAGGGGGGCATCCTCCAGTAGCGAGGTCACCGTCTCCTTCGAGCACGGCCGGTTGCTGCCGATGACCCCGGTCGGGCCCCGCTTGATCCAGCCCGCCACATACTCACCCGGCGCCGGCTCGCCCGCGCGCACCACCCGCCCGGCGGTGTGCGGCACCGTGCCTCGCGCGGCGTCGAACGGCAGCCCCTCCAGCGGTACCCCGCGATACCCCACCGACCGCAGCACCAGCTGTGCCTCGACGTCCTCGTACCGGCCGGTGCCGGTCACCCCGCCCCGGCCGTCGGGCGCCGTCCGCTCGAACCGCACCGCGCCCACCCGGCCCTCGTCGGCGAGCAGTTCGACGGGCCGCAGGAAGAAACGGAGCCGGATCCGCCGTCGTACGTCCCGCGACGGCAGGGCCGTCCAGCCGCGCAGCACCTCCACATTGCGGCGCTGCGCCGCCGCCAGCCCGGACGGATCGCCGTAGGCGGGGTCGAGGGCCAGCTCCGCCGCGTCCACGAGCACGTCGGTGTCCGGCAGCGCGGCGAGTTCCCGCAGCTCCTTGGTGGTGAAGCGGGCCTGGGAGGGGCCGCGCCGGCCCACCGTGTGGATCCGCGTGACCCCGCTCGCGGCCAGCGCGGTCAGCGCCCCCTGGGGCATGTCGGTGGGGCCCAGCTCGGCCGCGCCGCGCGCCAGGATCCGCGTGACGTCCACCGCCACGTTCCCCACGCCGACCACGACCGCCGAGCGGACACCCCGCACAAAGCCCTCGGTGACGGCGTCCGGATGCGCGCTGTACCAGGAGACGAACTCCGTGGCCGACCAGCTGCCCGGCAGTTCCTCGCCCGGGATGCCCAGCCGGCGGTCGGTCGCCGCGCCGACGCAGTACACCACCGCGTGGTAGAGCTCCCGCAGTCGGGCCAGGGGCACACCGCCCGCGCCGACCTCGACCCCGCCGAGGAACCGCACCCGCTCGTGCTCCAGCACCGTCCGCAGGTTCCGCTGGAGCGACTTGATCTTCTCGTGGTCCGGGGCGACGCCGTACCGCACCAGGCCGTACGGGCACGGCAGCCGGTCCAGGACGTCGACGAGCACCTCGGGATCCTGCTGGACCAGACTCTGGGCGGTGTAGACCCCACTCGGCCCGGAGCCGACGACGGCGACACGCAGCACGGGGTGACTCCTTACCCGCACGACTTTGTCCGCGCGACGGAGGAGATCGCTGGTGTCTCCAGCATCGCACCGAGGGTGCTCCGCTGACAGGGTGCTGTCGGTTCGATGCACGTGCGTGTCCGTTCGTATGGAAAGTGATCATTCGGTTACGTTGCGTGTGTGCTGGAAGCATCTTTCCTTAATCTTTCTGATCGTTCCGCTGAGGACGGGACCGTGTCCGTGTGGCCGGCGTGGGACCTGCGGCAGACCGGTCACTCCGCCGTGAACTGGTTCAATGTCCGGCTCGCCTTCGCCGACGGGGCCGGAGTCGACGTGCTGGCCGTGGTGTCCGAGGGGTGCGTCTCCGTCGAGGAGGTCCACGCCCGGCCGCCCCTGTCCCTCGTCGACCTGACGGAACTCGCGGACTGGATCGAGGGGCCGCTCTTCGAGCGGTGCGCGGGCGGCGCCGAGACGGAGCCCCGGGGGATCGCCGCGTCGTCGAACGGTCCCCGCCGCGCCCGTCCGGCCTGGCCGCGCGGGGGCGAGGGGCGGCGGCTGGTCGCCGAGGAGTACCGCGCGGCCCAGCGCGAGGGCGTGGACCCGGTGCTCGCGGTGATGTGCGCGACGGGGCACAGCCGCCGCAGGTCCCTGCGGCTGATCGCCCAGGCGCGGGACGCGGGCCATCTGGCACCGCGTCACGCGAAGCGCTGAGCCCCCGCGACGGGAAAGTCGGTCACCACATTGGTCACCGCATCTGCTGCATCCGGGCGATCTCGCTCGTCTGCTGGGCCACCACGTCGTCCGCCATCTCCTCGACGCGCAGGTTGTTGCCCTGCGCCTTGACCTCCGTGGCCATGGTGATCGCGCCCTCGTGGTGCGTGATCATCAGGGTGAGGAAGAGGGCGTCGAAGGCCTTGCCGTGCGCCGCGCGCAGCTTCTTCAGCTGGGCGCCGGTCGCCATGCCCGGCATCGCGGTGTGGTCGTGCGGGTCGCCGGTCCCGGCCTTGTCGTACGACGCGAGCCAGCCCTTCATCGCCTCGATCTCCGGTCCCTGCGCGGCCGAGATGCGCAGGGCGAGGCGCTTGAGGTCGGCCGACTCGGCGCGCTCCGGGGCGAGTTCGGTCATCTCCAGGGCCTGGGCATGGTGCTGGATCATCATCCGGGCGTAGGACACGTCCGCCGAGTTGGGGGTGTCGTCCTCGGCCCGCTGTTCGGCCGCCTCCTGGGCGGACAGCGTCTGGTTCCCCTCGCCGGGCTTGCCCGGCGCGATCACCGAAGGCCCGCTCGCCGCCCCCGACTTGGCCTGCGTACCGGAGTCGCAGCCCGTGAGGGTGAGCGCGAGCAACGCGGCCGCGGTGGTGAGGGATGCGCGGCGGATGAGCACAACGGCCTCCTGGGGCAGGCGGGTTGAGGACCTGGACCTTCCACTTCCGTGACCTTCCCGGATCTTCGCACTACTGACCGGAAAGATTCATTACGAGTGCGTTGCCGACCCTTGATATGTGCATGATGAAGACGATACTTCAGGGGACCGTGAACCGTTCCACAGGAACGGCAACGAGGGAGGACGCAGTGACCCTGTTGAACGATCCCCGAACGCGGCGCAGACGGCTGGGAGTTGCCGCCGCCTGTACCGGGCTCCTGGCCGCGCTGCTCACCGCGGTCCCGGCGGCCGCGACCCCCGACCCCGGGGACGCGCCGGCCGCGGAGCGCGAGGTCTCGCAGAGCGCGCAGGCCGAGGTGGCCGAGGCGATCGCCGACGGCGAGGTACCCGGGCAGGACGAGATCGTCCACTCCGACAACATCGAGCACCTCACCAACATCCCCAAGGACGCGCTGTCCGGCACCAATTCGGACCTCGCCTTCCAGGGGAAGTACGCCTTCGCCGGCAACTACGACGGCTTCCGTATCTTCGACATCAGCAACCCGAAGGCCCCGAAGACCGTCTCCCAGGTGCTGTGCCCCGGCTCGCAGAACGACATATCCGTCTCCGGCGACCTGCTCTTCCTCTCCACCGACTCCTCGCGCAGCGACAGCAGTTGCAACAGCACCACGCAGCCCGCGACCGAGAAGTCCTCCTGGGAGGGCATGAAGGTCTTCGACATCAGCGACAAGGCGAACCCGAAGTACGTCGCCGCCGTCGAGACCGCCTGCGGCTCGCACACCCACACCCTGGTGCCCGAGCGCAAGAACGTGTACATCTACGTCTCCTCGTACTCGCCCAGCGCCACCTACCCCGACTGCCAGCCGCCGCACGACGGCATCTCCGTCATCAAGGTGCCGCGCAAGGCGCCCGAGACGGCGGCGGTCGTGAACTTCCCCGTCCTCTTCCCGGGCGAGGGCCCGGACGGCGGCGGCAACCCCGGCTCGCCCACCAACCCGGGCGTGTCCAAGACCACCGGCTGCCACGACATCACGGTGCTGCCGGAGAAGGACCTGGCGGCCGGCGCCTGCATGGGTGACGGCATCCTGTTCTCCATCAAGGACCCGGAGAACCCGAAGGTCATCGACCAGGTGCAGGACAACGTGAACTTCGCGTTCTGGCACTCCGCGACCTTCAACCAGAAGGCCAACAAGGTCGTCTTCACCGACGAGCTGGGCGGCGGCGGCGCGGCCACCTGCAACGCGGAGATCGGCCCGAACAGGGGCGCCGACGGCATCTACGACATCGTCGGCAAGGGCGACAAGCGCAAGCTGGTCTTCCGCAGCTACTTCAAGATCGACCGTCCTCAGGCCGCCACCGAGGTGTGCGTGGCCCACAACGGCTCGCTGATCCCGGTCAAGGGCAAGGACATCATGGTCCAGGCCTGGTACCAGGGCGGCGTCTCCGTGTGGGACTTCACCGACTCCGCCCACCCGAAGGAGATCGCCTACTTCGAGCGCGGCCCGGTGAACACCGAGCGGCTGACGACCGCCGGCCCGTGGTCGGCGTACTACTACAACGGCTACATCTACTCGAACGACATCGCCAAGGGCCTCGACGTGCTGAGGCTCAGCGACCGGCGCACGGATCCGGCCAAGCGGATCCATCTGCGTGAGCTCAACGTCCAGACCCAGCCGGACTACTTCGACTGATTCCCGGCGGACGGCTCCGTCGCGAAGAAGCGCGACAGATCCTCCGCGCAGCTCCCGTCGGGCGCCTCGGCGTCCGGCGGGAGGCCCGACTCCCAGTCCAGTCGATAACGTTGGAACAGCTCGGAGCGCAACGTCGCCAGCGGCAGGGGCACGTTGGGCAGCACCAGCGCGTAGACGGCACCCATGAGCTGGGAACGCAGCATCGGGTAGTCGTGGTCGACGTCCTGCGATCCGTGCCGCGCGGCGGTCTCCCGCAGCAGCTCGGCCAGCCGCTGCTGTTCGGGGCACTGCATGAACCCCTCGGCCTGCAGCAGCCCGGCCATGTGCTGACGCATCAGCACCGTACGGTCCCGGGCCAGTCCGAGGATCGCGTCGATGGCCCGCGCCATCCGCTCCCGGCCGTCCTCCGTGCGCGGCTCCCGCTCCAGGGCCTCCTCGAGCGTACGGTGCATCAGCCGGTGCACCGCCGACTGCACCAACTGCCGTTTGCCGGGGAAGTAGTACGACACCAGCCCACGGGCCGAACCCGCCCGGTCCGCGATGTCGCCGAGTGTCGTCGCCTCGTACCCGCGCTCGCTCACCAGCTCCAGGGCCGCCTGCAGCAGCCGCTCCCGCGAACGCCGCCGCAATTCTTCATTGACCGAGGCGCTGCGCGGGGACATCCTGTAACTCCTGCGTTGACTGGCTATCAGCCAACTATACTCAGCGCATCCCGGACGGCTCCGCACGGAGTGTGGCCGGGCTGCCGCCTGCTCTGGGCGACGCGGGGGATCGTCCAGAGTGGGCGCGCCTCCGTCCCGATGGTGGCCTCGGGCTACCGACCTGCGGTGTTCCAGGGGGTGCCGACCCCCGTGTCCCGATGTTCTGGCGGTCGCGCTACTGGTTCCCGGTGCCCGGGCGTCGGCCCACGAGGTCCAGGACCGGCCGCAGCCCGTCCGGACGGTCGGCCGTCGGCAGATGGTCCACGAAGTGCACCCCACAGCCCAGCGCGGCCGCCCCGCCGTCGGCCCGCCGGTCGTCCCCGACCATCAGGACCGCGCGCGGATCGACCCCGAGCGCCTCACAGGCCACCGCGAACAGCCGGGGATCCGGCTTCTGGACCCCGTGCTCGTACGACAGCACGTACGCGTCGACGAACCGGTCCAGCCCGTGCTCCCGGAACACCGGCCGCAGGTCCCAGCCGATGTTGCTGACCACGCCCACCCCGACCCCCAGCTCCCGCAGCCCACTCAGCACATCGAGGGCGTCGGGGTACGGCGCCCAGGCCGCCGGTGTCATGTGCCGGTCGTACAGCGCGTCGTGCAGTCCCGGATCCGGCAGCACCACCTGACGCGACAACCCGGTGTACGCGGCCCGATGCGCCGCGGCGCTCTCGTCCCGCACCCCCCACACCCCGGCCACCTCCTCGGGCACCCGCCCGGGAGCCGCCCCGCCCGGCAACGCCCCGGCCGCCTCCAGCGCCCGCGCCGTCACGGCCACGTCCCCCTCCGGCCACCCGATCCCGGCGTCCTCCACCACGGCACGCAACCAGGACTCGGCGGACTCGACACGGAAGAGGGTCCCGGAGAAGTCGAACAGAACGGCAGCCATGAGCCTGATCCTAGGAACGCGGAGGATCTCGCGGGGCCACGTTCCACAACAGGGGCAGCTCCTCCTCGCAGAACACACAGACGTACACCCCTTCCCGCACGACGTTGATCTCCCGGCACCGCTCACAGCGCCGGAACACCAGGGCATGCGTGAACCCGTCGGGCCGCGCGACACCCACCCGGTCCAGGGCGGCGGCGACCGCCGGCCAGCAGTCGGGGTCGGGGCAGTAGCCGGTGGACTGGTTGCTGACCTCGTGGACCTCCCAGCCCCGCCGGGTACGACGGAACGAGATCTCACCCGCGCCGAGCACGTCCGCGCCGCCTGCGCAGGCCACGTGCTCGCTACGGCGAGGCGCCAGCCGCAGCTGGCCGTCGAGTCCCACGACGTACGTGTACGGCTCCCCGTCCTCCGCCGCGAACACGGTCAGGTCGGCCACGTCGCGCACGACGTACCCCCCGGTGCCCGGCACGACGGCTCGCCGGATGTCCTCCGGCCCGACGTAGCCGTACGACGGCGCGCTCACGGGTGCCAGTGACGGTGGGCCATGACCGCCAGGGTCACCAGCAGAGAGCCCAGGAGCCAGCCGCCCATGACGTCCGAGGGCCAGTGGACGCCCAGCCAGACACGGGTCAGGCCCACGCCGATCACCGAGACCACCGCCACCGTCACCGCCGTACGCCATACCGGGCGGCTCACTCCATGGCAGTGAAGAAGCCAGAGGAGGAGGCCCAGGACGACCGTGGCGGTCAGGGCGTGGCCGGAGGGAAACGCCTGGTAGTGGGCGGAGTCGACGGGGTCGGGCCAGACCGGCCGGTCCCGGCCGACCACGGCCTTGAGGCCCTGCTGGATCAGTGTGCCCACCGCCGACGTGACCACCAGCCAGCCCGCCGTCCACCAGGCCGCGTGCCGCCACACCAGCCACACCGCCACCGCCGCCCCCAGCAGCCGCATCGTCACCGGATCCCACACCCAGTCCGTGAGGATGCGGCAGAGCTCGGTGACGCCGGGATCGGACAGGGCCCAGCGGTGGGTGGTCCGGGAGAGGCCGCCGTCGACGGACATCAAGGGGTGCCACGTGGCCGCGACCAGGACGAGAAGGACGAGCGAGCCCAGGCCGAGCGCCACGGCGACGCGGGCGGTCGTGGACAGGACGGGCGGACGGGGCGGGGAGTCGACGTACCGGGTGTGCATGATGCGATCCTCGCCGACCCGTGGGGTCCAAGGCGAACCAGAGGCGTTCGCGGAGGCCGAGTCAAGGGTCTCGGCCCGCTCCCGCTCAGCCCGGGGCCCGCCTCCGCTCAGCCCGGGGCCCGCCTCCGCTCAGCCCAGCGCCCGCAGCCCCGGTACCAGGGTCACCAGCACCGGGATCACCGGCACCAGCGAGGCCGCCGCCGTCAGTCGCAGCCGGCGGGCAGCCGTGAGCCGGTCCGGGGGCGTGAGCAGCCGGTGGACCCGCTGCGGGACATGGGCCAGCGGGGTGGGGGAGGGGCCGAACACCCCGCGGTCCTCGTTGAGCTCGACCAGGGCGAGCGCGGTCGTCAGCCGGCCGAAGCGGCGGGAGGCCATGTCGTCGGCGGCCAGCTCGACCAGCCGGTGCATCTCGTCGCGGAACGCCGCGAACACCGGCACCTGCGGAAACCCGGTGGCCAGCGCCGACGACGAGTGCAGCAGCCAGTGGTGCCGGGCCTGCGCGTGACCCTGCTCGTGCGCGAGCAGGGCATCCAGCTGACGTCCCTTCAGGCGGCGCAACGCGGCCGTGGTGACGACCAGTTGGGGCGCCACCCCCGGCAGCCACCAGGCATCGGCCCGCTCGCCCTCGAGAACGACGAGCCGTCCCCGGGTGGGTTCCTCACCCGGCAACAGCGGTGCGCGCAAACGGACGTCGGCCCGGCGTGCCCGGCTGCGGGCCCGTGCCCGCACCACCTCCCGTACGAGCATCGCCCCGCTCCACAGCCCGGCGCAGGCCAGCGCCACGGCCGTGGCCGCCGCCCAAGGGCCGGTCGGGCCAAGGGCGTAGGCCTCCACGACCGCACGCGGCGCCGGCGCGAAGACATGACCGCGCACCGCCTGCCAGGCCGCCGCCGCGCTGAGCGTCATCGACAGCGCACAGCACAGCAGGACCGCCGCCACCACGCACTGCCAGGCCCACAGCGCGAGCACCGGTTCACGGTCCGGCCAGTCGGCGCGGGCGAGCAGCCGGGGTGCGCCGACTGCGGTCAGGGCGCCGAGCAGCAGCAGGACCGCGGGGACCATCATGGGCAGCACCCTATGAGCGGCGCACCGCTCGGGGGTACGGCTTGTCCCGGCAAAGTGACGCAGGCCACGGCCGAGTTGGGATCAGTCGGGATCACATCGACAGCAGCATCGCCACCATGCCGATCCCCATCGACAGGCGGCACGCCCGCGCCAGCTCGGGACGGTCGCTCCAGCCGACAGCGGCCCCGGGGGCTCCGGTGGTCCCGGCGGACGGGGTGCCCCCGGCGGCCCCCGTCACCGGCAGCAGCCGCGCCCCGGAGAGAAGGACGTATCCGGTGAAGTACAGCAGCAGCGCCCCCGTGAGGAGCGGGACACCGGAGGCGGCACCGCCGTGCGCGTGCGCGTGGGGCGGTGAGACGGCCATCGCGACCGCCATGTAGACCATGGCCGCGGTCCCCACCACGTGGTGCAGATGATGGGTGCTCGTGCGAGCCGCCCACAGGGCCCGCAACGCGGCCGCGCCGAACACGGTGGCGTAGGCCGGCCAGGCCCACGAGGGCGGGGTGAACGCCGCCGTGGGCACCGCCATGACGGCCATCCCGAACCCCATGAACGCCTCACCGCCCGCCGCTCTGCGCTGCTCCTCGACACGGCTGCGCATCCGCAGCAGACAGTAGGCCCCGGTCGCCGCACACAGCGTGACCAGCAGCCAGCCGGGCGAAGTCGGTCCGTGCACGCGCACCTCCCGCTCGACGGGTCGCGTCGAGAGTTGCGATGCCCACGGCACGCGGCGCGCACGCGGCGCAACGATGTACACGGGGAGCATTCGAGGGAGCACGGCGGGTGAGCGATTGCCGACCGCATATGGCACGAGAACGGGCCGCACCGCACGGCCGACGCCGTGTCCGGCAAGTGGTGGCGGCGCGCCCCGCCCGAGGAGCGGGTCGTGGCGGCCGAACGGTCCGGACACCGTACGCTCGCCGCGACGGTACGGCACCAGGGTCTGCACCTGGGCCGGGACGCGACCACGAGAGCGGAAGGCGTGCGGCGATGACGGGGACACGGGGACCAGCGGCGGCCGGAGACGGGGCGAGGAGGGACACCGTCGCGGCGGTGGTGGGGCAGTGGCAGACCGTGCGGCCCGACCTGGACACCGGCCCGATGGAGATCATCGGCCGCGTCAACCGCTGCGCCGCCCTGCTTCAGCAGGCCGAGGACGCGCCCCTGCGCCGGGCGGGCCTGAGCCGCCCGGAGTTCGACCTGCTCGGCGCGCTGCGCCGCACCGGCCATGAACTGACCCCCGGCGAACTGGCCCGGGAGACCTTCTCCTCCGGCGCCGCCGTCACCAAGCGCCTCAAGCAGCTCACGGAACGCGGCCTCGTGGAACGCCGGGGCGACACCCGCGACCGCCGCGTCGCCCACCTCCGCCTCACCGACGCCGGCCGTGACCTCGTCGACGCCGTCCTCCCCGAGCAACTCACCTACGAGCGGGCCGTACTGTCCGCCCTGGACGGCGACCGCCAGGGCGAACTCGCCGGACTCCTGGGCGAGTTGCTGAGCCGCCTGGAAGGACAGACGCAAGGCCTCAGGGCCTGAGTCCCGGCGCAACCAGCGCATCAATGACCGATGTGCTCACCCTTCGTCCCCGGCCCGGTACACCCCGAACGCCGCGCCCTGCGGATCGCGCAGTACGGCGATCCGCGGGCCGTCGGGCACGGAGGTCGGCTCCATCAGCGCGGTGCCGCCGGCCTCTGTCGCCGTGGCAGCGGAGGCGTCCACATCGGCCACCGCGAAGTACGGCAGCCAGTGCGGCGGCACCTCGGGCGGGAACTTCTCGTCGTCCATCCTGATCATGCCGCCGAAGTCGGCGCCTCCGACGCCCCACTGGAGATAGTTCTCCGAGGAGCTCACCGTCCAGCCGAACACGGTCGTGTAGAAGGTCTCCGCGCGGTCCGGATCGCGGGTCAGCAGCTCCACCCAGCCGAGCGAGCCGGGCGCGTTGAACAGCCCCGCTCCAGGAAAGGCCCGCGCCTGCCACAACTGGAACGCGGCCCCGCCCGGGTCGAGGGCGACCACGAAACGGCCCACGTCGAACACGTCCATAGGGCCGACCAGCACCTTGCCGCCGGCCTCGGTGACCAGCCGCGCGCTGACATCCGCGTCGGTCACCGCGAACGACACGTTCCAGGCGCACGGCTGCCCCTTCTGGTACAGGGGGGTCAGCGCGGCGACGGCCGCCTCTCCGAGGTGGGCGACGGTGTAGCCGCCGGCCTCCTGCCGCGGATCGGTCTCCGCGCGCCAGCCGAACAGCTCCGCGTAGAACCGCTTCGCCGCCTGAAGATCACTGGTCCCCAGCTCGGCCCAGCAGGGCCCGCCGGGCACGGGCGCGTCGAGCTTCATGACGTTCCTTCCAGAAAAGGGGACCCCTCCAGCACGCTAAGCCCGTCTCCGCGCCCCGGCATCCGGTCAGCTGTCGACAGGGGCGTCGGCACCCACCTGGGGGCGCGGGGAACTGCGCGATCAGCCACAACGCACCCGCACCCGCCCACGGTGGCCTCCAACCGAGTCGCCAGGCGGCCCTCAAATCCCCGGCCGATACCTGATCGGATGATCCTCCGGCACCTCCACCACCACGATCGGCGTCCCGTCCGGATCCTCGATCCACATCTCCACGAGCCCCCACGGCTCCTTCACCGGCGCCCGCACGACAGCGACCCCCTTCGCCCGCAGCTCCTCGTACGCCGCCGTCACGTCCGCGACCTGCAACCACAGCCGTACCGCGGGATCCGGCGGCGTCTGCGACCGCCCCGAGAGCTCCAGGAAACCGCCGCCTAGGAAGTAGACGACCCCGCGCTCCGGCCCCGTACCGAACTCGCGGTAGACCGCGAGTCCGAGCTGTCCGCCGTAGAAGGCACGCGAGCGCTCGGGGTCGGTGGGACGGAGGAGGACCCTACTGCTGAGTACATGCACCATGCGTGGGGAGCCTAGGGCCTGTCCGGCGGATCATGCCGGAGGCGCGGACCGGGCCGGGGTCGGTGGGGATACCCTCGTCCGAGTCCCAGCCGCGCCACATACCGGAGACCGCCCGCATGGACACCGCCGCCACCGCCCTCACCTTCCGTGACGCCACCGACGCCGACGTGGACGAGCTGGTCGCGCTGGTCGAGTCGGCCTACCGCGGGGAGTCCAGCCGGGCCGGCTGGACCACGGAGGCGGACATCCTCCAGGGGCAGCGGACCGACCCCCAGGGTGTGCTGGAGATCATCGGTTCGGCCGGCGGACGGGTGCTCACGGTCGAGCGGGACGGCCGGATCGTCGCCTGCTGCCAGCTCGAACACCGTGGCGACCACGCCTACTTCGGCATGTTCGCGGTCAGCCCCACGGCCCAGGCCTGCGGCCTCGGCAGGACGGTCCTCGCGGAGGCCGAGAGGCAGGCGCGGGAGGGCTGGGGCGCCACCGAGATGCACATGACCGTGATCTCCGTACGCGACGACCTCATCGCCTGGTACGAGCGCCGCGGCTACCGCCGCACCGGGAACATGACGCCCTTCCCCTACGGCGACGAGCGCTTCGGCATCCCGCAGCGCGACGACCTGCAGTTCGAGCTGCTGGTCAAGCCGCTCGACTGACCCCGCTCACGCCCGATCGCCCGGCCCGGCCCACGCCGTGAAGCGGCCCGTACGCCTGATCTCCGGATAGTCGGTGGTCGCCCCGTCCAGCTCCAGCGCGCGCACAAGGCGCAGCTGGTGCTGGGTGTTGACGACCCAGCCGATGATCCGCAGATCCCGTCTGCGGGCCTCCTCGACGATCTCCAGGGTGAGGCGCCGCAGGTTCAGGCACACGGTCGTGGCCCCGGCGTCCTCGGCCCGGGCGACGATGTCGAGGCCGTAGCGGCTGCCGATCAGCGCGGTGCGCACCCCCGGTACCAGCCGGGCCATCTCGGCCAGCGCCTCGTCGTGGAACGAGGACACCTCCACCCGGCCCACCAGATCCCGGGCACGCATCACCTCGGCCAGCGCCCGGGCCGCCTGCACGTCCTTGATCTCGGCCTGCAGCGGCAGCGTCACGGCGTCCAGGACCTCCTCGAACACCGGCACCCGCTCCCCGCGCCCCGCGTCCAGGGTCCTCAGCTCCGCGAGCGTCTGGTCGGCGATGGGCCCGGTCCCGTCCGTCGTACGGTCCACATCTGGATCGTGCATGACCACCAGGGCGCCGTCCTTGCTCAGATGTAGATCGAGTTCGATCACATCGAGGCCGGCTTCCTCGGCGGCGACAAAGGAGCGCAGAGTGTTCTCGGGCTCGACACCCATGACGCCGCGATGACCGATGGTGACGAAGTTCAAGACGGGGACTCGCTTCCGTCGACGTGCGGGTGCGCAGACTCGCAGCCTAACGGCCTGCGCTGGTCATGGACACGTGTAGATGCGAGTGGTTCCCATGTATGCCCAGTCGTAGCGGAACTAGTCACTCCTCCGATGTCGGACAGGAAAAACTCACGTGAAACTGCGGACATGCAGGATAATTTCCCGTGGCTCCACTTGCTGGAGGAAACCTCGTATGCATACGGTGTCCATACGCGAGGTTCTCCCGTGGAGGATGGGACATGACGGAAATTCTTGTGCAGGCGGCGACGGGGGAGCAGGTTCCTCCCGGCACCAGGGTGGTGGAGCACCCGGCGTGGCCCGTGCTCAAGGATGCCGTGGAGCGGATCCGCCCCTGGCAGTCCAAGGACGGATCGGTCGACTTCACCGCCGGGGACGCCCCTGAGCGCACCGAGGCCGAGCGGGCCGTACGGGACGTGATCGACGCGGTCGAGAAGCTGGCGCCACTGCTCCCGCACGACGCCGACTACCACCGTGCCCTGGTGAAGGACCTGCACCGCTGGGCCGACGGCGGCTTCGGGGTGCCGGACTTCCTCGACTCGCTGCTGGCCTTCCAGCCCGCCGCGAACCGCGCCGACGGGCTGCAGCACCTGGTCGTCTTCCCGATGTACACGCAGAACGGCAACCCGGACCGCAACCTGGAGGCGGTCGTGCTGCGCATGGTCTGGCCGGACTGGCTGGCCGAGCTGGAGCGCACCCGCTACGACAACCCGCTGTTCTGCGGCATCACCTTCGAGGACTTCACCTCCGGCTACGACACCAACTCGGCCGTGCTCTTCCCGGAGACCATCGCCGTCCGTGAGGCGCCGGAACGTTTCTCCTGGGGTGGCATCTTCTGCGACCGCGAGGCCGCCCGCTTCCGCCGGGTCACCGACGCCGCCGTCGGCATCCTGGGCCTGGAACTGCCCGAGGACATCGCCGCCATGGTCCACGACCAGAAGCGCTGCGAGGAGGCATTCGTCCTGTGGGACATGGTCCACGACCGCACCCACAGCCACGGCGACCTCCCCTTCGACCCCTTCATGATCAAGCAGCGCCAGCCGTTCTGGATGTACGGCCTGGAGGAACTGCGCTGCGACCTCACCGCCTTCAAGGAGGCCGTGAAGCTGGAGGCCGACGGCGTCCCGCAGGCCCGTGACGTGCAGTACGCGGTCCTCTTCGACCGCATGTTCCGCTTCCCGGTCACCGGCGAGCGCATCCGCAACTACGACGGCCTCGGCGGCCAGCTGCTCTTCGCCTACCTGCACCGGCACGACGTCGTCCGCTGGACCGACAACAAGCTGTTCATCGACTGGCAGCGCGCCCCGCAGGTCACCAACGAGCTGTGCGCGGAGATCGAGAAGCTGTACCGGGACGGCATCGACCGCCCGAAGCTGGTCCACTGGTTCGCCGGCTACGAGCTGGTGGCCGGCTACCTCGCCCCGCACCCGGGCTCCCGCTGGGCCAAGGGCCCCGACGCCCTTGATCTGACGCAGCCGCCGCGCAGACTCGTGGATGACGTGCTTCCCGACGAGTTTCCGCTGAGCATGTTCTATGAGGCACTGTCCAAGAAGCTGAAGAACGTGATCGCCTCCACCAAGGGCATCACGGCGGACAGCGCGGAGAAGGTCGCCGCGTGAGCGACCGAACGGACACCGCTCAGCAGGAGGCAAGGATGGGGAACGGCGCTCTCAACGGTGCGGTGATCGCGGTGGCCGGCGCGGGCGGACCCGCGGGCCGCGCGGCACTGCTTCGGCTCGCCCGGGCGGGCGCGACCGTCGTCGGCTCGGACAACGACCCCGAACGGCTGGCCGAGGCCGTCGACCACGCCCGCTACGAGGCCGGCGGCGCCACCGTCACCGGCGACACCGTCGATCTGCTCGACCTCAAATCCACCCGTGAATGGGCCACGCGGGTCGAGAAGGACTTCGGCCGTGTCGACGGCCTGGTCCACCTCGTCGGCGGCTGGCGTGGCAGCGAGACGTTCGTCAAGACGAGCCTGGACGACTGGGACTTCCTCGAACTGCTGCTCGTCAAAACCGTGCAGCACACGTCACTGGCGTTCTTCGAGGGTCTCCAGCGCAGCGAGCACGGGCGGTACGTGCTGATCAGCGCGGCCGGGGCGTCCAGGCCCACCGCGGGCAACGCCGCCTACGCCGCCGCCAAGGCCGCGGCCGAGGCGTGGATCCTCGCGCTCGCGGACGCCTTCCACAAGGCCGGGGGAGCGGCGGGGCCCACCTCCGCGGCTGCCATCCTGGTGGTGAAGGCTCTGGTGCACGACGCGATGCGCGCCGAGCGGCCGCACGCGAAGTTCGCGGGCTTCACCGACGTCACGGACCTCGCCGAGGCGATCGCCGGAGTCTGGGAGAAGCCCGCCCCCGAAGTGAACGGACAGCGTCTGTGGCTCACCGACAAGCCGTGAACCCCCCGAAGACCGACGCCCGTCGCCATCACGACCCGGAGGTCCGCGGTTTCGCCAGCGACAACTACGCCGGGGCCCACCCGGAGGTGATGGCCGCCCTGGCCCTGGCCAACGGCGGCCATCAGGTCGCCTACGGCGAGGACGACTACACGGAGAACCTCCAGGGGATCGTCCGCAGCCACTTCGGCCCCACGGCCGAGGCGTTCCCGGTCTTCAACGGCACCGGCGCCAACGTCGTCGCTCTCCAGGCGGTCACCGACCGCTGGGGAGCGGTGATCTGCGCCGAGAGCGCCCATATCAACGTGGACGAGGGTGGTGCTCCGGAGCGCATGGGCGGCCTGAAGCTGCTCACCGTCCCCACACCCGACGGCAAGCTCACCCCGGAGCTGATCGACCGGCAGGCCTGGGGCTGGGAGGACGAGCACCGCGCGATGCCGCAGGTCGTCTCGATCACCCAGAGCACGGAGCTCGGCACCCTCTACACACCGGACGAGATCCGCGCGATCTGCGCCCACGCCCACGCGCACGGCATGAAGGTCCACCTGGACGGCTCCCGCATAGCCAACGCCGCCGCCTCCCTGAACGTCCCCATGCGGACCTTCACCAACGCGGTCGGCGTCGACATCCTCTCCCTCGGCGGGACCAAGAACGGTGCTCTGTTCGGCGAGGCGGTCGTCGTCGTCAACCAGGACGCCGTCAGCCGTATGAAGCACCTGCGCAAGCTGTCCATGCAGCTCGCCTCCAAGATGCGGTTCGTCTCCGTGCAGTTGGAAGCACTGCTCGCGAAGGACCTGTGGCTGCGCAACGCCCGGCACGCCAACGAGATGGCCCAGCGGCTCGCCGAGGGCGTGCGCGCGGTGCACGGTGTGGAGATCCTCTACCCGGTCCAGGCCAACGGGGTCTTCGCCCGGCTGCCGCACGAGGTGAGTCTGCGGCTGCAGAAGCGGTTCCGGTTCTACTTCTGGGACGAGGCCGCGGGCGTCGTGCGCTGGATGTGCGCCTTCGACACCACCGAGGAGGACGTGGACGCGTTCGTCGCGGCGGTCAAGGAGGAGATGGCGCACTAGCGGAAGCCCGGCTGTGCATAGATATGCGGTCACCCGAAAAATCATTGACGATCGGGTGGTCGCGTTTCTATGCTCTACGATCATGGAGCTGATCCAGGAGAACCCCGATCTGTCCGCATATCTGGCCGCCGACGAGGTAATCGACCACCATCACCCGCTCGTCCGGGAGACCGCCGTGCGTCTCGCCAAGGACGCCATGGACTCGTATGCCTATGCGCGCCTGGCTTTCGAATTCGTCCGCGACACCATTCCGCACGCCCAGGACTCCGGCGACCCGCGCGTCACCTGGCGGGCCTCCGACGTGCTGGAGCGGGGCACCGGCATCTGCTACGCCAAGGCCCACGCGCTCACCGCGCTGCTGCGGGCCGAGGACATCCCGACGGCCCTGTGCTACCAGCGCCTCAGGTACGACGCCGGCGACGGACACTGTGTGCACGGTCTTGTCGCCGTCCGTTTCAACGGCGCCTGGCACCGCCAGGACCCGCGCGGCAACAAACCCGGGGTGGACGCGCGGTTCTCCCTGAACGGCGAACAGCTCGCCTTCCTCCCCGACCGGGAGGCGGGCGAGCTGGACCATCCGGTGCTGTACGCGGCACCGCACCCGGCGGTGCTGAACGCGCTCAAGGCCGCCCCGGACCGGGCGTACCTCTGGGAGACGCTCCCGGCCGAGCTGGCCTGAGGCGCCTCCCGGCCCCCGTCAGTGGGCCTCGGTCTCCTGCACCTGCTCCGGCGTCGGCGCCGTACCACCCAGATGCGCCGGCATCCACCAGGTGTCGTTCGCGTCCTTCGGGCGGACGGGGTAGGCGCGCTGGGCGGCCTCCAGAAGCTCCTGGACGCGCTCGCGCAGCTGACGGGTGATCGCGCCCGCGTACTTGTCCTTGGATGCCTCGATCGCCTCACCGACGCGGATGGTGATCGGGGTGTGGCTGCGCTTGAAGTTGCGCGGGTGCCCCTTCGTCCACAGCCGCTGCGTCCCCCACACGGCCATCGGGATCAGCGGGACGCCCGCCTCCTGCGCGAGCCGCGCCGCACCCGACTTGAAGGCCTTCAGTGTGAACGACTGGGAGATGGTCGCCTCGGGGAAGACCCCGACGATCTCACCCGAGCGCAGCGAGGCCAACGCGTGCTGGTAGGCCGCCTCGCCCTGGTTGCGGTCCACCGGGATGTGCTTCATCCCGCGCATCAGCGGACCGGAGATCTTGTGGCGGAAGACGGACTCCTTCGCCATGAAGCGAACGAGACGTTTCTGCGGGAGCGCGGCCAGACCGTCGAAGATGAAGTCGAGGTAGCTGATGTGATTGCTCACCAGCACGGCGCCGCCCGAGCGCGGGATGTTCTCCGACCCCTTGCAGTCGATCTTCAGATCCCACGCCTTGAACAACGTCAGGGCGAGGCCGACGGCGGGACGGTAGACAAGCTCTGCCATGGGCGGCGCGGACCCTTCCTTCTGCCCGGGAAGGATTCCCCCTCGGGCAAAGTTACGCAGCCGTAGGTTTACGGCATCTCGCAGATCGTGCCCGAAGAACGGCCGGGGGGCCAGTCCCCGTGCCCCTTGACGACGAGATCCTCGTCACTAGGCCCCCGTGATCCACCTCGGCCTTTTAAGCCGCCTTTACCGCGCGCGGACCGTCACCCGCCGTACGAGCAGGTAGAACTCGCACCCCAGGCAGTACCCGAAAGCGGCATTGAGGAAGGCGGCCGCGAGCGCCGCTCCGGTCGCCGAGAGCCCCAGCCAGCCGAGCCCCAGCGCGAAACCGGCCAGCCCCACCGCCGCGAAGACCAGCCCCACCGCCTGGGCGAAGCGCGGCGGCTCCGGGGACTCGAACTCCGTCGGCGGCCCGAGCCGCGGCCGGACGACCCTGCGGAACACCCAGCCGTACGGCGAACGCCCCACCCCGCCCGCGGCGCCCAGCGCGAACGCCAGCGTCTGCCAGGCCAGCAGCCACCCACTGCCGGTCACCAGAACGACCGCCAGTACTACGGTCGTGACGGCGGCCCCGAAACGCGGGCCCCTCACATCGATGTCCATGGATCGAGCATCCCTCAGAAGAAACGATTCTTGGTGCGGGGAATCCTTGCAGTCTCATGAACGCTGGAGCAGTTGGTGACCGGACTGATGGTGTGCGTGGCGGTGCTCGCGGCGGCGAGCGCCTACGGAGTGCTGCAGAAGCGGCGGAGCGGGAGGGTGCGGGTGCGCGGGCGCGACGACGGAAAGCGGCTCGGCGCCGACCGGCTCGGTGGCGAACTGGGGGAGCGGGCCACGCTCGTGCAGTTCTCCAGCGCCTTCTGCGCGCCCTGCCGGGCCACCCGCCGGGTCCTCGGCGAGGTGGCCGGCATGGTGCCCGGCGTCTCCCACATCGAGATCGACGCCGAGGAGCACCTGGACCTCGTACGCGAGCTCGACATCCTCAAGACCCCGACCGTCCTGGTCCTCGACGCCGACGGCCGGATCGTCCGGCGCGCCACCGGACAGCCCCGCAGGGCCGACGTCATCGCGGCCCTGGGGGAGGCCGTGTGACCTGCCACCAGGTGAGGGTGAGGCACCTTTCAGATTCCGGAACGTACTTGACTGGACACGCCACCCGTCGTCAGCCTGACCACATGCCTCAGGAACTCCTTCTCCACGGACGGGTCCACGTCGACCTCGTCCGTACCGCGAGCGCGCGCTGTCCGGGCCGTTGACAGCCCTCGGACCCTCCCGCCGCCGCTCACCCCAGAAGGACGACAACTCCATGACGGCCTCGCCCGACCTCGGCACCGCCCAGCTCGCCTCCCCCGACCTCCTGCGTTCGGTCTTCCGGCGGCACGCCGCCGGAGTCGCCGTGATCACCGCTCCGGGTGCCTCCGGTCCGGTCGGTTTCACCGCCACCTCCCTCACCTCCGTCTCCGCGGAGCCCCCGATGCTCTCCTTCGGCATCGGCACGGGCGCCTCCAGCTGGCCCGCGATATCCCGCGCGGAGCACGTGGGCGTCCATCTGCTCGGCGAGCACCAGCAGGACCTGGCCGCCACCTTCGCCCGCAGCGGCGCCGACCGCTTCGGCGCGCCCACCGCCTGGCGAGAGGGCCCCGAGGGTGTCCCCGTCCTCGACGACGTCCTCGCCTGGCTGGTGTGCCGGGTCGTCGCCCGCGTCCCCGCCGGGGATCACCGGATCGTGCTGGCCGAGGTCGTCCTGGGCGACCCGGCGGGCGCGGGCCGGCCGCTGCTCTACCACCAGGGCCGGTTCACCGCCCTGCGGGATTGATCACTGTCCGGCTCTCCTGCGAAGCCGTCGGGTTCCGGTTACGCTGCGTTGCAGAGGTCACACTCCAAAGCGCTTGCTCAGCGGGCGGGAACTGGGTGTACTGACGAGTAATATTTCGTTCGGAGCGCGGGCCGCCCCGATCGGGATCGGCCGCTTGTGGCGCCTATGCTGCCTGAAAGAAGGCAGCCGAGAACTGACGATGCAGTAGGAGAGCCGGCGTGAGCTTGAGGATCGTTGTCACTGTGAAGTACGTGCCCGACGCCACTGGCGACCGGCACTTCGCCGATGACCTGACCGTCGACCGGGACGACATGGACGGTCTGCTCTCCGAGCTCGACGAGTACGCCGTCGAACAGGCGCTGCAGATCTCCGAGAACTCCGACGACGACGTGGAGATCACCGTTCTCACGGTGGGCCCCGAGGACGCCAAGGACGCCCTGCGCAAGGCGCTGTCCATGGGCGCGGACAAGGCGATCCACGTCGAGGACGACGACCTGCACGGCACCGATGCCATCGGCACCTCCCTGGTGCTCGCCAAGGCGATCGAGAAGGCCGGCTACGACCTGGTGATCTCCGGCATGGCCTCCACCGACGGCACCGCCGGTATCGTCCCGGCCCTGCTCGCCGAGCGCCTGGGCGTCCCGCAGGTCACCCTGCTGTCCGAGGTCACCGTCGAGGACGGCACGGTCAAGGGCCGCCGCGACGGCGACGCCGCCTCCGAGCAGCTCGAGGCCTCCCTGCCGGCGGTCGTGTCGGTGACCGACCAGTCGGGCGAGGCCCGTTACCCGTCCTTCAAGGGCATCATGGCGGCCAAGAAGAAGCCGGTTCAGGCCTGGGACCTGTCCGACCTCGACATCGAGGCGGAGGAGGTCGGCCTGGAGGGTGCCTGGACCAAGGTCGAGGACGCCTCCGCGCGCCCGGCCCGTACCGCCGGCACGATCGTCAAGGACGAGGGCGAGGGCGGCAAGCAGCTCGCCGAGTTCCTCGCGAGCCAGAAGTTCATCTAAGGCCCGCGCACGCCGACCGCCCCTCAACTTCGTTTCGCAGGAGAGCAATCCCATGGCTGAAGTCCTCGTCTACGTCGACCACGTGGACGGTGCCGTCCGCAAGCCGACCCTCGAGCTGCTGACCCTCGCCCGCCGTATCGGCGAGCCCGTCGCCGTCGCGCTCGGCGCCGGTGCCGAGAACACCGCCGCCGCGCTCGCCGAGCACGGCGCCGTCAAGGTCCTCACCCACGACGCGTCCGAGTACGCCGACTACCTCGTCGTACCGAAGGTGGACGCGCTGCAGGCCGCCGTCGCCGCCGTCTCCCCGGCCGCCGTGCTGGTCCCGTCCTCCGCGGAGGGCAAGGAGATCGCCGCCCGTCTGGCGCTGCGCATCGGCTCCGGCATCATCACCGACGCCGTCGACCTGGAGGCCGGTGACGAGGGTCCGGTGGCCACCCAGTCGGTGTTCGCCGCGTCCTTCACCACCAAGTCCCGTGTCGCCAAGGGCACCCCGGTCATCACGGTCAAGCCCAACAGCGCGGCCGTCGAGGCCGCCCCGGCCGCCGGTGCGGTCGAGGCGCTCGCGGTGTCCTTCTCCGCTCAGGCGACCGGTACCAAGGTCACCGGCCGCACGGCCCGTGAGTCGACCGGGCGTCCGGAGCTGACCGAGGCCGCGATCGTGGTCTCCGGTGGCCGTGGCGTCAACGGCGCGGAGAACTTCGCGATCATCGAGGCCCTCGCCGACTCCCTCGGCGCGGCCGTCGGCGCCTCCCGCGCCGCCGTGGACGCCGGCTGGTACCCGCACACCAACCAGGTCGGCCAGACCGGCAAGTCCGTCTCGCCGCAGCTGTACATCGCCAACGGCATCTCCGGCGCCATCCAGCACCGCGCCGGCATGCAGACCTCGAAGACGATCGTGGCCGTCAACAAGGACGCCGAGGCCCCGATCTTCGACCTCGTCGACTACGGCATCGTCGGCGACCTCTTCGACGTCGTCCCGCAGCTCACCGAGGAGATCAAGGCCCGCAAGGGCTGATCACCCGATCGGCGCAGTCGCCCGAGGCCCCCGTGACCCCAGCGGTCACGGGGGCCTCGGCGTTCACTTCAGGCTCACCGACGCCAGCACCGGCAGATGGTCGCTCGGATAGCGGCCGTTCACGGTGAACGGGTCGGCCCACGCCCGGTGGACGGTGACGTCCGGGGTCGACAGGATCCAGTCGATGCGGTCCCCGTCGGGCTTGAGCGCCTTCCAGCCGTTGAACGTCCCGAACACCGGGCCGTTCTCCTGCGCCGTGTCCCAGGTGTCGACGAGACCGGAGTCCAACAGAGTGCCGTACGCCTGGTCGGTGTGGGCGACGGCGTTGAAGTCGCCGGTCAGCAGGACCGGACGGGAGGGGCCGAGCCCCCTGATCCGCTCGCCGATCATCCTGGCGGCCCGCACGCGCGCGTACTTGCTGCGATGGTCGAGGTGGGTGTTGAGGACGTGGAACTCCCGTCCCGTGCCCTGCCGGTCGCGGAAGAGGACCCGGGTCACCAGCCGGGGGAAGGCCGCGCCCCAGGTGTTGGAGCCCGGTACCGTCGGCGTGTCGGAGAGGCGGAAGACGTCGTGTTCGAGGGGCTCGAGCCGGCGGACGTCGTAGTAGACCGCCACCGACTCCTCGTCGCCGCTGCCGGGGGTGCCGATCCAGTCGTAGTGCGGGCCCATGTCGGCCCAGACGGCCTGGAGCTGCTTGAACTGGCCCTCCTGGGTGCCCATGACGTGTGGGGCGGTCCTCCGTAACAGCGCCTGCACCACCGGGCGGCGGTGGACCCAGCTGTTGCCGTCCTGGTCGACCGGGACCCGGAGGTTGAACGTCATGATCCTCAGCGGGGGCACGGGGCGCGGCTTCGGGTCCGGCGCCGGGGGCGACCGGCGTGGCTCGGCGGCCCCGACCGCGGCGAGCAGCGGTACCGCGACGGTTGCCGCGACCATCGATCTCAGTCCCGTCCGCCGCGTCGGCCCCGCGGTGCCCGTCATGTGTCCCCTCTCGCCTCGTGAGCCAGGATGAAGGTGTGCGGGTCTGTGCGGAAGAGGTTGAAGGTGCGGGAGTGATCACACAGGACGACAGAGGTGTGCGCGAGACGACCGTGGCGTGGACACGGTGTTGACCCGCCGGAACGTCCACGGATAGCTTCGTTCTACGGATTGTTGATTCCGTACTGCGGAAAACTGGAGGGTATGGGATGGGCCAGGGCCAGCAGGAGACGGTGGCGACGAGCCTCGCGGGCGCCGTCAGCGAGGAGATCAGTGCTTCCCTCGCCCCCGTCGACGCCGAACTCGAACGCCGCTACCCCGGTGACCCCGGCACCCGCCAGCCCGTCCACACCGTCTACGTACCCGCCGACGCCTTCGCCGCCGACACCATCCGCTCCTGGGGCGACCGCGCCCTCGCCGCACTCGACGAACACGCCCCCGACGCCGCCTCCTTCGCCGCCTGCCTCGGCCTGTCCGACGGACTCGCCGGACCCGTCCACGCGCGCGTACGGGCCAAACTGGAGCGCGAGCCGATTGAAGACCTGCGCATCGACTTCGAGGACGGCTACGGACCCCGCCCCGACCCCGAGGAGGACGAGGCGGCCGCCCGGGCCGCCCGGCTCGTCGCCGAGGCGTACGCGAAGGGCACGGCCGCCCCGTACATGGGCATCCGCATGAAGTGCATGGAGGCCGCCGTCCGCGACCGGGGCATCCGTACCCTCGACATCTTCCTCACCGGCCTGCTGGCGGCCGGCGGCCTGCCCGAGGGCCTGGTGCTGACCCTGCCCAAGGTCACCTACCCGGAACAGGTCACCGCCCTGGTGCGGCTCCTGGAGGCATTCGAGAAGGCACGCGGCCTCGAACCCGGCCGGCTCGGCTTCGAGATCCAGATCGAGACCAGCCAGGCCATCCTCGCCACCGACGGCACCGCGACCGTCGCCCGGATGATCCAGGCCGCCGAGGGCCGCGCCACCGGCCTGCACTACGGCACCTTCGACTACAGCGCCTGCCTCGGCGTGTCCGCCGCCTACCAGGCCAGTGACCACCCGGCCGCCGACCACGCCAAGGCGGTCATGCAGGTCGCCGCGGCCGGCACCGGCGTGCGCGTCTCGGACGGCTCCACCAACGTCCTGCCCGTCGGCCCGACCGAGAAGGTCCACGACGCCTGGCGGCTGCACTACGGCCTCACCCGCCGCGCCCTGGCCCGCGCCTACTACCAGGGCTGGGACATGCACCCCGCCCACATCCCCACCCGCTACGCGGCCGTCTTCGCCTTCTACCGCGAGGGGTTCGCCCGGGCCGCCGAGCGCCTCGCCCGGTACGCCGACCGGGCCGGCGGCGACGTGATGGACGAACCGGCCACCGCGAAGGCCCTCAGCGGCCATCTGCTGCGCGGCCTTGACTGCGGCGCCCTCGACCTCGCCGAAGTCACCGACGCGACCGGGCTGACCCGGACGACCCTGGAGGGCTTCGCGACACCTCGACGGGACAGTCCGACGGCCTAGGACCTGTCCTGGGCGCAAGTGCCACGCCGCTACCGTGTCCCGCTCGGGTCACCCCTATCCCAGCCGTCACACCGCAGGTGCTCCAGTCCGGAGTTCGTCACCAGCCTCTCCTCCGCCAACAACCGCGTACCGCGCTCGCAGAGCCGTACGTCGGCCCGGGCGCGGGCGACGAACTCCTCCGGAGTCGCCCCGAACAGCCGCCTCAACGCCGGTGATCCCAGGAGGAGTTCGGCGATCATCGCGCGCTGGCCGGGGTGACTGCGCGGGGAGCCGCTGCCGTTGTGCAGGACTCCGTGCCGATTCACGTACGAGAACACGCCGTCGAGCGTCTCGCCGTTCTCCAGCTCGACACGGAACCGGGGTGCGGGCAGGGCCACCCGGTCGTAGTTCGGCTCTGTCGCGTCGACGGCGGCGAGCTGCTCCTCGTCCAGCCAGATGACGAACAACTCCCGTGCCACGCCCGGGGAGTCGACCGGAGAGGCGGACATGTATCCCAGGCGGCTCACGTGCGCGGAGACACCGACATCGATGCCGGTCACCCGGGTGCGCACCATCGGGATCGGGGAGGTGATCCCCAATACGGCCATCTTGTACCGCAGTTGCGCGGGGGAGGCGTTGGAGCCGACGGCCAGGACAGGGCTGCGGCCAGGATGCGTGAGGCGGTCCAGGGGCAGCAGCAGATCGCCGGCGAGCAGGCCCGACCCGGCCGGCCACACACCCGGGTAGATGAGCGGATGGTCGCGCGGCGCGTGAGCCAGACCCAGCGCCTCCAGCGTGCGGTGCTCCTGGCGTTCGTCCATCTGTGCCCAGTCTGCCTCAGCCCGCGGGCGGCAGCTCGCCCGAACCGCGCGTGATCAGCCGGGTCGGCAGTTCGATGCGCTCCGGGACGACGAGCGTGCCCTCCAACTGCCGGAACAGCCGCTCGGCGGCCGTCCGGCCGAGGGCCGCCGCGTCCTGGGCGACCACGGTCACGCCCGGCTGCAGCAGATCGGCCAGCTCCAGGTCGTCGAAGGCCACCAGCGCCACCCGGTGGGACCGCTCCGCGAGGACCCGGATCACGGTGACCGTCACGCGGTTGTTGCCCGTGAAGACCGCCGTGACCGGCGCGGGGCCGGACAGCATCTCCTCGGCCGCCCGGCGCACCCGCTCCGGGTCGGTGGTGCCCAGCGAGATCCAGGCGTCCGCGACGTCTGTCCCCGCGTCCTCCATCGCCGTCCGGTAGCCGCGCAGGCGTTCCGCGGCGGTGTGGATGCGCGGCATGTCGCCGATGAAGCCGATCCTGCGGTGCCCGTGCGCGATGAGATGGGCCACGCCCTCGCGGGCCCCGCCGAAGTTGTCCGACAGCACACAGTCCGCGTCGATCTGACCGGCCGGCCGGTCCACGAACACCGTCGCCACGCCCGCCTTGATCTCCGGCTCCAGATAGCGGTGGTCGTCTCCGGCCGGGATCACCACGAGACCGTCCACCCGCCGGGCGCACAGCGCCAGCGCCAGCTCCTGCTCACGGTCCGGGTCCTCGGCGCTGGAGCCGTTGATCAGCAGCGCGCCGTGGGCACGGGCCACCTCCTCCACCGCGCGGCTGAGCGGGCCGTAGAACGGGTCCGCGAGATCCTCCAGGACCAGGCCGATGCTCGCCGTGCGGCCCTTGCGGAGCACGCGCGCGCTGTCGTTGCGGCGGAAGCCCAGCGCGTCGATGGCCTCCTGGACGCGCCGCTCCGTCTCGGGGGTGACCCCCGGCTCGCCGTTCACCACCCGGGAGACGGTCTTGAGTCCTACCCCGGCGCGTGCCGCGACATCCTTCATGGTGGGACGGTTGCCGTAACGGCTGTCGGGGCGGCGCGGCGTCTCGGGCACGATGCGGTGTCCTGTTCCTGTCGTCCACGGGACGGCTCGCCGCGCCGACATCCGGGAAATGATGCCGGCGGGGTGGATACGTCCCTGCGTTTGTATGAGGATGTGGCGTCGAGCATAGAGCCTGGACAACGTTGTCAGATGCGGGAGAGACTGTACAGCGACAAACTCCGGCCCACGTCCGCCACCACAGACCGGCCGGCCCCTTTTCCAAGGTTGACCGGGGAGAACCGAGACTTTGATGCAGACCGACCTCGTGGCCGCGCTCGACATGGGCGGCACCAAGATCGCCGGAGCACTGGTGGACGGCGACGGCACGATCCTGGTCCGCGCGCAGCGGCCCACGCCCACGCAGGAGGACGGCGACACCGTGATGGCGGCCGTCGAGGAGGTGCTGAAGGAACTGACGGCCTCACCGCTGTGGCCGCGCGTGTACGCCGTCGGCATCGGCAGCGCCGGCCCGGTGGACGCCTCCGCCGGCACGGTCAGCCCGGTGAACGTGCCCGGCTGGCGCGACTTCCCGCTCGTCGACCGCGTCCGCGCCGCGACCGGCGGCCTGCCGGTCGAGCTGATCGGCGACGGCGTCGCGATCACGGCGGCCGAACACTGGCAGGGCGCCGCTCGCGGCCATGACAACGCGCTCTGCATGGTGGTCTCGACGGGCGTGGGCGGAGGGCTGGTCCTCGGGGGCCGTCTTCACCCCGGCCCCACCGGCAACGCCGGTCACATCGGCCACATCTGCGTCGACCTCGACGGCGACACCTGCCCGTGCGGCGCGCGCGGCTGTGTGGAGCGCATCGCCAGCGGCCCCAACATCGCCCGCCGTGCCCTGGAGAACGGCTGGCGGCCCGGCCCCGACGGCGACACCTCCGCGGCCGCCGTGGCCGCCGCCGCCCGCGCGGGCGACCCGGTGGCCGTCGCCTCCTTCGAACGCGCCGCCCAGGCCCTCGCCGCCGGTATCGCCGCCACCGCGACCCTCGTCGAGATAGACATCGCGGTGATCGGCGGGGGCGTGGGCAAGGCCGGCGACATCCTCTTCGCGCCCCTGCGCCGCTCCCTCGCCGACTACGCCACGCTCTCCTTCGTCCAGCGGCTGACCGTGGTCCCGGCCCAGATGGGGACGGACGCGGGGCTGGTGGGGGCGGCCGCGGCGGCGCTGGCGGGGTCCGGGGCCGTACGGGTGTGAGAGCCGCGGGTGTGGGGCCGCCCCTGCAGGAACGTTCAGGCCTGCCATGCGTCAGGCTGTGACGGCGGGCCGTGCGGCAGGAGGCGACAGCGGTCGGGGCGTGACCTCTGTCGTGTCCGGCCGTTGGAGTGGGCATGAAGAAGCGCAGCATGCTCGCCATCGCCTCCCTCGCCACCGGGTTCGTCGTCGCGGCCATCACCCCCTCCCACGGCGTCGGCGCCGAGGACCTCGACGACCTGAACGTCCGGGACACCGTCGGCAGCCTCGACCACACCATCGCCGGCGACAGCCTGGCGATCGACGACGACGCCCTGGGTCAGAACGGCTGACGGCGGGCGCGGCACGCCGGACGCGTCGGGGCGGGGGGGGGGGGGGGGCCNCCTCGACGACCTGAACGTCCGGGACACCGTCGGCAGCCTCGACCACACCATCGCCGGCGACAGCCTGGCGATCGACGACGACGCCCTGGGTCAGAACGGCTGACGGCGGGCGCGGCACGCCGGACGCGTCGGGCCGTGGCGCCGGGTGCCCCTTCGCGGGAGCACCGGCGCCACGGCCTTCGTGCGCCCTCTTCCCGGAGGTGGTTTCCGTGGCAGGGTGGAGCGGGCAAGCCACAGGGGGCCAACAGAAGAGGGGGACATGTGACCGTCGTTTGGATCAACGGCGCGTTCGGTGCGGGCAAGACCACGACCGCACGGGAACTGATCGACCTGATCCCGAACAGCACGCTCTTCGACCCCGAGGTCATCGGCGGAGCGCTCCCGCACCTGCTGCCGCCCAAGTGCCTCGCCGAGGTCGGCGACTACCAGGACCTGCAGATCTGGCGACGCCTCGTGATCGACACCACGGCCGCGCTCCTCGGCGAGGTCGGCGGCACCCTCGTCGTCCCCATGACCCTGCTGCGCCAGGAGTACCGCGACGAGATCTTCGGTGGTCTCGCCGCCCGCCGGATACCGGTCCGCCATGTCCTCCTCGCTCCGGCGGAAACGATCCTGCGCGGGCGTATAGCCGGTCGAGAGGTCCCGCCCGACCTCCCCGACGGCGAGATACGCGTCCGTCAGTGGTCCTACGACCACATCGAGCCCTACCGCGCCGCCCTCGCCTCCTGGCTCACCGCGGACGCCCACCTCGTCGACACCAGCCACCTCACCCCGTACGAGACCGCCGTCCGCATAGCCGACGCGGTCGGCACCGGGGCCGTGCCCGCCTGCGACATCGTGCAGACCCCCGAACCCACCGGCGAGACGCTCGCCTCCGGAGTGCTGCTCTTCGACGAGCAGGACCGGGTGCTGCTCGTCGACCCGACCTACAAACCCGGCTGGGAGTTCCCCGGCGGGGTCGTGGAGCCCGGCGAGGCGCCCGCCCGCGCCGGCATGCGCGAGGTCGAGGAGGAGACCGGCGTCCACCTGGACGAGGTCCCCCGGCTGCTCGTCGTCGACTGGGAACGGCCGAAGCCCCCCGGCTACGGCGGACTGCGCCTCCTCTTCGACGGCGGTCGGCTCGACACCGCGGCCGTCGAGGGGCTGCTGCTGCCCGGCCCCGAACTGCGCGGGTGGCGATTCGTCACCGAGGCGGAGGCGGCGGACCTTCTGCCGCCGGTCCGCTACGAGCGGCTGCGCTGGGCGCTGAGGGCCCGGGAGCGCGGCGCCGCCCTGTACCTGGAGGCCGGGGTTCCGGTCGGCTGAGCGCGCCTCGGCCGAGCGCACGCCGCACCTCTCGCGCCGGGAACGGAGTCGACCGGCTCTCCTCCACCAGCCGGTGCTGGAACTCCTCCATCACGACGGCGACCGGGGCGTGGCGGCGCAGCAGTGCAGCCGCGCCCCCGGGGATCCCCTGCGGCCTCAGCCCCTCGGCACAGGCACGCACAAAGGCCTCACGCTCCTCGCCGACATACCCGTACAGGTCGGTGACCAGCCACTTCACCAGGTAGGAGCGGGTGTAGGCGTGGTCGTAGTCCTGGTGTACGGCGAGGAAGTCCCGTTCTCCGTGACCGAGCCGGAACCGGGCGGAGACGGCGAGTCCGTAATCGGTGAGGCAGAGCCGCCGCCCGTCCGTGAGGATGTTGTGGAAATGCGCGTCGAAGTGGAGGAGCCGGCGCTCGCGGAGGAAGGACGTGAGGGCCGACAGCTCCCGGTCCACCAGCGCGCACGCCGCGTCCGCCGCCGCGTCCGAGATGCGCAACCGCGCGCCCAGCCAGCCGTGGAGGGTGTCCGGGACGTACTCCAGGAACAGCGTGAGGGCCGTCGTAGCCGCCCGCAGCCCCTCCAGCCGCTCGCGCACCCCCCGGCCGCCGCCCCAGTACGCCACCGTCCGCTCCACGTCCGCCAGTTCGGGCGGCAGCGGACGCGGCTCGTCGGGCAGCAGCCGCCAGTGGTGCAGCAGCGGGAATCCGGCGAACCGCCCGGACAGTGCCCAGCGGGTCGTCATCACCTGAACGGCCAGCTCACGCCACCCGCCGAACCCAGGGCTGCCGATGCCGTAGTGGCAGGCGGGCGGCAGCCCGAACGGATCGGCCGTGGACTGCCGCCGCCCGGGCCGCAGTTCGGCGTCGGACATCCGGATCCGCTTCACGAACACGGTCCGCCCGCCCATCTCGACCCGCAGGACCTGACCGCCGATCCCCGTCCCGAGCGGCACTCCACCGGCCAGGAGAGCGGTGATCTCATCGTCGTCCAGCCGGTCCAGGAACGCGGCGACGGTGCGGTGGGCGACGATCCGGCTGGACGGCACGGACCCATCTTCCGTCAGCGTGGCGGCAGTTGTCCGCTCATCCGGCCGCGTAGTTCCGCAGGAACAGCGCCTCGGCCACCGACAGCCGCTCCAACTCCTCCGGGGACACGCTCTCGTTGACCGCGTGGATCTGGGCCTCCGGCTCGCTCAGCCCGATGAGGAGGATCTCCGCGGCCGGGTAGAGGGCCGCGAGGGTGTTGCACAGCGGGATGGAGCCGCCCTGACCGGCGTACTGCATCTCCTGGCCCGGGTAGGCGACCGCCATCGCGTCCGCCATCGCCGCGTACGCCGGGCTGGTGGTGTCGGCGCTGAACGGCTGGCCCTGACCGATCTGTTCGGTGCTCACCCGGGCGCCCCACGGCGTGTGCGCCTCCAGGTGCGCCTGGAGCAGCTTCGTCGCCTCGGCCGCGTCCACGCCCGGCGGCACCCGCAGGCTGATCAGCGCGCGGGCGCTCGCCTGCACGGACGGGGTGGCGCCGACGACCGGCGGGCAGTCGATGCCGAGGACGGTGACGGCCGGCCGGGCCCAGATGCGGTCGGCGACCGTGCCGGAGCCGATCAGCCCGACGCCGTCCAGCACCTTGGCGTCCTGACGGAACCGCTGCTCGTCGTACTGCAGGCCCTGCCACCCGGCGTCACCGGTCAGCCCGTCCACCGTCGTCGAACCGTCCTCGGCCCGCAGCGAGTCCAGTACGCGGATCAGGGCGCCGAGCGCGTCGGGGGCCGCGCCGCCGAACTGGCCCGAGTGCAGGTTGCCCTCAAGGGTGTCGATCTTCACACGCAGCATGGTCATGCCGCGCAGGGTGGAGGTGGCCGTGGGCAGGCCGACGCGGAAGTTGCCCGAGTCGCCGATCACGACGGCGTCGGCGGTCAGCAGCTCCGGGTGCTGCTCGGCGTACCGCTCCAGACCACCGGTGCCCTGCTCCTCCGAGCCCTCCACGATCACCTTCACCTGCACCGGGACGCCACCGTTCGCCTTCAGGGCGCGCAGCGCGAGCAGGTGCATGATGAAGCCGCCCTTGCAGTCGGCGGTGCCGCGTCCGTACCAGCGGCCGTCGCGCTCGGTGAGCTCGAACGGCGGGGTCGTCCAGCCGGACTCGTCCAGCGGCGGCTGCACGTCGTAGTGCGCGTACAGCAGAACGGTCCGCGCGCCCTCGGGCCCGGGCAGCCGGCCGTACACCGACTGGGTGCCGTCGGGGGTGTCGAGCACGGCCACGTCCTCGAAACCCTCGGCGCGCAGCGCGGCCGTGATCCAGTCCGCGGCGGCCTCGCTCTCACTGCGGGGGAACTGGTCGAAGTCCGCCACCGACTTGAAGGCCACCAGCTCGGTGAGCTCCTCCTTCGCCCTGGGCATCAGCGAGGCGACGGTCTCGGCGACCGGATTCGACGACATGGGCACGCTCCTTGTGGGTGCGACGTTGTACAGGGTGGCACTGGTCCGTTCGGGGGACCGTGCGAGCGTACGCGCTGCCGGGATGGGGTCGCGTACCTCGCCGATCTTTCCACAGCGGACTGTCATCGGGTCGTGACGATCTCCGCCGTAGGATGCGGGGGACAGGTGCGGCAGACGGCTTGACCGGGAGCAGTAGACCATCGTGAGCAGCGAGAACTCTTCAGCGGACGACGTGCGGCAGGTGTGGGACGTCGTCGTGGTGGGCGCGGGACCCGCGGGGGCTTCGGCCGCCTACGCGGCGGCGGTCACGGGACGGCGTGTGCTGTTGCTGGAGAAGGCGGAGCTGCCCCGCTACAAGACGTGCGGCGGCGGCATCATCGGCCCTTCGCGGGACGCGCTGCCCCCCGGCTTCGAACTCCCCTTCCGCGACCGGGTGCACGCGGTGACCTTCTCCAACAACGGCCGCTTCACCCGCACCCGCCGTTCCCGGCAGATGCTGTTCGGGCTGATCAACCGGCCCGAGTTCGACCAGCAACTGGTCGAGCACGCCCAGAAGGCGGGCGCCGAACTGCGGACGGGCGTCACGGTCACCCGCGTCGAGCAGCACGGCTCGGCGGTGCCCGACCGGCGCACGGTCGCGGTCGTCCTGCAGGGCGGTGAGACCCTGCTGGCGCGTGCGGTGGTGGGCGCGGACGGCAGCGCCAGCCGCATAGGGGCGCACGTCGGCGTGAAGCTCGGCCAGGTCGACCTCGGCCTGGAGGCGGAGATCCCGGTGCCGGACACGGTCGCCGAGGACTGGAAGGGCCGCGTCCTCATCGACTGGGGCCCGATGCCCGGCAGCTACGGCTGGGTGTTCCCCAAGGGGGACACGCTGACGGTCGGCGTGATCTCCGCGCGCGGCGAGGGCGCCGCCACCAAGCGGTATCTGGAGGACTTCATCGGACGGCTCGGCCTGGCCGGCTTCGAGCCGAGCATCTCCTCCGGCCACCTCACGCGCTGCCGCGCCGACGACTCGCCGCTCTCGCGCGGGCGGGTGCTGGTCTGCGGCGACGCGGCGGGCCTGCTGGAGCCGTGGACCCGCGAGGGCATCTCCTTCGCGCTGCGCTCGGGCCGGCTCGCGGGTGAGTGGGCGGTCCGCATCGCGGAGGCGCACGACGCGGTGGACACCCGCCGTCAGGCCCTGAACTACGCGTTCGCGGTCAAGGCGGGCCTCGGCGTGGAGATGGCCGTCGGCAAGCGGCTCCTCACCGCCTTCGAGCGCCGCCCCGGCCTGTTCCACGCGGCCCTCACCGGCTTCCGCCCGGCCTGGCGCGCGTTCGCCGACATCACCCGCGGCCGTACGACCCTCGGCGAGCTCGTCCGTACGCATCCGATGGCCCAGCGCGCGCTGACCTTGATGGACCGCAGACAGCAGGAGCCGGTCGCGGCACCGGCAGCGGAGACCGAGACCGAGACCGAGGACTCCTGAGGCTCCCGGCCGGGCGCGGCGTTCGAACACGGTCGGCCGCCGGGCCGAGCCGTCCGCCCGTGGTCGTCAGCCCTCGACCGTGATCCGGAACACCGGGTGGTCGGGGGCCGCCGCCACCAACTCCTCGTCCGTGGACTTCGCCGTGACGCCGTTGAAGTACTGGTTGACCTCCCAGCCCCACTTCTCCAGGTAGGTCCGCAGGACCGGGAGCTTCTCCTCGTCGGGGAGCTCCACCGCGGTGAACGTCCGTACCCCGCGCCCCACCCGCAGCTCCCCACCGCCGGCCACCCGCATGTTGCGCACCCACTGGGAGTGCCCGCGCGCCGAGACCAGGAACTGGGTGCCCTCGTACGTGTGCGGGTTGACCGGGATGCGCTGCATCTGCCCGCTCTTGCGGCCCCGCACGGACATCTCCGCCGAGCCCATGAGGCTCAGCCCGTGCCGGGCCAGCCAGCCGACGACACTGTTGAAACGGACGTTGAGCGGGCTGCCCTTGAGGTAGTACGGCTGCGACGACATCGGTGACCCCCAGTCACGGAGAGAGCGGTGCTCTCGCTTGATTCGAGTGTGCCGGAGATCGGCGATCCAATGCAAGAGCGGTGCTCTCGAACTTTTGCGCTGCTCTCGAATGTGTGCACCGATCCGCTCCGTGGAACACTGGCGTGCATGAGCAGCAACACCACCCAGGGGGCTCGCGCCCGCGCCCGGATCGAAGTCACCGCCGCCATCAAGGAGGAGGCGCGCAGACAACTGGCCGCAGACGGCGCGGCCAAGCTCTCGCTGCGGGCCGTGGCGCGCGAGCTGGGCATGGTCTCCTCCGCGCTCTACCGCTACTTCCCGAGCCGCGACGACCTGCTCACCGCACTCATCATCGATGCGTACGACTCCCTCGGCGAGCGGGCGGAAGCGGCGCACGCCGCCGTCGCCGGGGCGGAGCCGGTCCGGCGCTGGGTCGCGGTGTGCGAGGCGGTGCGCGGCTGGGCGCAGACGCATCCGCACGAGTACGCGCTGATCTACGGCACACCCGTCCCCGGATACAGCGCTCCCCGGACCACCGTGCCGGCCGCGTCCCGCGTCGGGCTTCTCCTCATCGGCATCGTCCGGGAAGCGCATCAGACGCGGGTCCTGGAGGTGCCGCTGCTCACGGACGAACTCGTTCCGGAGGCCGTGCGCATGGCGGGCGACCTCGCCCCCGACCTGCCACCGGGAGCGGTCGCGGCGCTGGTCGCGGCCTGGGCGCAGCTCTACGGACTGGTCGGCTTCGAGCTGTTCGGCCAGTTCAACCGGATGGTGGAGGAGCGCGAGCCGTTCTTCCGGTACGCGGTGACGCGGCTGGCGCACGGGGTGGGGCTGCGCTAGCGCTCGTGCGGGCCGTCCGGTCCGGCGGGTGGGCTCGGGTGTCCGGTCGGTTCGGTGAAGTCCCGGACGAAGCGGGTCAGCAGCCGGGCCAGGGCGTTACGGTCCTCGGCCGGCCAGTCGGCGACCGTCTCGGCGACCACGCGTTGCACGTCGTACTCGTGGGGGCGGCGGGACCGGTCCTACTTCCAGGGGAGTACGGCTGATCACCTCGCCCGGCGGACGTCCGGCGCCGGCCGGCACGTCTAGCGTGGCGGACATGGACGTAGAGCAGGTGCGCGGGGGCGGTGGCCCTGGACGGTGGCGGGGACACGGGCCGCCGTGGTCGCGCCGGTGGGCCGGTGAGGGACCGGACGGCGACCGCTGGCCGTGGCGGTCCACCCTGCTGTTGACCGTCTTCGTCTTCGTCGGCTCGACCTTCGCCGCACGCATGCAGCAGGACGAGCGGGCCGAGCTCGGCCCCTTCGCCCGCGTCCTGCTGCTCGTCGCCTGCGCGCTCCTGCTGTGGCGGCGACGGTATCCGGTGCCCGTCGTGTTCGGTACGGCGGTCGCGGTCGCGCTCTATCTGGGGGCGGGCTATCCGTACGGCCCGGTCTTCCTCACGGTGGCCGTGGCCTGCTTCTCCGCCGTCGTCGCCGGGCACCGCAAGGCCGCCTGGACCGCGCTCGGGCTGCTGTGGGCCGTACATCTGCTGGTCGCGCACTGGTTGTACCGCTGGCTGCCGCCGTCCGGGGACGCGCCGGCGTCCTTCGGGCAGGAGATCGTGGTCACCGGCTGGGTCGTCGCGATCGTGGCGATCGCGGAGCTGGCCCGGGCCCGGCGCGAGCAGTGGGCCCGGGACCGGGCCGAGCGCGCGCAGGCCGCCCGGCGGCGCGCCGACGAGGAACGGCTGCGGATCGCCCGCGAACTGCACGACGTCCTCGCGCACAGCCTCTCCGTCATCACCATCCAGGCCGGCGTCGGCCTCGCCCTGCTCGACGCCGACCCGGAACAGGCGCGCACCGCGCTCACCACCATCAAGTCCGCGAGCAAGGAAGCGCTCGGCGAGGTGCGTCAGGTGCTCGACTCCCTCCGTACGCCCGGAGACGCGCCGCGCGCCCCGGCGCCCGGCCTGGACCGGCTCCCCGAACTGGTCGAGCAGGCGGCACGCGCGGGACTCACGGTCGAGGTGGCGGGGGAGCGGCCCCGGTTGTCGCCCGGCACCGATCTCGCCGCCTTCCGTATCGTCCAGGAGGCCCTCACCAACGTCGTACGTCACTCCGGTTCGCGGCACGCGCGTGTACGGCTCGACGAGGAGAGCGGGACGCTACGGCTGCGTATCGACGACGACGGACCGCCGACCGGCGCTGACGCGGGCGGCAGCGGCAACGGTCTCGCCGGGATGCGGGAGCGGGCGGCGGCGCTGGGTGGCACGATCGAGGCGGGGCCGCGTGCCGACGGCGGCTTCCGGGTGCTCGCCGTACTGCCGGTGAAGTCGACGGTGCGGGCGACGACGGACGAGGGCGGGGAGGATCAGTGATCCGCGTACTGCTCGCCGACGACCAGTCCCTGGTCCGGGCGGGATTCGGGGCGCTGCTCGACGCGCAGCCGGACATCGAGGTGTGCGGGGAGGCCGCCGACGGCGAGGAGGCGGTGCGCGTGGTCCGCGAGCTGCGCCCGGACGTCGTCCTGATGGACATCCGCATGCCGCTGCTGGACGGGCTGGCCGCCACCCGCCGTATCACCGGGGACGAGGCGCTCGCGGGCGTCCGGGTGGTCATGCTGACCACCTTCGAGCTCGACGAGTACGTCTTCGAAGCGATCCGGTCCGGGGCCTCCGGCTTCCTCGTCAAGGACACCGAACCCGATGAACTCCTGCGCGCGGTGAGGGCGGTGGTGGCCGGTGACGCACTGCTCTCGCCGGGCGTGACACGTCGGCTCATCGCCGAGTTCGCCGCCCGCTCCAAGGAGCCCGCGGCAGCCGACGAGTTGAGCCGGCTCACGGAACGCGAACGCGAGGTGATGGCCCTGGTCGGCATCGGCCTGTCCAACGAGGAGATCGCCCGCCGCCTGGTCGTCAGCCCCCTCACCGCCAAGACCCATGTCAGCCGCACGATGGTGAAACTGGGCGTCCGTGACCGCGCCCAACTGGTCGTCCTGGCCTACGAGTCGGGCCTGGTGCGACCGGGCTGGCTGGGCTGAGCCGCGCCCTGGAGAAACGCAGCAGCACACTCACGGCGTGGCCGGTCGCGCCCACGCGGCGGCGCCGCATGTCGACACGGCCCCGCGCCCCTTGGGGCGCTGCCCTTAGCGCCCGGGGCGCTGGCCCCAGGTGACTGCGGACTTCTCTCGCCACAGAGTGGTGAGCGCCGCGTCCCCGGTGACGGCGGGGAACGGGCCCCGGTTCCACAGCGCCAGGTGGAGCTGCGCCGCCGTTCCGGTGATCTCGCAGTCCGCGTCGCCGTCGGCGGTCCGCTCCGTCACGGGCGGCTCCGGAGACAGTCGTACGGTCCACACGGCGCCCTCCTCGAGATCCGTCGCCCGCAGCCGCAGCACCCGGGGTTCCTCGGTGCGCAGCCTGCTCTTGGGGCGGGCGTGGAAGCCGCTCAGCAGCTCGTCGATGCCGTCGGCGGCGAAGGCGGCGGGAAGACTTCGCGCGCTCTCCTGCGGTGTGCGGCCCCACGCCGACTCGGCGTCCACGCGGTGGACGGCCGTCTCGTGCGCCTGCCGTCTGGCCCAGAACGCCAGCGGCGACGGGGCGGGCAGGAAGTGCCAGCACGCCACATCGGGCGGCGCGGCGACAAGGGTGTCGACCAGCCGGCGGTGCCCGTCCCGGAACCAGTCCAGCAGCTCGGGACCGTCGAGGTCCGGCTCGCCCTCGACGGGGTGGTACGTCGTGTGCCCCTCCGCCACGAACGACCCCGCCCACCGATGGACCATGCCCGTGTGCCGCAGCAGGTCCCTGACCTGCCAGCCCGGGCAGGTGGGCACCTTGGCGTCGGTGCCCGCCCCGGCCGCCGCGTCGGCCAGCGAACGCCCCTCGCGGTCGAGGACGCGGATGAACTCGGCAGTCTCCATGGGGGTGAGTCTGCCGGATGGAGTGCGGTCCAACACCCGGATTTCTACGCGGCCTTCTTGCTGCCCTGTCGCCTGCCGTGCGGCCTGCTCACGCCACCCGTCGTGTGCCGAAGCCGATCAGCGCGGCCAGTCCGGCCAGGACGGCCACGCTCGTCAGGGCGGCGGGCAGGGAGATCCACTCGGCCATGAACCCGATGGCGGGCGGTCCGAGGAGCATGCCGCCGTAGCCCAGGGTGGAGGCGGTGGCGACCCCGCCGGGGCCGGCCAGGGCGCCCGCGCGTTCGACGGCCACCGGGAAGAGGTTGGCCAGGCCGAGCCCCGCGATCAGATAGCCCAGCAGTGCCGCCCACAGCGCAGGGGCGAGTGAGCCGAGCAGCATCCCGGCCGCCGCGACGGCACCGCCGGCCACCACCGTACGGGTGCGGCCGAGCCGTTCGAGCAGGGTGGTGCCGGTCAGTCGGCCGACGGTCATCGCCAGCGCGAAACACGAGTAGCCGATCGCGGCGGCCCCGGCCGAGGAGCCCAGGTCCTGCCGCAGATGCAGCGCGCCCCAGTCGGCGAGGGCCCCCTCACCGTAGGCCGTGCACAGCGCGATGAGGCCGAAGACGAGGACGAGACGGCGCGTGCGGGGGTCGGGGGTGCGGGTGTCGGGGGTGCGGGTGTCGGGCCGGCGGGCGGCCGCCGACTCCGGGGAGGGCCGCGGCAGTGTCGTGGGGATCGCCGGCCTCTCGGACGCGGGCGGCTCCGCCGACGTGCCCGGCTCCACGGTGGCAGGCGGCTCCGTGGACATGCGGTGTTCCGTCGGGGACGGCGCCCCTGCGGGCGTACGCGCGGCGGCGGCCGTGCCCGAGCCCGCAGGCGTATGCGGCCCTGCGACCGCGTGTGCCCCCGCAGCCGTCGGCGGTGTCAGGCGCAGCAGGGCCGGTCCCGCCGTCGCCGTCACGACCAGGCCGATGATCCCGAGCCCGAGCAGATGGAGGGTGGGGGAGAGCGACCCGGCGACCAGCGCGCCCAGCCCGGCGCCCAGCATGCCGCCCAGGCTGAACGCCGCGTGGAAGGTGGGCATGATCGGCCTGCGCAGGGCCGCGACCAGATCGACGGCGGCGCTGTTGAAGGCGACGTTGATCCCCCCGTACGCGCTGCCGAACACGAGGAGCACGAGGCCTAGGGTGAGGGCGGAGTGGGTGAGCGGGGGCAGCATGACGCCGAGGGAGAGCAGGACGGCACACGCGACCGTGACCGGATGGCTGCCGTAGCGGCGGCAGAGACGCCCGGTCAGGGTCATGGTGATCACTGCTCCGGCGGAGACGCCGAGCAGGGCGAGGCCAAGGGTGCCCGCGGTGGCGTCGGTCTGCTCCTTGATGGCGGGGATGCGGACGACCCAGCCGGCGAAGACGAAGCCGTCGAGGGCGAAGAAGGCGGTGAGGACGATCCGGAGGCGGGTGAGGGTGCGACCCGGCACGGCACTGTGCGTTCGGGTTTTGTTTATTGGCGGCACAAACTCAGGCTAGAGGTGTGCCGGGGGTTCAAACAAGGTGGCGATTCTCAGGGTGGCGGGGCCGGTACGGCGAAAACGCGCAGCTGAACGGCGAGCGTGCTGTAGTAGCCGACCAGTGTCGACAGTTCGAAGAGGGTGCGTTCACCGAGGGCGGCGCGGGCGGTGGCGTACTCCTGCTCGTCGAGGGTGCCGGAGCGGGCGGTGAGCGCGCGGGTGAACGTCCAGGCGGCCCGCTCCGCCGGGTCGGACAGCCCCGGATCCCCGCCCGAGCGCAGCGCCAGCAGCTCGGCCCCGGTCAGGCCCGCCGCGGCGCCGACGCGTTCGTGGGCGTGCCGTTCGAACGCGCTGTCCCAGGCCTGCGCCACGACGAGGATCGCGATCTCACGGATGCGCGAGGTGAGTTCCGTCCGGTAGCGGATGGCGGCACCCAACTCCTGGAGCGAGCGCCCGAGAGCGGGGCTGAGCAGCATGGCGTTGAACGGGCCCAGCAGGCATCCCTCGTCGTCGGCGAGCGCGAAATGCTGTGGCCCGGCGGCGCGCGGACCGCCGGTGATCTCCTCGTACAACTTCCGCTGCTCCGCGTCGAGTTCTGCCGGAGGGAGCAGCCGTAGACGCGGGTTCACCGCACCTCCTCGGCCAGCAGGGCCAGTTCGGCGTCCGTGAGCAGCCGGCCCTCGTGCGCCATCCGTCCGCGGGCCCGGTCGAGTACGTCGTCCAACTGGGCCCGGTCGAGCGCGATGCCCCGCGCCGCCAGTTTGTCGGCGAGGGTGTACGGGCCGCTGTCGGGAGTGAAGGGGACCCGGCGGGCGTTGCCGACCAGGGCGGGCTCCACGCAGTTGTGCAGGAGCGGGTCGATCTCCGTCTCCTGCGTGATGAAGTCCAGTCCGCCCCAGCAGAAGGCGTGGCTGCCGGTGACGGGATGGTTCCAGGCCGTGTGATAACCAGTCAACTTCTCACCCATACGGGCGAGTTCGGTGAGGCGATCGGTCCTGATGCCCGTGCGCACCCCGTACAGCGCCTCGAAGGCGAGAGCCGTCGCCGCCAGGTCGGCGTTGCCGGGGCCGCCGCAGTAGCCGTTGACCGACAGTTCGACGGCGGTGGCGCCCGCGCGGACGGCGGACACCGCGCAGGCGACCGCCAGGCCGAACGTGTTGTGCGGGTGGAGGCCGACCTCCGCCTCGGGGGCGAGGGTACGGGTGAGTCGGACCAGGTGCGCGTACGCCTCGGGGCTCATCGCGCCCGGCCCGTCGAACAGGGTGAGCTCGCTCGCGCCGGCGGCGGCCAGTGCGGTGACCGACTCCTCGTGGCTCTCCTCGGTCGCGTACGACACCATCAGCAGCGGCACGATCACCTCGAGGCCGCGCTCACGGGCGTACGAGACGAGCCGTGCGGCACGGGCCAGTACGGCCGCCCGGTCGCGCGGGGTGTCCTCGGTGCGCCACTCCTCGCCGCGCCAGGCCCGGGCGTACGCCTGCGGCTGGTAGAGCAGCGAGGTCTCGCCGAACGCCTGCACCCACACCTGTACGGCGTCGTAGCCGGCGGCGGCCGCGCGGTCGACGTCCTGCGGGGAACGCATCAGCGGGCACACCACCCGGCACCGCGCGTTCGCCTCCTTGACCAGCTCGACCTCGCCCTTGAGCGCCGCGTCGGTCCGGCCACCGAGCCCGGCCGTGACGACCTCGGCCACCCCGACGGCCACGAGCCCGCGCAGGAACGCCTCCTTCGCCTCGGCGGTCGCGACGACTCCGGGCAGTGTCTCCACCGAGCGCAGGGTCGCGTCCCGTAGTCGCACCGACGCGGGCAGGGAACCCACCACGTCCGTACGGCGGTTGAGCGGGCTCACCGACCAGCGGCCGGGCTCGTGGGCGCCGGGGGCGCGCCGCGCCGCCAGCTCCGCGCGGAAGCGGGCGATCTCCTCGGGCGTGAACACGGGCGGCTTGTCCAGTGGCTCGTCCAGTGGCTTGTCCATGGGCCTCCTTCGGGGTTCCTGTCCCTGTCATGCATATGACCTGTCGACACTATGGGTATTAACTTCGCATCAGAGTCGTAGATGTTTACTTCGTGTCGACACTTGGTTAGAACTGTCGACAGTTTAGCCCTTCGAGCGAGGAGCATCCATGACTCAAGACCTGTCCGACGACCTGCCCGGACCACGGCTCGGCCGTCTCGCGGGCCGGATCGCCGTCATCGGCGGGGCCGGCAGTGTGGGGCCGGGGTGGGGCAACGGCCGTGCCACGGCGGTGATCTTCGCCCGCGAGGGCGCCACCGTCTTCCTGGCCGACCGGGACAAGGAGTCCCTGGAGGCCACCGCGCGGCAGATCCGCGAGGAGGGCGGTACCGCGCACACGGCGGTCCTGGATGTCACCGAAGCCGAGGCCGTCCAGGGCTACTTCGCGGAGTGCGAGCGGCTGGCGGGCCGCATCGACGTGCTCGTCAACAACGTCGGCGGCTCGCGGCCCGGCGGTGCGGTCGAGCTCAGCCTGGAGGACTGGGACAACCAGCTGCGCACCAACCTCACCAGTGCCTTCCTCGCCTGCAAGTACGCCGTGCCCGCCATGCGGCGCGCAGGCGGCGGCGCCATCGTCAACACCGCCTCCGCGTCCGGGCTGCGCTGGACCGGCGCCGCACAGGTGGGGTACGCGGCGGCCAAGGCCGCGGTCATCCAGCTCTCCCGGGTCACCGCCGTGGAGTACGCGCCGGACGGCATCCGCGTGAACACCGTCGTGCCCGGTCAGTTGCACACGCCGATGGTGGAGGCGCGGCTCGCTCGTCAGCGCGCGGGCGGCGACGTGGAGAAGCTGCTCGCCCAGCGGCAGGCACGGATCCCGCTCGGCTTCATGGGTGACGGCCGCGACACGGCGTACGCGGCGCTCTTCCTCGCCTCCGAGGAGGCGCGCTTCGTCACCGGCACGGAGATCGTCGTCGACGGTGGAATGACGGCGCGCTGTGACTGAACACGCCGTCCACGAAACGGAGTTGGTGCCCTCCCCGGGATGCCCCCCGCCGCACCCCTCCCCCCGGACCCCGTCCCTGGCACTCCCCGGGGACAGCTGCGACGCCCACTGCCACATCCTCGGGCCCGCCGACGTCTTCCCCTACGCCCCGGACCGCACCTTCACGCCCCTGGACGCGCCCAAGGAACAACTGCGGGCCCTGCACGCTCACTTGGGCATCAGCCGCGCGGTGATCGTGCAGTCGTCCTGCCACGGCTACGACCACGCCGTCCTGCTGGACGCCCTGCGCGCCGGTGAGGGCCGGTTGCGGGGCGTGGCACTGATCGGCGAGCGCAGTACCCGGGCCGAGATCGAGGAGCTGCACCGGGCCGGCGTACGCGGATTCCGGCTCAACTTCCTGCCGCATCTGCGCACTCCGCCCACCCGTGACGAGATCGACGCGGTGCTGGAACGCGTCGAGGGCCTCGGCTGGGCCGCCCAACTCCACGTCAGGGGCGCGGAGATCGCCGTTCTGGAAGACCTCGTGCGTGCCCTCCCCGGCAGGGTGGTCGTCGACCACATCGGACGCGTCGACCTGGCGGCCGGCCACGACAGCCCGGCGCTGCGCAGTCTGCGTGCCCTGCTCGACAGCGGGAACGTGTGGGTGAAGGTCAGTGGTGTCGACCGGGTCTCCCGGCAGGGGCCGCCGTACGCCGACGCGGTGGCGCTGGCCGCCTCCCTGGTGGCGTACGCCCCGGAGCGGGTCGTATGGGGAACCGACTATCCGCACGTCAACATCACCGGCGAAGCCCCCGACGACGGCCTGCTCGTCGACCTCGTGGAGCACATAGCGCCCGATCCGGCACATCTCAGGCGGCTGATGGTCGACAACCCCGCGGAACTCTTCGACTTTCCGCCCGCTCACCGGACCGATTCCTAGTGTCGGCAGAAACCCACAGGTTTTTCCCTGTCCCATCCCTTGAAGGCCAAAAGTGTCGACAGTAGTGTCCCGACTCGAACCCCGCGAGAGGAGGACCGCCATGGCTGTGCCGCCCCCCGAAAGGCTGCTCAGGCGCGGCGAGGCCGCGTACGAACAGGCCCGGCTCGACGCCGTCTGGAACGAGCGCAAGCCCCACCGGTACCCCGACGTCATCGTGCTCGCCGCCGACGAGCAGGACGTGGTGGCCGCCGTACGGCTCGCCCGCAGCGAGGGGCTCACCATCGGGATCCGCTCCGGCGGGCACAGCTGGGTGGGCAACGGGGTGCGCGACGGCGGCATGCTGCTCGATCTGTCCCGGCTGCAGGACATCACCGTCGACCCCGCCACCCGCACAGCCTCGGTCCAGCCCGCGGTCAAGGGGCCCGCCCTGCTCGAACAACTGGCTCCACACGGCTTGTTCTTCCCCGCGGGCCACGCGCCCACCGTCGGCATCGGAGGTTTCCTCCTCGGCGGCGGCTACGGCTGGAACTCCCGCCGGCTCGGCCCCGCCTGCATGAGCATCCGCGCGATCGACGTCGTCCTCGCCGACGGCACCCTCGTGCACGCCACCGACGCCACCCACCCCGACCTGCTGTGGGCGGCGCGGGGCAGCGGCCCCGGCTTCTTCGGCGTGGTCACCCGCTTCCACCTCACCGCGCACGACCTGCCCCAGCGGTTGCTGCGGACCGTGCACAGCTATCCGCTGGAGCTGCGCGACGAGGTGCTGGCCTGGTCGTACGACACCCTCGAACTCCTCGCACCCGAAGTGGAGTTCTCGGCCAAGGTGGGGTGGGGGTCTGGGGGCTTGCCCCCAGAAAAGCACAGCACGCCAGGGCTGGACCGGCAGACGGTCTCCGTCACCGCCACCGCGTTCTGCGAGGGCGACGACAACCCCTTCGCCCCGCTGGAGGACGCCCCCTTCCGCGACCGCGCGATCCGTGCGCTCGTCGCGCGGGAGTCCAGCATGGCGGCGCTGTACGAGCACGCCGACCGGCTGACCCCACCGGGCATGCGCTGGGCGCTCGACGGGATCTGGACCGACGAACCCGTGGACAAGGTCCTGGACGCCGCCCGGCCGCTGTTCGACACCATCCCCGACACCACCAGTCACGTCCTGTGGATGCTCTGGGGCGGCTATCCGCAGCGCCCGGACGCCTGCTGGTCCAGCCAGGCCAAGCTGTACCTCTCGCCCAACGCGGGCTGGACCGACCCGGCCGAGGACCTCGCCCACGAGCGGTGGGCCCACGGCCGGCTCGCCGACCTCCAACACCTGTCGGCGGGGCTGCAGTTCTCCGACAACAACCTCGCCGACCGCTTCGACCACGGGCTCAGCCCCGCCAACGCCGCGCGCCTGGAGGAGATCCGGGCCGTGTACGACCCCGAGGGCCGCTTCCGCACCTACATGACCCCCGGGGAATCCACCACCGCCTACGCCGCCGCGGGACACGCGCGGACGCAGTAGCTCGCACCAGCCGGCCTGAACCCGACTGGTTCGTACGTGAGTCATCAAGGAGAGCCGTTCATGGAAACCTCGAGAACCCCGCGGCGTCGTGGCATCGTCGTCCTGTCCGCACTGGTCGTCACCGCCTCGCTCACCCTCACCGCCTGCGGTGGCGACGCCGCCGGTGACACCACCGCCGACGGCAAGGCCAAGGTCACCGTCCTGCGCTCCAACGGCGCCATCTTCGAGCCGCTCTACATAGCCGAGCAGCAGGGCTACTTCAAGTCCGCGGGGCTCGACGTCACGATCAAGGCCGGAGCCCAGGACACCTCGCAGAACGCGCCGTCCGTCCTCAACGGCGAGGCCCAGTTCGCGATGACGGACAGCTCCGGCTTCCTCAAGGGCGCCGCCCAGGACATGCCCATCCGGATCGTGACCGGCCTGCAGTCCGCGACGACGAAGACGGACCCCACCGACGGACTGCTGGTCAAGAAGGACAGCAAGATCGAGTCCTTCGCGGACCTGGAGGGCAAGACCGTCGGCATCTCCGCGCTCGGCGGCACCATCCAGTTCATCTGCGAGTACCTGGTGCAGAAGGCCGGCGGCGACCCGTCCAAGGTCAAGTTCGTGGCCCTGCCGACGACTTCGCTGACCGACGCGGCCACCTCCGGCAAGACCGACGCGATCTTCTCCTTCGGCCCGTTCTACTTCGCCGGCAAGGACAGCGGACTGCGCTCCATCGGCAACGGCATGAACGACGTGCCCGGCATGGTCCAGGGCCTGCTGTTCTCCAGCCAGGAGTACCTGGCGAAGAACTCCGGCACGGCCAAGAAGTTCATCGACGCCGTCGCCAAGGCCATCGACTACGCCAACGCTCACCCCGAGGCCGTCAAGGCCATCGACAAGAAGTACACCCAGGTGCCCGCCGACTTCATCGACAAGCACGACACCAACTACTACGACAAGAACCTCAACACCACCGTGATGCGCACGGTGATCACGAAGATGCACGAGTTCGACCTGCTCGACAAGGAGCCCAAGGACGACGCCCTCTACTGGGACCAGGCCCCGACCTCGGCCGGGGAGTAGCGGTGCTCAAGGTCCGTCTGCTCCAACTGGGCGCGCTCGCCGCCGTGCTGGCGCTCTGGGCGCTCATCACCGCGGTTGGCGTGGTCAGTTCGACCGCGCTGCCGGGACCGCGCGCCGTGCTGGTCGCCCTCGGCGACCTCCTCGGCAGCGGCGCCTTCTGGCAGGCGGTGGGGGAGACCCTGCGCGGCGCGGTCACCGGACTGCTCGTGGCGATCGCCGTGGGCATCCCGGTCGGCCTGCTCACCGGCGTGTACCAGGCGGCCGAGGAATCCTCCCGGCTGCTCCTGGAGATCCTCCGCTCCTTCCCGGTGATCGCCCTGCTCCCGGTGTTCCTGCTGGTCCTCGGCTCCACCCCGGGCATGAAGGCCACGGTCGTCTTCATCGCCTGCGTCTTCCCGGTGCTGCTCCAGGCCCAGTACGGGGCGCGGGCCGTGAGCCAGGCCGTCCATGAGACCGTGCGCAGTTACCGCATTCCGAGGCTGCTGCGGCTGCGCCGGGTGGTCCTGCCGGCCGCGGTCCCGTCCATCACGACGGGCCTGCGGCTGGCAGCGACCACCTCGGTCCTGGTCGCCATCGGCGTCGAGGTGCTCACCACGCTCCCCGGCATCGGTCACATGATCATGGAGTCGCAGCAGGCGGGCGCCTCCGCCCGGGCCTACGCCTACATCCTCACCGCCGGGGCCATCGGATACACGATCACGCTGCTCGCGCAGTTCGCCGAGCACCGGCTGCTGCGCTGGCGTCCGCCGACCCGGGCCGGAGAGGAGTGAGCCGCGTGCCCTGGAAACCGATACTCCGTCAACTCTGGCTGCCTCTACTGGTGTTCGTCGTCCTGCTGGTGACGACGGCCGGCAGCACCAGCTTCTACTTCCCCCCGCTCACCGAGGTCCTCGCCGCCCTGTGGCGCGAGCTGGTGGACGGCGACCTCGTCGGCGATCTGCTGTTCAGCCTCCGCAACATCCTCTGCGGCCTCGCGATCGCCACCGTGGTCGGTGTGGGCGCCGGGCTGGTCATCGGCGAGATCCGCACCCTGCGCCTGGCGACCGGCCCGCTCCTCGACTTCGCCCGCGCCACCCCCACCGTGGGCTTCGTGCCCGTCATCATCCTCACCCTGGGCATCGGCTCCGGACCGAAGATCTTCCTGATCTTCCTCGGCTCGGTCTGGCCGATCCTGCTCAACACCGTCAGCGGCGTCCAGGCCATCGGCCCGGCCGTCCACGAGACCGCGCGCAGCTACCGCATCCCCTGGCCGCTCCGGCTGCGCCGCGTGATCCTGCCCGGCGCGCTGCCGCAGATCCTCGCGGGCATCCGGGTCGCCCTGTCCGTCGCCGTCGTCCTCATGGTCGTGAGCGAGATCTACGGCTCACCCGTCGGCCTCGGCAACTTCATCCTGCAGAGCGGCTCCAGCTTCCATGTCGCCGAGACCTGGGCCGGCACCATCCTGATCGGCGTCCTCGGCTATGGCCTGAGCGTGCTGCTCCTGCTGGTCGAGCACCGCCTCCTGGGCTGGTACCACCAGCGCGCCCCCCGAGTGCGCTCACCACGCCCCGTCCCGGCCGGGGCCACCGACAGCACCGACAGCGTCAAGAGCAACGGAGTCGTCGTATGACACGCGGATCGAGCCTGCACGTCGAGGACCTCGGCATGTGCTTCGGCCAGGGACCGCAGCAGCACCGGGTCCTCGACGGACTGTCCCTGCGCGTGGACCCGGGGGAGTCGGTGTGCCTGGTCGGCCCGTCCGGCGCCGGCAAGACGACCCTGCTGCGCTGCCTCGCCGGACTGACCAGGCCCACCTCCGGCCGGGTCCGGTACGGCGACCAGCAGCTGACCGAGCCGCACGCCGACATCGCCGTGGTCTCCCAGGACTACCGCGGCTCCCTGCTGCCCTGGCTGCGCGTCTGGGACAACGTCGCCTTCCCGCTCCAGGGCCGGGGCGTGAAGAAGGCCGTCCGCAGGCAACGCGCGCTGGAGTGCCTGGAAGCCGTCGGCCTCCTCGACGTCGGCGACAAGTATCCGTGGCAGCTCTCCGGTGGTATGCAGCAGCGGGTGGCCATCGCGCGCGGACTGGCGTACGACGCCCCGGTGCTCCTCATGGACGAGCCGTTCGGGTCGGTGGACGCCCAGTCCCGGTTCGAACTGGAGGACCTCACGCTGGAGTTGCGCCGTCGGCTCGGCATCACCGTGGTCGTCGTCACCCACGACATCGACGAGGCCGTCTACCTCGGCGACCGGGTCGTCGTCCTCGGCGGGAAGCCGACGGCCGTGCTCGACACGCTCACCATCCCGCTCGGCACCGACCGCGACCAGCTCACCACCCGGTCCGACCCCCGCTTCGCCGAACTGCGCACCAGAGTCCTGGCGTTGATCCGGGGCGAGATCGAACTGGCGCCCCGCGCGGTCTGACCCACCGCGCGCTCCCCCTCACAGACCCACCCCCCTCCACCGGCCGACGCCACGCGTCGGTCCGGCCTGCCCGAAAACAGTCCGAATCCCCCGGACGACCCCCTGCACCCCCGACCGAACACTGAGAACAAGGGAGTTCACCGTGACACACACCACCAGCAGGCAGGGCCCCGAGCTCAGCTACCGGAACCGCCCCCGCGCCCTGCTCGTGGCGGTGGCCGCCGCCTTCGCGCCCACCCTCGCCGCCCCGGCCGTCGCCCACGCGGCGACGACCAAGGCCGGCAAGCGGATCACCGTGGCCTCCGGCGAGACCCTGGAACTGACCGAGACCACGACGGCAAGCGTCCTGACCATCGCGGAGGGCGGCGTCATCACCGTCCCCGACGGCTACAGCCTGACCCTCACCGTGAACGGCGTGGAGACCGGCAGCGCCCTGGCCGAACTCACCGACGGCTACGGCGGCGCCGCCACCGCGATCGCCGCCGGCACCTACCGCGGCACGATCATCCTCACGGTCGCCGAGGCCAACGACCTCGCCTACGACGACCTCACCTTCCCCTTCCGCCAGGCCATCTACATCGACGCCGACGGGGTCGACGAGGCCAAGTCGGTCCCCTCCGACGTGCGCGGCGGCACCATCACCGACACCGAGGCCTCCAACATCCAACTCCTGTCCAACGGCGAGGCGTTCAACGGCGTCTACGTCACCGGCGGCGGCAGCTACACGCTCACCAACCCGAAGATCGCCTTCGACGGCAACGGCCGCTGCGACTTCATCGGCTACGGCGCCTCGGTCGTCGGCACCGGTGACGGCACCACCCTCGTCCTGGACGGCGCCACCATCAGCAACGTCGGTGTCGTCCGCACCGCGGTCATCGCCGACGCCACCGCCAACGTGATCGTCAAGAACTCCACCCTGCACTGCGCCGACGGCGTCGTCCCCGACGAGTACCCGACGGCGGGCACCGGCGACACCCGCTACATGATCACCGTGCCGTGGATGCTGGGCCTCTCCGGCAACGTCCGCACCACCAACCTGCTCGGTGCGAGCACCCGCGCCTCGTACATCAACTCCACGATCTCCTCGGAGAAGTGGGGCGCGCTCTCCGTCGACGGCGGCAGCTACTGCACCCTCACCGCCATCAACAGCACCATCGCCAACACCGGCGGCCAGGGCTACGGTTCGTACGCCATCGGCAACGTGACCGAGCACTTCCTCGGCTGCACCTTCGACGTCGGCGACTACGCCCTCATCCACTGGGGCGCGTCGGCGCACTACGGCGACAGCACCGCGGACGCCGTGGCCGACCTGAACGACTCCCTCGAAATCGGGCTCACCAGCGCCGAGTTGAGCGCGCTCGACGAGAAGTCGACCGTCGTCAACTCCGGCCGGTTCATGGTCCTGTGGTACGCGGCGGGGTCCGTGACCATCGACGGCGGCACCGAGGTCAACACCGGTGAGACCACCTTCATGTGCAAGGCGGTCGCGGGTTCGGTCACCGTGGACGGCTCCGAGGGCGCGACCATCAGCGCCGGCAACGGCGTGATCTTCCAGCTGATGGACACCGACCGCCCGAGCAGCGTCTCGGTGTCCGGCAAGGCATGGAAGACCGAGACGATCGGTACCTACACCGAGCCGAGCGGATCGCCGACCAAGTCGTCGAGCTGGGTCACCACCAGCTCGCAGTCCACCGACGCCAAGGGCACCTTCACCGACATCGAGCTGACCGGTGACTTCTACAACTCCGTCTGGGGCGGCGGCAACGCGAGCCTCCAGGGCCAGAACCTCAGCCTCTCCTTCACCCGCTCCTCGATCGAGGGCGTGATCTCCGCGAGCACGGCCAAGCACAGCGTCTCCACCATCACCTCGGCCGAGTACCGCGAGATCAGCGAGGTCACCAACACCCCGAGCGCGGTCGTCAACAACGGCGTCCTCGTCACCCTGGGCACCGGCTCCAGCTGGACGGTCACCGGAACGTCGTACCTGAGCGCCCTCACCCTGGCCTCGGACGCGACGGTCACCGCCCCGTCCGGCAAGACGGTCACCCTGACGGTCAACGGCACCGCCACCACCCTCAAGGCGGGCACCACGTACACGGGCGCCGTCACCCTGACGGTGGCGTAACCACACATGAACCGGCCCCCGGGATGCGAACCAGTTCCCGGGGGCCGGCGTTTGTGTGTGGGGGGCGCAGCCGCCCCCCAGGGGCGCGGGGCTGTATCAATATGCGGCTCCGCCGCGTGGGCGCGACCAGCCCCCACGGACCCGCAGCCGAAAGCGCACCCCCTCGCGGAGCGCTACGCTCCGATCATGTTGTAGCCCCCGTCCGCCACCAGGAACCCACCGGTGATGTGGTTCGCGTCCTCCGTCGCCAGGAAGAGCGCCGCTCCCGCAAGCTCCTCAGGCCCCGGGATCCGACCCATCGGCGTAGCTGCCCGCAGGGCATCCCCGCGCCCGCCCTTCCAGTCCTCGCGCCCCAGCGTCGCGGCCGTCTCGATGAACCCCGGCGCGAACACGTTCACCCGCACCGCCGGCGCGAAGGCATGCGCGTACGACTTGGTCAGCCCGATGATCCCGTACTTGGCGGCCGCGTACTGCGGAGCCCGCGCACTGCCCCGTACGACGACCGTGGAGCCGATGTTGACGATGGCGCCGCCGCCCTCCTGCTCCAGCATCCGCGCCCCGAACTCATGGGTGCACAGCAGCGTGCCCTTGACGTCGACGGCGAGGACGTGGTCGATGGACTCCTCGCTGATGTTCCGCCAGGACATCTGCTCGCGGGCCACGTCACCGACGTTGTTGACCGCGACGTCGAGGCGCCCGAAGTGCCCCCACACCTCGTCGGCGAGGCGCTTGATCTGGTCGTGCTCGGCGATGTCGGCCTGGACGAGGACCGCCTTGCGGCCCAGCGCCGTGATCCGCTCGGCCGTCGCCTCCGCACCCTCGCGCGAACCGCGGTAGTGGACGGCGATGTCGGCGCCCTCCATCGCGGCCCGTACGGCGATCTCGGCGCCGAATCCGGTACCCGCGCCGGTGACGAGGACGGTCTTGCCGGCGAACCGTTCGGGGACGGGGTTCATGAGCTGGTCTCCGTTCGTGAAGTCTGGGGTGTGGCAGGGCAGTTCATACGAGGGTCCGCCCGCCGTCGGCGTACAGCACCTGTCCGGTGACGAAGGCGGACTCGGCGGAGGCGAGGAAGAGCACCGGCCCGGTGAGGTCCTCGGGGCGGCCGAGACGTCCGGCGGGCACCAGGGACTCCAGGGAGTCACGGACGCCGGGGCGGGCCAGGTAGTCGCGGGTCAGGTCGGTCTCGGTGTAGCCGGGCGCGACCGCGTTGACGGTGACCCCGTCGGCGGCCCACTCGCGGGCCATCACCCGCATCAGCTGGTTCACCCCGCCCTTCGTCGCCGCGTACGGCGCGTGGTCCCGGTGGGCGAGCAGCCCGGAGACGGAGGAGAGGTAGACGATCCGCCCGTAGCCGCGCGGCACCATCACCGCCCCGGCCGCCCGGCCCAGCCAGAACGCACTGTTGAGGTTGACCGCGAGCAGCCGCTCCCAGACCTCGTCCGGTGTCTCGAGGACCGGTCTGCGGTCGTTCACGCCCACCGCGTGGACGAACACGTCCAGCCCGCCCAGCAGTTGTACCGCCTCCTCGACCGCCCCCCGGCAGGCGCCGGCCGAGGTGAGGTCGGCCACCAGGCCGGTCACCCCGTCCTGGGCGATCTCGTCGAGCCGGTCCTTGTCCACGTCGAGGACGACCACGTCCGCGTACGCCTCGGCCAGTGCCCGGGCCACCGTCGCGCCGATCCCGCCGGCTCCGGCGATCAAGGCGCGGGTACCCGCGAAGTCCCACGTTGTCCGCATGCCCGGACGGTAAGCCACGCTCCGCTTTTGTGTCCACACTTCGCGCACCTCTTGACGGTCTTCCGTGTGATCGGCAGGCTGAGTGTCGACAGTTAGGGAGGTCTAATGAAGCTGGTGACGTTCGACGCGGGACCGGAGGCGGGGCTGGTGGGCCGGCTCGACGGGGACACCGTCGTGGAGCTGGAGGTGCCGTCCACCCGGGTGTACTTCGAGTGGGAGGGGCGGGTCCCCGAGACGAGGCGGACGTTCGCCCTCGACGGCGTACGACTGCGGGCACCCATCGTGCCGAAGAAGTTCTTCCACACGGCCGGCAACTTCCGTGAGCACCACGAGGACCTGGTCCGCGTCGACTGGTCCCACCCCGTCAACAAGGGCATCGTGTTCTTCCAGAACGTCGACGCGATCATCGGCCCCGACGAGCCGATCGTGTACCCGGCGAACCTCACCCGCGAGCTCGACTACGAACTCGAACTCGCCGTCGTCATCGGCAAACCGGGCCGCTTCTTCTCTGCCGAGCAGGCCGCCGAACACATCGCGGGCTACCTCGTCTTCAACGACATCACCGCCCGTGACATCCAGCGCAAGGAGATGGAGTCCGGGGTCTTCTCCTTCTCCAAGGCGATCGAGACGTTCTGCCCGATCGGGCCGTACATCGTCACCGCCGACGAGATCGACGACCCGCACGACCTCGACATGGAGCTCCGGGTCAACGGGGACGTCCGGCAGAAGTCCAACACCGCCCGGATGTCGGTGTCGATCCCGCAGCTGGTCGCCTACCACTCCCCGCAGACGTACAGCGCCGGCGACCTGATCACCACCGGCACCATCGCGGGCGTGGCCGCGAGCACCGAGGACCCGTTCGCCAACTACCTCAAGCCCGGTGACGTGGTCGAGGCGGAGATCGAGGGCCTCGGGGTGCTCCGCAACCGGGTGCTCTCCTGGCGGGACGCGTACGGCACCGTGGAGCCGCCCGCGGAAAACTGGGTGTGAGCGGCCGATGCGTATCGCACGACTCGCGGGCCGTACCGTGCTGCTGACCGAGGACGGAGCCCTCGACATCCCCGCCGCCTTCGAGGGGCGGCTGTTCGACCGCTGGGACGAGCTGCTCGACTGGTCCAGGGACGCCACAGGGGGGCGCCCCTACGACGAGTCCGAGCTCGAAGCGCCCGTCCCGGCCCCCCGGCAGATCTTCGCCGTCGCCCTCAACTACCGCCCCCACACCGCCGAGGCGGGCTACGAGGAACCCGAGGTCCCCCTCGTCTTCACCAAGTTCCCGACCTGCCTCACCGGCCCGTACGCCACCGTCGAGCTGCCGCCCGGACATGTCGACTGGGAGCTGGAGCTGGTGGCGGTCATCGGCCGCGAGGCGCGCCGGGTGCCGGTGGAGAAGGGCTGGGAGCCGGTCGTGGCGCTCACCGTGGGCCAGGACCTCTCCGAGCGTATCGCCCAACTCGCGGGCCGCCCCGCCCAGTTCTCGCTCGCCAAGTCGCATCCGGGCTTCGGCCCCATCGGCCCCGCCCTGGTCGGCCTCGACGAGATCCCCGACCGCGACGACCTCGAACTGACCTGCACGCTGAACGGCGAGGCCGTCCAGCACGACCGCACCGGCAACATGATCTTCCCGATCCCTCGACTGGTGTCGTACCTCAGCGAGTTCTGCACCCTGCTGCCCGGCGACCTGATCTTCACGGGCACCCCGGCCGGCGTCGGCAACCGCCGCACCCCCCAGCGGTTCCTGGCACCCGACGACGAACTGGTCAGCCGTATCGGGGGAGTCGGCGAGATGCGGCACCGCTTCCGGAAGGCGACCACGGCATGAAGGCAATCACGGCATGAAGGCGACCACGGCATGACCCGTACCCTGTTCACCGACGTCCAGGTCTTCGACGGCACCGGACGCGACCCCTTCCCGGCCCAGGTCCTCGTGGAGGACGGCCGGATCGCCGAGGTCTCCGACCGGCTCCCGCGCGACCTGCGGACCGACGCCCGGGTGATCGACGGGGGTGGCGGCACCCTGCTCCCCGGACTCGTGGACGCCCACGCCCACCTCGGCTTCGGCTCCACCGTCGAGCACCTCTCGCGCCGCCGCGACGAACCGGACGAGGAGAAGGCGCTGCTCGTCGCCCACGCCGGCCGTGTCCTCCTCGACCACGGCATCACCAGCGCCTACTCGGGCGGCAACCGGCTCCCCGGCACGGAGACCGCCGCCCGCAAGGCCTTCGCCGAGGGCTGGATGCCGGGACCGCGCCTGAAGGCCGCCTCCTGGGAGGGCACGGCCGGCATGGTCGAGCCCGGCGTCTACGACTTCCCGGGCGTCGAAGGCCGGTCCTCCGACCCGGAGTCGGTGTCCCGCTTCGTCGCCGACATGGCCGAACTCGGCGTCGACATCGTCAAGTTGTCCCTGTCGGGGGAGAGCGCGGTCGTCCAGGGCACCTCCCGGATCGTCCAGTTCACTGACGAGGAGGTGGCCGCCGCGGCCGCAACCGCCGACAAGCACGGCGTGTGGCTCACCGCGCACGCCCATGCCGCCGAGTCCGTCAAGATGGCCGTACGGCACGGCATCAGGGCCGTCTACCACTGCACCTTCGCCGACGAGGAGGCCCTCGACCTCCTCGAAGCCGCCCGCGACCGGATCTTCGTCGCCCCGACCCCCGGCATCATCCACGCCAACCTCCACGAGGCCGGCAGCGAACCCGAGCCGGGCATGGAGGTCGAGGCGACGGCGGCGGCCGTACGCGAGGTGGTGCCGGAACTCGTCCGGCGGGGCGTACGGGTCCTGCCCGGCGGCGACTACGGCTTCCCGTGGAACCCGGTCGGCCGCAACCTGCGCGACCTGGAACTGTTCGTCGACTGGTTCGGCTTCACCCCGGCCGAGGCCCTGCGCGCCGCCACCCAGTACGGCGGACAGATCATGGGCATGGGCGACGAACTCGGCCTCGTCCGGCCCGGGTTCCTCGCCGACCTCGTCCTCGTCGACGGTGAACCGCTGGAGGAGATCGCCCTCCTCCAGGACCGCGACCGGCTGACGGCGATCATGAAGGACGGCCTGCTCCACAAGGTGCCCGCGTGATCCGGACCAGGACGGGCAGCGGGCGGCTCGTGGGGGAGTGGCAGGGCGGTGTCGCGGTGTTCCGGGGCATCCCCTTCGCCGAGCCGCCCGTCGGCGATCTGCGCTGGCGACCTCCCCGGCCCGCCGCGCGCTGGGACGGCGAGCGGCGCGCGTACGACTTCGGACCGGCCCCCCTCCAGCCCCAGCCCCCACGCGATTCGATCATGTACCACACCAACTTCGCCGACCGGCGGGCCCTGGTGATGAGCGAGGACTGCCTCTACCTCAACGTCTGGACCCCCGACCCGGCGCCCGGCACCGCACTGCCGGTGATGGTCTGGATCCACGGCGGGGGCAACCGCTACGGCCACGGCGGGCAGGAGATCCACGACGGCGCCGCGATGGCCGGGCGCGGCCTCGTCGTGGTCACCCTGAACCACCGGCTCGGCGCCCTCGGCTTCCTCGCCCACCCCGAACTGGCCGCCGAGGACGAGCTGGGCGCCTCCGGCAACTACGGGCTGCTCGACATCGTCGCCGCCCTGACCTGGGTGCGGGAACACATCACGGCCTTCGGTGGCGACCCGGACCGGGTGACCCTCGCCGGCAACTCCGCCGGGGCCGCCCATATCTGCCACCTCATGGCGTCACCGGCGACCCGCTCCCTGTTCCGCGCGGCGCTCGGCCAGAGCGCCTCGGGCATCGGCCGAGCCGAGGGCCCCCTCGCCGACCAGGCGGAGGCCCAGAAACAGGGACTGCGGTGGGCGCAGGCGTTCGGCGACCGCGATCTCGCGGGACTGCGGCGGCTGGACGGGGTGGAACTGGTCCTCCGGGGCCACTTCGGACCGGTCGTCGACGGCCGGGTCCTCACCGAGCCGACCGACACGGTCTTCGCGGCCGGACGACAGCACGCGGTGCCGCTCCTCGTCGGCAGCAACACCGACGAGGGCTCCGTGTACACGACCCTGGACGTGCTGCGCCGACTCCCGGTGGAACCGGGCACCGACGAGGTGTACCCCGTACGGGACACGGAGGAGGCCCGCCGCACGGCCCGCCGGTTCACCGGCGAGAGCCGCTTCACCTACCCGGTCTGGCACTGGGCCACGGCCCATCGGGGGACCGCGCCGACCTGGCTGTACCGCTTCACCCGCACACCCCCGCTGCCCGAGGACCTGCCCCTGGCACCCCCACGGGACGGCCTGCCGGGATACGGCGTCCACCACACCGCCGAACTCCCGTACAGCCTGGACACCTTGCACTGCCGCCCCTGGCCCTGGACCGACACCGACCGCGAACTGGCCCGCACGATGGCCGACGCCTGGGCGCGCTTCGTCGAGACGGCCGACCCGAACGGGGGCGAGCTGCCGTCCTGGCCCGCCTTCACCGGGGACGAGGTCATGGTCCTCGGCGAGCACGTGGCACTCGGGTCCGTCGAACGCCCCGAGGCGATGCGGCTGTTGGCCGACTGCGTCCGCCCTCTGTGAAAGGACTTCCCCGCATGGCACGACTTCCCGACACCGAGGGCACCGGCGAGATCTCCGCCCGTGTCCGCGACCGCCGGGGCGGCGATCTGCGTCCCCTCGACCGGATGCTGCTGCACAGCCCCCAGCTCGCCGACGGCTGGAACACGCTCCTGGGCGCCATCAGAGGGCGGCTCCACCTGTCCCCGGACATCCGTGAATCGGTGATCCTGAGGATCGCGGTCCTCAACCGCGCCCCGTACGAATGGACCGCACACGAGCCCGAGGCACGGCGGGCCGGGCTCGGCGACGCGGAACTCACCGAACTCAGCCGTGAGAAGCCCGAACTCGACGCCCGGATGTCGCGGGTCATCTCCTACACCGATGCGATGACCCGCGACATCCACGTCCCCGACGAGCTGTTCGACGCCCTCCGCGCCGACTTCACGGACGCGGAGCTGGTCGAACTGACGGCGACCGTCGCGGCGTACAACATGGTGTCCCGTTTCCTGGTCGCCCTGGACATCTAGCCGGCCTGGGGGGCTAGGAGCCGCCGTGCCGTCCGAGGAAGCGGATCAGCAGGCGGTTCCAGGCGGCGGGCTGCTCCCAGTGCGGGTTGTGGCCCGCCTCGCGGACGACGTGGGTCTCCACGTCCCGCAGATGCCCGGAGTTCAGACGCATCACCGACGGCGGGCTGTACAAGTCGGCGTCCCCGGTGATCAGTTGGACCGGCAGGGTGAGCGTCTCCAGGGCCGCCCAGGTGATCGTGTGGGTGAGGGACTGGGCGAAGGCGTCGGAGGTGCGGGCGCGCTCGTGGATCTCCAGCCAGGCCGCCACCCCGTCCCGGTCACCACCCCGGTAGGACGGGCCCAGCTCCTTGAAGTCGGCCGGCATGTCTCCGAACGGGTCGGGCTGGAGCGCCGAGGTCAGCTCCTGGTACTCCGTGTCCTGGATGCCCATGACACTGCCCGACACGGTGAGGCTGAGCAGGCGGTCCGCGAAGGAGAGGGCGTAGTCGACCGCCACCGGGCCGCCCGCCGCCGAGCCGGACAGATGGAAGCGGCCCAGGCCCAGATGGTCGGCGAGGGTGTTCAGGTCGCCCGAGGCGGTGTCCGACTCCGCCTTGGTGCCGGCGACGGAGTTGTACGCCCCGCGCCGCGAGTAGCCGATCACCCGGAAGCCGGCCCCGGCGAGCACCGGCTGCTGGTACGGCCAGCTTTCGCCGCTGCCCGAGCCCGGATGCAGCAGCACGACGGCCTCCCCGTCGCCGCCGGTGTCCCAGCACCACAGACTGCCGCCCCCGGAGACCGGCACCTGGTACTCGGTGACCGGCACCTGCGCGGGCACCGGCACGGGCTCCCACGGCGCGGACGACTCCCCGGCGGCGCTCGCCGAGGCCGTACCCTGCGAGACACCGGACGTCGTGAGGGCGGCCAGTGCGGCGCCGCCGACCACCGCCCGTCTGCTGGGCCCCGTGGGGCCGCTGGGGCTGATGCGTACGTGCTTCATGATTCCTCCGGTGGACCATGGGCGTGGGTGTTGACAGGAATGTTGGAAGTCGACAGGAAGCGGGGGATCCCGTATCGGACGCGACACGGGGTGAGATAGTGTCGACACCGTTGAACCGGCTGTGAGCCCGGACCAGGCAGGGAGAAGTGCCGCATGACCGATCAGGACACGCACCTCGTGCTGGAGCGCCTCCTGCGGCTGCGGGACCGGCGCGAGCCGCTGGTCGCGCAGATCGCCGAATGGGTCGGCGCGGGCATCATCGAGGGCCGCCTCGAACCCGGGCAGGACCTCAACAGCGTCGATCTGTCACGCCGGTTCGACACCAGCCGCACCCCGGTGCGCGAGGCGCTGATGCTCCTCGAACAGGAGGGCCTGGTCGAGATGAAGGCGCGCCGCCGGCCCCGGGTCGCCGCGCCCTCCCCACAGGACATCCGGGACATCTACCAGGTGCGCAAGAACCTCCTGTCGATGCTCGCGGCGCTGCTCGTCGAGCGGGCGGGCGACGAGGAGATCGCCGAGCTGCGCACCCGGGTCGAGCGGATGCGGAAACTGGCGGACGACGGTGACGTGGACGGGTACTTCTGGAGCCATGTGACGCTCCAGGAGCGGATGACGGAGATCGTCGGCAACGCCACGCTCAAGCAGATCCTGGACTCCCTCGCGCTGCGCACCCTGATGCTGCGGCACCTGAGCCTGACCCGGGCCGGCCGCCTCGCCTACAGCGTCGACGACCAGGAGCGGCTGCTGCAGGCCGTCGAGGAGCGCGACGGGGAACTGGCCTCCGCGCTGATCGCGGGCGCGACGGTACGGGCACAGCGGGCGGTCGAGGAGCAGCTGGAGCAGGACGCGGCGGGCCGGGGCCGGGGACCCGCGCGACGGCGGCGCACGGCCTCCTGACGGCCGGTGAGGACCCTTCACTTGGCCAGTACTCCGCCGTCCACGGGGAAGTTCCCGCCGGTCACCCAGGCGGACTCGTCCGACGCCAGGTACACCGCGCACCAGGCGATGTCCCGAGGGGTCCCGACCCGGCCCAGCGGAATCCGGGCCAGCAGCGTCTCACGGGCCGTGCCGTCGTGGGCCCCCGCGGACTCCGTGGCGGGTGTGCGCACCATCCCCGGTGAGATCGTGTTGGCGCGGATGCCCGACGGGCCGCCCTCCACCGCGAGTTGACGGGTCAGGCCGAGCACCGCCGACTTGCCCGCGCAGTGCGCGACCATCCCGAAGGTCCCGCTGCCCCGGAAGGCGTTCACCGAGGCGAAGTTGACGATCGAGCCGCCGCCCGAGGCCTCCAGGTACGGCCACACCGCCTGAACGGGCAGGAAGACGACGTCGATCTCACCGCGGATGGTCGGCGTCCACTGCGCGCCGAAGTCCATCTCGGCGGTCGTCGCCATGTGCGGGGCGATCGCCCCCGCGGTGACCAGGACGTCGATCCGCCCGTGCCGCTCGTATGCCTCGTCCGCGAACCGCCGGGCGTCAGCCGGGACCGTCATGTCGTACGGGGCGAGCACCTCGACGGTCAGCCCCCGGTCGGCGGCCTCCTTGCGGGTGCGTTCGGCCGCGGCCGCGTCGATGTCACAGCCGACGACGGTCGCGCCCTGCTCCGCGAAGAGCAGCGCGCAGCCCTGGCCGATCCCGGCCCCCGCGCCGGTGACGAGAGCGACTTTCCCGGAGAGCCTGCCGGTCACATGGACCCCCTTCTCGCGACGTCCGCACGAGACGCGGCGCGACTCGCCCTCCCTTCTTAGTGTCGACAGTATGGGTGGGTCAAGGGGTGTGGCGCGCCGATAGGGGCTATCTGTCGACAGTTGGGCAGGTGGTCGGCCACCGGCGGCGACAGTGCCGTACGTCGGGCAGCCCGTGCCCGCGCGTCCGTACAGAGGTGGGCAGCGCGGACGTGCGGACGTCGAAGCCGCGGCCGTTGTCGGCCATGTCCAGGGAGATCTGGTCGCCTCCGACGCGGGGAGGGAGCGTCCTTCGACCGCACCGAGGGCGAGGAGTCGAAGATCCGTGTCACCCGCGCGGACGACCTCGGCCAACCCTGAACCCCGCCCCACCTGGTCTTTGTAGAGTGGCCCTCACCTGTCCACGAGACTCCGGAACCCGTGAGGTGCACCCCAACCATGACGACCGAAACGTTTGAGTTCCAGGTAGAGGCGCGTCAACTGCTCCAGTTGATGATCCACTCGGTCTACTCGAACAAGGACGTCTTCCTGCGCGAGCTCGTCTCCAACGCCTCCGACGCGCTGGACAAGCTACGCCTCGCCAAGCTGCGGGACGACGCGCTCGACGCCGACGTCTCCGACCTGCACATCGAGATCGACACCGACACCGAGGCCCGGACGCTCACCGTGCGGGACAACGGGATCGGGATGTCGTACGACGAGGTCGGCAAACTCATCGGCACCATCGCCCACTCCGGCACCGCGCAGTTCGCCAAGGAACTGCGCGAGGCCGAGGACGCGGACAGCGCCGAGGGGCTCATCGGCCAGTTCGGCGTCGGCTTCTACTCCGGCTTCATGGTCGCGGACGAGATGACCCTGCTGACCCGGCACGCCGGGGAGAGCCACGGCACCCGCTGGTCCTCGCGCGGCGAGGGAACGTACACCCTGGAGACCGTCGACGACGCGCCGCAGGGCACCTCCGTCACCCTGCACCTCAAGCCCGCCGACGACGAGGACAAGCTCCACGACTACACCTCCACCTGGACGATCAAGGACATCGTCAAGCGGTACTCGGACTTCATCACCTGGCCGATCCGCACGGTCCCGCAGCCGGGCGAGGACGGCACCACGCCCGAGCCCGAGACGCTCAACTCGATGAAGGCGCTGTGGGCGCGCTCGCGCGAGGAGGTGTCCGACGACGAGTACCACGAGCTGTACAAGCACATCAGCCACGACTGGCGCGAGCCGCTGGAGACCGTCAGGCTCCAGGCGGAGGGCACCTTCGAGTACCAGGCCCTGCTGTTCGTGCCCTCGCACGCCCCGCACGACCTCTACACCCAGGGCTACAAGCGCGGTGTGCAGTTGTACGTGAAGCGCGTCTTCATCATGGACGACTGCGAGGCGCTGCTGCCGCCCTACCTGCGCTTCGTCAAGGGCGTGGTCGACGCCGCGGACCTCTCCCTCAACGTCTCCCGCGAGATCCTGCAGCAGGACCGGCACATCCGCATGATGCAGCGCCGGCTCACCAAGAAGCTCCTGTCCACGGTCAAGGAGATGAGGGAGAACGCCCCGGAGCGGTACGCCACGTTCTGGCGGGAGTTCGGCTCCGTCCTCAAGGAGGGCCTGCTCAGCGACTCCGACAACCGCGAGACCCTCCTCGCCGCCGCGTCCTTCGCCAGCACCCACGCCGACAGCGAACCCACCACGCTCAAGGCGTACGTGGAGCGGATGAAGGACGGCCAGGAGGACATCTACTACCTGACCGGCGAGTCCCGCGAGAGCATCGAGAACTCCCCGCACATGGAGGCGTTCCGCGCCAAGGGCATCGAGGTCCTGCTGCTCACCGACGCCGTCGACGAGGTGTGGGTCGACGTGGTGGGCGAGTTCGAGGGCAAGCGGCTCAAGTCCGTCGCCAAGGGCGAGGTCGACCTCGACGGCGAGAGCGACGAAAAGGCCGACGGCGAGCGGGAGAAGCAGGGCGAGGAGTACGCCGCCCTGCTCGGCTGGATGAAGGAGCAACTGGGCGACGACATCAAGGAGGTTCGCCTCTCCTTGCGCCTCACCGTCTCCCCGTCCTGCCTCGTCTCCGACACGGGGGACCTCACCCCCGCGCTGGAGAACATGTACCGCGTGATGGGCCAGGAGGTGCCCAAGGCGCAGCGGATCCTCGAACTCAACCCCGGCCACCAGCTGGTGCGGGGTCTGAACAAGGCCTACAGCGAGCGCGAGGACCGCACCGAGCTCGCCGGGACCGCCGAACTGCTGCACGGCCTCGCGGTGCTCGCCGAGGGCGGCCGGCCGACGGATCCGGGACGGTTCGTGAAGCTGGTCGCGGAACGGCTGGAGCGCGCGCTGTAGAGGTCGCCGGGGGATTCCGGGCAGGGAAGGTGAATCGGCCCCTGCCCGGAATCTTCACGTTCCGAGCACCAAAAGTTCTAGTTGGTTGAGTCAATCAACTGGCCCTACGATGCTGGGCAGTTCGTGCTGGAACGCATCCCCCCACGGAGGCCCCCCACCATGTCCCACGCGCATCCCGCGCCCGCCCCGGCGGGGGTCTCCGCGCCCGCAGAGACCGCGCGGCGGGCGGGCCTCGTCGTCGCGGTGCTGGCCTTCGGCGGGATCGTCGTCTCGCTCATGCAGACGCTGGTCATCCCGATCGTCCCCGAACTGCCGAAGCTGCTGGACGCGTCAGCGTCGGACGCCGCCTGGGCCGTCACCGCCACCCTGCTCGCCGCCGCCGTCGCCACCCCCGTCATGGGCCGGCTCGGCGACATGTACGGCAAGCGCCGCATGCTGCTCGTCAGCCTGGTCATGCTCGTCGCCGGATCCGTCACGGCCGCCCTCAGCGACACGCTCGCCCCGATGATCGTCGGCCGGGCTCTCCAGGGCCTCGCCTCCGGCGTCATCCCGCTCGGCATCAGCATCATGCGCGACGAACTGCCCGCCGAGCGGCTCGGCTCGGCCACCGCGCTGATGAGCGCCTCCCTCGGCGTCGGCGGCGCCCTCGGACTGCCCGCCGCCGCGCTCATCGCGGACCACTTCGACTGGCACGCGCTGTTCTGGACGTCCGCCGCGCTGGGTGTCGTCGCGGCGGTGCTGGTCCCGCTGTGCGTGCCCGAGTCGCCGGTGCGGGCCGGCGGCCGCTTCGACGTCGTGGGCGCCCTCGGCATGGCGGCCGGGCTGGTCTGTCTGCTGCTGGCCATCTCCAAGGGCGCCGACTGGGGCTGGGACAGCACCACCACGCTCGGGCTGTTCGGCGCGGCGGCCGTGGTCCTCCTCGTCTGGGGCCTGTTCGAACTGCGCGTCGCCCGGCCCCTGGTGGACCTGCGGACCACCGCCCGCCGCCAGGTGCTGGTGACCAACCTCGCCTCCCTGGCCTTCGGCTTCTCCATGTTCGCGATGTCCCTGATCCTTCCCCAGCTGCTGCAGTTGCCTGAGGCGACGGGCTACGGTCTGGGCAGGTCGCTGTTGGCTGCCGGGCTGGTCATGGCTCCGACGGGCCTGGTCATGATGGCCACGGCGCCGCTGTCCGCGCTCGTGTCCAGGGCGCACGGGCCCAAGGTGACCCTGATGACCGGTGCCGTGATCGTGGCCGCCGGGTACGGGCTCGGCGTCGTGCTGATGGACGCCGTGTGGCAGTTGGTGCTGGTCTCCTGCGTCGTCGGCGCCGGCATCGGCTTCGCCTACGGGGCCATGCCCGCGCTCGTCATGGGCGCGGTGGACCCCTCCGAGACGGCCGCCGCGAACAGCCTCAACACGCTGATGCGATCCATCGGCACCTCGACCGCGAGCGCCGTCGCCGGGGTGATCCTGGCCCGGATGACCACCACCTTCGGCACGGTCGCCCTGCCGTCCGAGAACGGGTTCAAGGTGGTCATGGCGGTGGGGTCGGGGGCGGCGGTGCTGGCGCTGGTGGTCGCCGTGTTCCTGCCCCGACAGCAGGGGGCCGGGGCGGAACCCGAGGTGCGACCGGCGGTGGTACGGGACGAGCGGGCCCTCGGTGCCGCCGTCGCCGTCCCGCTGGCCCGTGCCGTCGCCGAACTGGTCGCCACGGTGCCGGGGCTCACCGACGGTGAGCCGGGCGGCGGCGGACGTCCCGTGCACGGGCGGGTGCGGGACGCGGAGAGCGCGCCGGTGGCGGGGGCCGCGATGACACTGATCTCCCTGGGCGGACGGCAGTTGGGCCGCACGGTCACCGCCGCCGACGGCTCCTACGCCCTCGACGCGCCGGGAGAGGGCACCTACGTGCTGATCACCGCCGCCGACGGCCATCAGCCGCAGGCGGCCACCGTCGTGGCGGGGGCGGCGCCGGTGACGTACGACGTCGTCCTCGTCGGCAGCAGCGGGCTCACCGGTGTGGTGCGCTCCGCCGACGGCGGGGCGCCGGTCGCCGGAGCGGTCGTCATCGTCACGGACGTGCGCGGGGACGTACTGGCCGGCGTACGGACGGACGGCGCAGGGGAGTTCACGATGGCGGACCTGGTGCCGGGACCGGTGACCGTCGCCGTCAGCTCGCCCAGGCACCGGCCGCTGGCACTCCCCGTGGAGATCGGCGCCACCGGTCTCACCCGGGTCGACGTCGAGCTGCGGCCCGGCGCCCAGGTCCGGGGCACGGTACGCGGCGCGGGCACCCCGCTCGGCGACGCGCGGGTGACGCTGGTGGACGCCGCCGGGAACGTCGTCGCTTCCACGACGACCGGGAGCGACGGCGCGTACGCCTTCTCCGACCTGGACGGCGGCCAGTACACGGTGATCGCGACCGGCTACCCGCCCCGGGCGACCGGGATCAGCCTCGGCGGCGGTGACATGGACGACCACGACATCGAACTCGCCCACGCAGGCGAGTAGTTCACTCGCCGCCCCTCGAGCGGACCGGCATCCGCCCCACTCGGGTGCCGGTCCTTCTTTCCGGGCCGTTCCTTCCGAGCCGTCGCTCGTCCTCACACCGTGAGCACCCGGATCCCCGCCTCGTCCTGGAGTCGGCGGCGCGCCCGGCCGTCTTGTAGCGCGACGGCAGCTCGTACGACACTCCGTGCACCACCGCGCCGCCCCGGGTGCGGACCAGCATTTCAGCGGGAGGTGGGGCATGACCCACGTCGAGGACGAGCTGAGGAGCCAGCCCGAGTGCTGGACCCGGGCCGCGGCCGAAGCCGGCCGGTACGCCCGGGAGCTGCCACAGCCGGGGGAGCGGGTGGCGATCGTCGGCTGCGGCACCTCCTTCTTCATGGCCCAGGCGGCCGCCGCCCTCCGCGAGGGCGCCGGGCAGGGCGAGACGGACGCCTTCGCCGCCTCCGAGTTCCCCCACCATCGTCCCTACGACCGGATCCTCGCCCTCACCCGCTCCGGCACCACCACCGAGGTCCTCGACCTCCTCGCCCGGCACCGGGGCCGGGCACGCACCACCGCCGTCACCGCCGACCCGCGCACCCCGGTCATGGAGGTGGCCGACCAGGTTGTCGTCCTCGATCACGCCGACGAACTCTCCGTCGTGCAGACCCGGTTCGCGACCACCGCGCTCACTCTTCTGCGCGCCCACCTCGGTGTGCACCCCGGCACCGCCGTCGCCGACGCCCGCACCGCGCTCACCGAGCCGCTGCCCCAAGGGCTCGTGGAATGCGGCCAGTTCACGTTCCTCGGGCGCGGCTGGACCGTGGGGCTGGCGAACGAGGCCGCTCTGAAGATGCGCGAGGCCTCGCTCGCCTGGGCCGAGGCGTACCCCGCCATGGAGTACCGGCACGGACCCATCAGCGTCAGCACGGCCGGCACGGCCACCTGGATGATCGGTGAGGCTCCCGACCAACTGGCCCAACAGGTGGGCGACACCGGCGCGTTGTGGGTGCGGGGAGTGCTGGACCCCCTCGCCGAGCTGGTTCGCGCCCAGCGGCTCGCCGTGGCCCTCGCCGCAGCCCGGGGGCTCGACCCGGACCGGCCCCGCCACCTCACCCGCTCCGTGATCCTCTGACCCGGCCGAGCTGGAGCTGCCGTGCCCCTCACCACCACCGGCGAGCTGGTCACCCGCGCCCGCGCGGCCCGTACCGCCGTCGTCGCCTTCAACATCATCACGCTGGAACACATCGAGGCCGTCGTCGGCGGCGCCGAGTCCGCCGGTGCGCCCGTCGTCCTCCAAGTCAGCGAGAACGCCGTCAGGTTCCGCAAAGGACGGTTGCTCCCGCTGGCCCGCGCCGCGATCGCCGCCGCCGAACAGACCGCCGTACCCGTCGCGTTGCATCTCGACCACGTCCAGAGCGATCCCTTGCTCCGCCGGGCGGCCGACGCCGGGTTCGGCTCGGTGATGTACGACGCCTCCCGGCTGCCGTACGCCGACAACCTCGCCGCGACCCGCGCCGCCGTCGACTGGGCGCACTCCCAAGGGCTCTGGATCGAGGGGGAGTTGGGGGAGATCGGCGGCAAGGGCGCGCACGCCCCCGGAGCCCGCACCGACCCCGGTGAGGCACGCGCCTTCGCCGACGGCTCCGGGGTGGACGCCCTGGCCGTCGCCATCGGCAGCGTGCATGCCATGACCACGCGTACCGCCACCCTCGACCACGCCCTGCTGGCACGGCTCGCCGCGGCCGTGGACGTGCCCCTGGTCCTGCACGGTTCGTCCGGGGTCCCCGACGACCAGCTGACCGCCGCCGTCGCGGGCGGGATCACCAAGGTCAACATCGGCACCGCCCTCAACCAGGCCCTCACCGGCGCGATCCGGGAGTTCCTGGACGCCGAGCCCACCGTCGTCGACCCGCGCCGCTATCTGAGCGTGGGAAGGGAGGCGATGGCACGGACCGTGGAGCGCACGATCCGCCTGCTCACCCGCGCCTGACGGCCTTCAGCACCACGAACTTCGGGTCCCCGGCGACGAGTCGGCAGTTCCCGAACAGCCGCTTCAGCTTCACGTGGTAGCCCAGATGCCGGTTGCCCACCACCCACAGCTCCCCGCCCGGCCGCAGCACGCGCCGCGCGCCCGTGAACATCCGCCGGGCCGTCGCGTCCGTGGTCGCCTGGTGGGAGTGGAACGGCGGATTGTTCAGCACGACGTCCACGCTGCCGTCCGGCACCCCGGTCAGCCCGTCCCCGACGCGGAACTCGGCGTGCCCCGGCACCCCGTTGGCCTTGAACGTCGCCTCCGCCGAGGCCACCGCCTGGAACGACTCGTCCGTGAACAGCACCTCCGCCTCCGGGTTGGCCAGCGCCACCGCCGTCCCCACGATCCCGTTGCCGCAGCCCAGGTCCACGACCCTGCGCGTGCCGTCCGTCTCCGGAAGGTGCTTCAGGAAGAAGCGGGTGCCGATGTCCAGCCGGTCGGCGCAGAACACCCCCGCGTGGTTGACGACCGGCCGTCCGGACAGCAGCGCGCCGACGTCGCCCGGAAGGCCGTAGGAGTACGGCCACGGGTTGGCGGGGCGGGGCAGTGACGCGTCCGGGGCGCAGAAGATCAGCCGCGCCTTCTGCCGGGCGAGCGATGTCCTGGTCGGGCCGAGGATCCGCTCGAAGAGGGTCAGCGTGGAGGTGTGGATCTCCTTCACCATTCCGGTGCCGATCACGACCGTGCCCGGGTGGACGGCGGGCGCGAGCCGCAGGAGCTGGTCCTCCAGGAGCGCCAGGCTCTTCGGCACCCGGACAAGGAGCAGGTCGACGCGGTCGGGCACCGGGTCCCGGGTGGTGAGCAGCCGCACGGCGCCGGGCTCGACACCGGCCCGCGCGAGGTTGGCCCGGGTCGCCTCCTGGCCCAGCCAGGAGTCGCTGATCTGCACCGGGCGGTGCGCCGCGAGCGCCGTGACCAGTGCGCCCCAGCGGTCGCCCAGCACCACGACCGTGCCGGACAGGGACACGTCCTGCTCGGCGAGGTGCCGGAGCAGATACACGTCGGAGGCGTCCCAGGCACGCAGCCGGTCGCGCGGTTCCTCGGGGAAGCGGGCCAGGGCGACCTCGCCCCACGGCGTCGTCATACGGTCGTTCATGGTGCCCCCAGGCTAGCCCAACCGCAGCTCAGACCCGGTGTCGGTGCGGTGGGGGAGGATGGCCGTATGGACGGCGAGCTGTTTCCCCGGGAGCGTGCCCGGATCGCGCCGGGCGCGGTCCACGTGCCCGACTGGCTCGACGCGGACCGCCAGCGCGAGCTCCTCGAAGCCTGCCGCGCGTGGGCCAGACCCCCGGCCGGCCTGCGCACGGTCCGCACCCCCGGCGGCGGCACGATGACCGCCCGCCAGGTCTGTCTGGGCTGGCACTGGTACCCGTACGCCTACGCCCGCACGGTCGTCGACGGGGACGGTACGCCGGTGAAGCCCTTCCCGTCCTGGCTCGGTGAGCTGGGGCGGCGCGCGGTGGCCGACGCGCTGGGACCGCGGGCGGCGAGCGCGGCCCCGTACGACATCGCGCTGATCAACTTCTACGACGGCGACGCCCGTATGGGCCTGCACCGGGACGCCGACGAACAGTCCGACGCGCCCGTGGTGTCCCTGAGCCTCGGCGACACCTGCGTGTTCCGCTTCGGCAACACCGAGACCCGCACCCGGCCCTGGACCGACGTGGAGCTGCGCAGCGGCGACCTGTTCGTGTTCGGCGGACCGTCCCGGCTCGCGTACCACGGAGTGCCGCGCGTCCTGCCGGGTACGGCACCGGCGGGGCTGGGCCTGACGGGGCGGCTGAACATCACGCTGCGGGTGAGCGGCTTCACCGGCGCACCCCCGCGCCCGGTCGACGCACCCGGTGGCTTCCCCGGCGGCGACTGAGTAACGGATCATGGGAGACTCCCCCTCATGAGCGGCAAGGCGGACCCCCGGCCGAAGGGGGAAGGGACCACCTCGAGGGCGCGGTTGGACCGGGGGCGCGGTGCCCTCGGGCCCGCGTTGGAGCTCGTGCACACCGGGCGGGCGCCCACCCGGTCCGTGCTCACCGCGGAACTCGGCGTCACCCGTGCCACGGCCGGCGCGGTCGCCGCGGAGCTGGAGGCGCTGGGGCTGATCAGGGTGGACGCGCGGCCCGGTGCCGCCGCCGGTTCCCAGGGCCGGCCCTCGCACCGGCTCGAACTCGCCGAGGAGGGCCCGGTCGCCCTGGCCGCGCAGGTGCACGCCGACGGGTTCCGGGCCGCACTGGTCGGCCTCGGCGGCCGGATCGTCGCCACCACACCCAGCTGCGAGGCCGTGGACGCCGATCCCGCGAAGGTCCTCGGCGCCGCCGTCGACGCCGGCGCGGAGCTGCTGGGCCGGACCGGCCGCCGGTGCGTCGGCGCAGGGCTCGCCGTGCCGTCGGCGGTCACCGAACCCGAAGGCCTGGCCCTGAACCCGCTCCACCTGGCCTGGCCGGTGGGGGCGCCGGTGCGCGAGGTCTTCGCCGAACGCGTCCGGGCCGCCGGGATCACCGGCCCCGCCTTCGTCGGCAACGACGTCAACCTCGCCGCCCTCGCCGAACACCGGCACGGCGCCGGACGCGGGGCGCGCGACCTGCTGTGCGTGGCCACCGGGCACCGGGGCGTCGGCGGCGCACTGGTCCTCGACGGGCGTCTGCACACGGGGAGTTCGGGGCTCGCCCTCGAAGTCGGGCACCTCACCGTCAACCCCGAGGGCCGCCCCTGCCACTGCGGCGGCCGCGGCTGCCTCGACGTCGAGGCCGACCCGCTGGCCCTGCTGACGACCGCCGGCCGCGAGCCCGGCCCCGAGGGCTCACTGCTCCACCAGGCCAACGAACTGATCCGCGAGGAGTACGGCGACCCCATCGTCCGCACGGCCGCCGAGGCCCTCATCGACCGGCTCGGCCTCGGACTCGCGGGCCTCGTGAACATCCTCAACCCCGACCGGATCATCCTCGGCGGACTGCACCGCACCCTCCTCGACGCCGACCCCGACCGGCTGCGCGCCGTCGTCGCCGACCGCAGCCTCTGGGGCCGCAGCGGCGGCGTCCCCATCCTCGCCTGCACCCTCGACCACAACAGCCTGGTCGGCGCGGCGGAACTGGCCTGGCAGCCGGTGCTGGACGATCCACTCGGGGCGCTGAGCGTGGCCTGAACAGCGTTCTACCTCACGGCCCCATCGGGCTCCACAACGCCGCCACCGCCGGCCTGCGCAGATCCGCCCTGCGCACACACAGCCCGATCGGGAACGGCTCCGGCGGCGGACCGGCCGCCGGCACCACCGCCGGCCGCTCCCGCACCGCGCTGTGCTCCAGGACCAGACCAGCCCCGGCATCACGCACGTGCCGCAGCCCAGGGAGACCAGCGCCAGCAGCCCCTCATGGCCGTCCGGTTCACAGACCACCTCGGGGGTCCGGCCGCGCGCCCGGAACCAGCGGTCGGCCGCCTCGCGCACCAGCCCCCGCTGCGGCAGCACGAACGGCCCGTCGAGCCCGTCGTCCGGCCGCTCCCGCGCGGTCACGAACACCAGCTCCGTGACCGCCACCGTCCGGCTCACCAGCGCCTCCGCAGCCGCGCCGGGATGCCCGCCACCGCCGCGTCGACCTCGCCCTCGTCCAGCCGGGCCGGCGCCACCGCGGCGCCCCCGGTCCGCAGATCGAGCCGGACCTGCGGATGCGCCGCCCGCAGCGGCGCCAGCAGGTCCGGCAGCAGCGCCTGACCATCGTCGAGAGCCTGTACGGGCGTTACCGGCTCGCGGGCGACGACGAGATCACCGCGTACGAGAAGTCCTGCGAGAACGTCACCGGCCCGATCGCCCGCACGATCTCCCGGTCCGCACTGCGGGCGGTGCGCGAGGACCTCGACCCGGCCGGACGGGAGGTCTTCGACCGTGCGTACACGGCGACGTACGCACCGGCCCGCGAGATCGTCGCGGAAATCTACGACGAGGTCGCCGACGGCACCGAGCTGCGCAGTGTCGTCCTCGCCGAACGGCGGCTCGCGCGGCGCCCGATGAGCCGGATCGGTGGTTCGAAGTAGGTTGACGGCATGACCGACAAGACCACCGTGAGTGTCCTCGGCACCGGCATCATGGGCGCCGCCATGGCCCGCAACCTCGTCCGCGCCGGACACGCCGTCCGCGCCTGGAACCGCACCCGCGCCAGGGCCGAGCCGCTGGCCGCCGACGGCGTCACCGTCACCGACACCCCCGCCGAGGCCGTCCGCGGCGCCGACGTCGTCCTGACCATGCTGTACGACGGCCCCGCCGCCCTGGACGTCATGCGCGAGGCCGCTCCCGCCCTGCGCTCCGGCGCCGCCTGGGTGCAGTCGACCACCGCCGGCATCGAGGCGATCGGCGACCTGGCCGCCTTCGCCCACGAGCACGGCCTCGCCTTCTTCGACGCGCCGGTGCTCGGCACCCGCCAGCCCGCCGAGGCCGGGCAGCTGACGGTCCTGGCGGCCGGCCCGGCCGAGCACCGGGACGCGGTCGCGCCCGTCTTCGACGCGGTCGGCGCCCGCACGGTGTGGACCGGAGAGGACGGCGGCGCGGGCAGCGCCACCCGGCTGAAGCTGGTCGCCAACAGCTGGGTCATCGCCGCGACCGCCGCGACCGGCGAGGTACTCGCCCTCGCCCAGTCCCTGGACGTCGCCCCGGAGGCGTTCTTCGGGCTCATCGAGGGAGGCCCGCTGGACATGGGCTATCTGAAGGCCAAGGCCGGGATGATCCTCGACGGCCGCCTCTCCCCGCCCCAGTTCGCGGTCGACACCGCGGCCAAGGACGCCCGTCTCATCGTCGAGGCCGGCCGCGCGAACGGTGTCCGTCTGGACGTGGCGGCCGCGAGCGCGGAACGCCTGGAGCGCGCGGCGGCACAGGGGCACGGCGACGAGGACATGGCCGCGGCCTACTTCGCGAGCTTCGACGAGAAGCCGTCCGCCTGAGGCACGTGCAGCATCTCCGGGTCGCGACCCGAGCCGTCACACCCCGGCGGCTCGGCGCGGCCGGTGCACCAACTCGCCGCCGCAGTTGGGGCAGACACCCCGCAGAGCCTCCCCGCACGGCCCGCAGAAGGTGCACTCGTAGGAGCAGATCAGCGCCGGCCCGTCGGGCGGCAGAGCGGCCGTCATACAGCGCTCGCAGCGCTCACGCATCTCCAGGGCCATGGCCGGACCACTCCTCACCCGCGGGTCTCTGTCACCGGCCATGCTCGCGGACCGTACGGCGACCGACAGCGCCCCGGCGGGACAGGGACCGACACGATCGGGCCACCCGCGCTCTCCGCCCGGAGCAGTTCCGGGACCCCACGTGTACTCCCCGGGAGGTACCCGCACTGCCGCTGGCCGTACGACGACCCGGGCCCCCTCCCGGCGGGATTCTCGAGGCATCGCAGCACGAAGGCCCCTCACCGAGGAGATGACCCGAGATGAACACCCTGGCGAACTGGGACGGCGGCGGCCCCGGCCCCTGGATCCTGTTCCTCCCGCTGATCTGGGCGGCCGTCGTCGTCGGCGTCGTCACCCTGCTGCGCCGCACGGTGTGGCGCGGTCGGCGCGGCCCCTGGAACCCCGTCGACCGGCCCACCGGCGACTCGCCCCTCGTCGTCCTCGGCCGGCGCTTCGCCTCCGGCGAGATCGACGAGGACGAGTACTGGCGCCGGCTGTCCGTTCTCGACGAGCAGTTCGGCCGGAAGGGGGGTGCGCTGTGACCACCGCGACCGCCCTCACGACGGCCGCCCGGGTCGCCGACGCCGTGAAGGTGTACGGCGTCGGCGACACCGCCGTACGGGCCCTGGACGGGGTGAGCGTCGACTTCCCGGCCGGACGGTTCACCGCGATCATGGGCCCGTCGGGCTCCGGAAAGTCCACCCTGATGCACTGCGCGGCCGGCCTGGACACGCTCACCTCCGGCGCGGCCTACATCGGCGACACCGAACTGGGCGCCCTCGACGACCGCCGCCTCACGCTCCTGCGCCGCGACCGGGTCGGGTTCGTGTTCCAGTCGTTCAACCTGGTCCCCACCCTGACCGTCGAGGAGAACATCCGGCTGCCGCTGGACCTCGCGGGCGCCCGGGGCGAGGCCGACTGGATCGATGCCCTGGTCGACGTCGTCGGTCTGCGCGACCGGCTCCACCACCGGCCCTCGCAGCTCTCCGGCGGACAGCAGCAACGGGTCGCCGTGGCCCGCGCGTTCGCCGGCCGTCCCGACGTCGTCTTCGCCGACGAGCCCACCGGCAACCTCGACTCCCGCTCCGGGGGAGAGGTCCTCGGGCTCCTCGCCCGGACCGTGCGTCACACCGGCCGTACGGTCGTGATGGTCACCCACGACCCGGTGGCCGCCGCCCACGCCGACGAGGTCGTCTTCCTCGCCGACGGACGGCTCGTCGACCGTATGCGGTCGCCGACCGCCGACCGCGTCCTGGACCGCGTGAAAGCGTTCGAGGTGCCGTCATGAACGCGTCCCTCCGCCTCGGCCTCTCCTCCCTGCGCGCCCACGGGCGACGCTTCGCCGGCACCTTCCTCGCCGTCTTCCTCGGTGTGGCCTTCCTCGCCGGGACGCTCGTCATGGGCGACACCCTGCGCGCGAGCTTCGACTCGATGTTCGGCAGCGCCACCGCCGGCACCGACGCCGTCGTACGCGGCGCCGACGCCATCACCACCCCCGGCGAGAGCCAGGGCGTACGCCGACCGGTCAGCACCTCCCTCGCCGAGACCGTCGAGAAGGTCCCCGGCGTGGCGGCCGCCGTCCCCGACATCCAGGGCGCGGGACAGCTCGTCGGCAGCGACGGCGAGCCGATCGGCGGCCAGGGGCCGCCCACCCTCGCCGGCAACTGGATCGCCGACCCGAAGCTCAACCCGTACCGGCTCGCCGAGGGCCGCGTCCCCGCCCGGTCCGGCGAGGTCGTCGTCAACCGGGGCACCGCCGAGAAGGGCGGACTGAAGATCGGCGACACGACCGTCCTGCGCACCCCCGACCCGGTGCGCGTGACGATCGTCGGGCTCGCCACCTTCGGCGGCGAGGACGGCATGGCCCAGGTGACCTTCACCGGGATGACCCGGGCCGACGCCGAGAAGTACCTCACCGCCAGGCCCGGCCAGGCCACGGGCATCGTGGTCCGCGCCGACCCCGGAGTGAGCCAGACCGAGCTGGTCCACCGGCTGACTCCCGTACTGCCCAAGGGTGTTGAAGCGATTACCGGGCAGGAGTCGGCGCGCGAGAACACCGACATGATCGCCAGTCAGTTCCTCACGGTCTTCACCACGTTCCTGCTGGTGTTCTCCGGAGTCGCCCTGCTCGTCGCGACCTTCTCCATCCACAACACCTTCGCGATCGTCGTCGCCCAACGCACCCGTGAGAACGCCCTGTTGCGCGCCCTCGGCGCATCCCGCCGTCAGATCTCCGCGGCCACCCTCACCGAGGCGAGCGTCGTCGCCGTGACCGCCTCCGCCGCCGGACTGGCGGGCGGCATCGGCATCGCGGCCGGGCTCCAGGCACTGTTCCCGGCGATCGGATTCCCCTTCCCCGAGGGCGACCTGGTGATCGGCGGCCTGTCGCTGGGCATCCCCCTCGCGGTCGGCGTCCTGGTCTGCCTCGGCTCCGCGCTGCTGCCCGCCGTACGCGCCGGACGCACCGCCCCGCTGGCCGCGCTCCGCGAGAGCGCCGTCGACACCTCCGGCGCCTCCCGGCCGCGTGCCGTCCTCGGTACCGGACTGCTCGCCGTGGCCGTCGCGGTGACCCTGACCGGCGTCCTCGTCTCGCCGTCCGTGTGGCTGGCCGGCCTCGGCGCCCTCCTCGCCCTCGTCGCCTTCGTCGTCCTCGGCCCGGTCGCCTCCGGCACCGTCGTACGTGTCCTCGGCAGCCCCCTCGACCGGCTGCGCGGAGTCACCGGCGGCCTCGCCCGGCGCAACGCCCTGCGCAGCCCCAGGCGGACGGCCGCCACCGCGAGCGCGCTGATGATCGGCGTGGCCGTGGTGTCCCTGTTCACCGTGTTCGGGGCCTCCCTGAAGGCCACCATGGACCAGACCGTCTCCCGGTCCTTCGCGGGCGACGTCGCCGTCAGCACCCCCTCCTTCGGCGCGGGCGGCAGCGGGCTGAGCCCGAGGCTGGCCCCCGCGATCGGCGCGCTGCCCGAGGTCGACACCGCCGTCGGACTCGGCCGCGGAGTCGCCGAAGTCGACGGCAGGGGACGGGCGTTGACCGTGACCGACCCGGCTGCCCTGGCACGCACCTTCGACCTCGGCACCGTACGCGGGAACCTGCGCGCCCTCGGCACTGACGGACTCGCCGTCACCCGCGCCGAAGCCGACCGCCAGGGCCTGCGCGTCGGCGACCCGGCCCGGCTCGTCTTCGCCGACGGCGAGCGGCGCATCTTCACCGTCCGCGCGGTCTACGGGCAGTCCGAACTCGCCGGCGACTACGTCATCACCCGCGCCGCCTGGGCCCCGCACCGCACCCAGGACGCCGACACCCTGATCGCCGTCTCCTTCAAGGACGGCGTGAGCACCGCACAGGGCGAGGCGGCCGTCGAGAAGGTCGCCGCGCACTACGGCAACCCCGAGGTCCAGACCCGCGACGCGTACGCGACGTCGTCCGCCGGCGGCATCGACATGATGCTCACCCTCGTCTACGCCCTGCTCGCCCTCGCGGTCCTCATCGCGCTCCTCGGCATCGCCAACACCCTGACGCTGGCGATCCACGAACGCACCCGGGAACTCGGTCTGCTGCGGGCCGTCGGCCAGACCCGGTCCCAGCTGCGGGCCATGGTCCGCTGGGAGTCGGTCCTGGTCGCCGCCTTCGGCACGGCGGGCGGCCTGGCGCTCGGCACCTTCCTCGGCTGGGTGCTGGTGACGGCCTCCGACGGGGCGAGCGACAGCGCGTTCGCCTTCGCGCTGCCGCCCGCCCAGCTCGCCGTGGTCGCCCTCATGGGCCTCGCCGCAGGAGCCCTCGCCGGTCTGCGCCCGGCCCGCCGCGCGGCCCGCCTGGACGTGCTGCGGGCCGTCGCCACAGAATGACTTGCCCGCGTTTGCGGGGTGCCGCTGCGCCCACCCTCCCCACTCTCGGCTTCTCCCCCACTCTCGGCTTCGCTCGAGCGGGAGGGACCCCCATGAGCGGGGGGACCTCCATCGCCCCAGCGGCACGACTGCCCGCAGCTACGCGGCTGCGCCGACGGGGATTGCCGGAGAGGCTCCCGGCGGGCCTGCCCGACTTACCGGAAAGGGCAGGTCACCGCCCGGTCAGCCGACGACGGCGGACCGGGCGGGAGCATGGGCGGGCCGGTGCGCGTCGACGGCGACGACGTCGGCGAACCGGGGCGCGACCTGTTCCCGGGGCGTACGGCGCGGCGGACGCGCCGACCGCTCCGGCGTGGCGACCGACGCGGGCAGCGTGAACCAGACGACCTTGCCGGACTCCCCGTCCGGCCGCGCGCCCCAGCTCTCGCTCATCGCGGCCACCATGGCGAGCCCACGCCCGCAGGTGGCCAGCGTCCCGGTGTCCTTGACGTCAGCCGGCACCGGAAGCCGCGGATCACGGTCGCGCACGGAGACGGTGAGCCGGTCCAGCAGCAGCTCCATCTCCACGACACACGTCTTGTCGGGCCGGGCGTGCAGGTGGACGTTGGTCAACAGCTCCGTCACACCGAGCGCGGCCCGGTCTATGAGGGGATCGAGATGCCAGTAGCGCAACTGCGCCGATACGATTCTGCGGACCTGGCCGATCCGCGACGGCAGGGCTTGGAGCTCCACCGTGCAGTGCCTGCTTGGGTTGCTGATCACGGCTGCGACTCCCCGACTGAGGTCCGGAAGAACACGGAGTTCGGATCGATCGAGCAGAGCTGCTGCGCAAGGCGGCCGCCTGCTGTGGCCGGCGGGCTGGTTCGCAGCGTTATCGCCGGTAAACCCAGAGTGACGTGAGAACAGCGTGACTCAGGGGGTCCCGCGGCGCAACTCGCACTGCCCGGGGCTGCTTCAGCGGGGGCGTCCCGCCGCCTTCCGTACGGCCTCGATGAACCGGCGTGCCGCGGGCGGCCCCGGCTCGCCCGGCGCGGGGTCGTGGTCGCCGAGGGTCAGCAGGTACCGGTTGCCGTTGAGGTCCGCCAGCGCCCGGTCCTCCGGGGCGAACCAGGGCCGGGAGGCGCGGACCGCCTGCACCGGCGCGCTGTCGATCTCGCTGCCGTAACTGGTGAGCAGTTCCAGCCTGCCGCCGCTGATCCGGACCTGCCCGGCCCGGGTGAGCGAGCGCAGTCTCTTCCCGATCCGCACGCCCGTCGCCGTGAACTCCGGCTCCGCCATGCCTCCCCGCCCCCTTGCGGTCGTACTCGCGTGAGCGAACTCGTCGTGTCCGTGATCCAGTGTGCGCCCCCGTCCGGGACCCGCGCCCGTGTCCAGGGACGTACGCCCTGACCCGGAGCTCCGCCCCGCCCGGTGCAGTCTGCCCGCGCCCGGCGTCGAGCACCAGTACGTATGACACGCCGACCCCGGCCTTCAGGAGCACTCGCGCGAATGCGCCCCCCGCGCGCCCGCACCCGCTCCCCAGGGCCGCCTTTGAGGCCCCCAAAGGTGTGTTTATGCAGGTGAGAAGCGGTACGGAAGGTGCTTATGATCGGTGTGCCGGCCGCCTCGGGCGCCCGTCGGCGCGACGCGCGTAAGGAGCTCCTGCCGTGACCACCCCCCAGCAGACCGGAACCGGTACCACCCTCGACGTCGACCGCAGCGACACCCTCTACCGCGACTGGCTGAAAGAAGCCGTCCGCAGAGTCCAGGCCGACGCCAACCGCTCGGCCGACACCCATCTGCTCCGCTTCCCGCTCCCCGACAGCTGGGGCGTCGACCTGTACCTCAAGGACGAGTCGACCCACCCCACCGGCAGCCTCAAGCACCGCCTCGCCCGATCGCTGTTCCTCTACGGCCTGTGCAATGGCTGGATCCGGCCGGACCGCCCGGTGATCGAGGCGTCCAGCGGCTCCACCGCCGTGTCGGAGGCGTACTTCGCCAAGCTGATCGGCGTGCCCTTCATCGCCGTCATGCCCCGCACCACGAGCGCCGAGAAGATCCGCCTCATCGAGTTCCACGGCGGCGGCTGTCACTTCGTCGACGACCCGCGCACCATGTACGAGGAGTCGGCCCGCCTCGCGGCGGACACCGGCGGCCACTACATGGACCAGTTCACCTACGCCGAGCGGGCCACGGACTGGCGCGGGAACAACAACATCGCCGAATCCGTCTTCCGCCAGCTGGAGTCGGAGCGGTTCCCGGAGCCCGCCTGGATCGTCGCCACGGCCGGCACCGGCGGCACCTCCGCGACCATCGCCCGGTACGTCCACTACACCCAGCGCGACACCCGCATCTGTGTCGCCGACCCCGAGAACTCGTGCTTCTTCGAGGGCTGGACCACCGGCGATCCGGACGTCACCTGCGACTGCGGCTCCCGTATCGAGGGCATCGGCCGGCCCCGTATGGAACCGAGCTTCGTGCCGGGCGCCGTCGACCGCATGATGAAGGTCCCTGACGCGGCCAGTGTCGCCGCCGTACGGGCCCTGGAGCAGGCGATCGGCCGCAGGGCGGGCGGCTCCACGGGCACCGGGCTGTGGAGCGCGCTGAAGATCGTCGCCGAGATGGTCGCCGACGGCCGGCGGGGGAGCGTGGTCACCCTGCTGTGCGACCCCGGCGACCGCTACCTCGACAAGTACTACTCCGACGCCTGGCTCGCCGAACAGGGCCTGGACATCGCGCCCTACACGGCGGCCATCGAGTCGATGCTGGCGACGGGGGTGTGGCCGGAATGAACCGGGCGCGCCGTTCTACGCGCCTGTCGCGAGCCGTCGCTCCAGCCGGGTCATCGCGTCCCGGAACGAACGCCCGAGGCCCGGGCTCGCCAGCCGCAGCACACCCCTGACCAGGGCGGGCCCGTCCGCGGCGAACGTCCACCGCACCCGTGTCCCGGCGCCGCCGGGCGTGAGCCGCCACTCCTCGACCAGCGCCCGCAGCCCCGGCGCGTTGGTGACGTCCACCCGGTACGCGTACACCTCGGGTTCCTTCGCCGCGAGCACCGTCTCCCGGAACCGCGTGCCGCCCCGCAGCCGTACGTCCCGCCCCGCCCCCTCGTCGAGCGGCTCGGCCGACGCGACGGCCGGGAACCAGTCGGCCCAGCCGGAGACGTCCGAGGCCAGCGCGTGGAAGACCCGCTCCGGCGGAGCGGCGAGCTCACGGGTGAAGACCAGCCGTACGGGAGCGGCCCCGACGAAGTCGAGACCTTCGGCACGCAGACGACGGACCATGGCGACACGGACCCCCTAGGTCGACGGCCCCGCCACCCTAGCCGTCACCCCGTCAGATGTCTTCCCCCGCACCGGGCTCGCCGGCCACCACCAGCCGCCGCAGATGCTCCGAGATCTCCGCGCGGGCCGCACCCGGCAGCCCGGCGTCCGTGACCAGCGTGTCGACCTGCTCCAGGGCCGCGAACGAACTCAGGCCCACCACACCCCACTTGGTGTGGTCGGCGACCACCACGACCCGGCGTGCCGACTGCACCAGGCGCCGGTTGGTCTCGGCCTCCGCCAGGTTCGGCGTCGACAGCCCCGCCTCGGTGGATATCCCGTGCACCCCGAGGAACAGCAGATCGAAGTGGAGCGCCGCGATGGCCTGGTCCGCGACCGGCCCCACCAGCGAGTCGGACGGGGTGCGCACCCCACCGGTCAGCACCACCGTCGCCGCGCCCTGCCGGGGACCCGAGGAGCGCTGTGCCATGTGGAACACATCGGCCACCCGCACCGAGTTCGTCACCACGGTCAGGTCCGGGACCTCCAGCAGCTGATGCGCCAGCGCGTACGTCGTCGTACCGCCCGACAGCGCGATCGCGCTGCCCGGCGCCACCAGCTCCGCCGCGGCCCGCGCGATGTCCTCCTTGGCGGTCAGCTCCAGCCCCGACTTCGCCTCGAAGCCCGGCTCGTGCGTGCTCGCCTCCACCACCGGCACCGCGCCGCCGTGCACCTTCTCCAGCATGCCCTGGCGGGCCAGCGCGTCCAGGTCGCGGCGGACCGTCATGTCCGACACGCCGAGTTTGCGGGTCAGCTCGTTGACACGGACGCCGCCCCGGCGACGTACCTCGTCCAGGATCAGGGCGCGGCGCTGCTCCGCGAGGAGGTTCTGATTCTCGCTCACGTACGCTCCGGTCCTTTCCTCGAACGGCTCCACAGGCCCGTTCACCTGCTGCGACGAGAACATTCTCACCGGTCACCGGTGCGCGGGCGTCCCATCCTCGCACGACAGGCCCCCGACTGTGCCAGCACCCCGACGCGTGCATGCCATCAGGCGGCTGTGATGTTCCTGTGCGGCCCGGATCGGGGAGACACGTATCGGGGAGATTCGGTGCGCACAGGTGTGGACGCACGCCGCAGCGGAGATCCTGAGCCCGCACGACAGACATGGAAGCGGCGTGTCATGGGGGAAGCGCGAACAGTGGAACGTTCCTCGACGGGCAGAGCGGCCCTGGAACTCCTGGTCCACGGCGTGGGCGGCGCCAGGCCGGAGAAGATGCTGAACGATCCGCGCACCGTGCGGATCACCGGCGACGACACGGCCGCGGTCTACCGGCGCGCAGAGGACGCCGACGCGGACGCCCCGGCGGCCGACGCCAACACACCGTCCGGCGATCACGACGGACGGCCGGTCCCGGAGGCGTACGTCTGGTCCAACCTGACCTCCGGCAACGGCACCCGCGCCCTGTGGCTGTTACTGCTGCCGTTCATGGTGGTCAACCTCGCCCACTGGATGCGCCCGGCCTCCCGCGAGGGCACGCGCGCGGTCCGCCTGTACGGTCTGCTCGTACGGCTCGCCGGCCTCAGCCTGACGGTCCTGCTCGTCGCCGCGGCCTGCGAGGTCGCCCTGGACCTCACCGCCTGGCAGTGCGCGGGCACGCGCGCGTGCGCCGCGCGCCACTCCTGGCTGGGCTTCCTTTCCCCCAGCGGCTCGCACGGCGGCTGGTGGAGCCCACCGGGCCGCCGCCTCGCCCTGGCGGCCCTGGTCCCGACCGCCCTGACCGGCCTCCTCTGGTACCTCTCCCACCGCACCTGGCGGGCGTACGAGTCCCAGGAGCCCCTCGACCGAGCCGCCGAGCCCGAACACGGCCCCGCCCACACCGCGCTGAGCCGCCCCGGCTTCTGGTACGGGCGCCGCCTCGTGGCCCGCCTGCGCGCAGCCCACACCGCGGCGGGCCTGCTCACGGTGGCCGCGGCGGTCGGTACGGCGGCGGCCCGCGAGGACCACCGCCCCGGCGGCCCCGCCGTCCTGGACGCGCTCGGCCGACTGCTGGAGGTGTCCCTCGCCGTCGGCGCCCTCGCCGTGGTCTGGGTGGTGTGCCGACGCGGCCGCAGCGAGAACCGCCTCGACCGCACCCTCGACGCCCACCTGGTGCACCGTCTCCCCCTCACCGCCCTCACCCTCCTCGCGCTCACCCTGGTCTACGCCGCCTGGAACCGCCCCGGCTGGCACTCCTCCGGTCGACTCCAGGGCGACACGACCTTCGGCGCCCTCGCCCTGTCCCAGGGGGCCCTGGTGCTCGCCCTGGCCGCCGTCGCGCACGTCCTGTACCGGGGACCGGGGGGCGACGCCGACCAGGGGAGGGACGAGCGGGAGCGGTGCGCCCTGCGTGGCCTCGGCGGGCCCGCCGTCGTGATGCTGGCCTGTGCGCTGGGCGGGGTGATGTCCGGCGGCGTGTCGCAACGGGTCTCGGACTGGCTGGACGGCACCGGGACCTTCCTCGACGGCCCGCCGGTGCTGCTGACCTGGCAGGCGTCCGTGATCCCCGTGCTGTTCGTCGTCCTGCTGGTGCTGTGCGGGCTGCTCGGCCGGCGCACCTGGCGGCTCACCCGGGCCGAACGGGTGGCGGTGGCCCGTGAGTACGGCGCCGACCCCGGTGACCCGGCCCGCACCGGCCGTATCGCCCGTACGCGGTCGATGGCCACGCTCACCGACCGCGGCCCCCTCCTCGTCGCCGTCACCGCCGGCACGACCCTGCTCCTGGGCGCGGCCGCCGTCGTCGGCACCTTCGCGAGTCGCAGGACCCCGGTCCGGGCCGCGGAGGCCGCCGGACCCTTCGTACAGGGCGCCGCCCAGGCCGCGCAGGCGCTCGGCTCCTGGCTGATCGGCCTCGGCTTCATACTGTTCGTCACCTGGGGCCGCCGCGCCTACAAGGACGCCTCCGCCCGGCGCACCATCGGCATCCTCTGGGACGTGGGCACCTTCTGGCCCCGCGCCGCCCATCCCTTCGCCCCGCCCTGCTACGCCGAGCGCGCCGTGCCCGACCTGACCTGGCGGATGACCAGCTGGACCCGGGCCACCGGCGGGCGTCTCGTCATCTCCGGGCACTCCCAGGGCAGCGTCCTCGCCGCGGCCGCCGCCTGGCAGCTGAAGCCCTCCGACCGCAAACGGGTCGCCCTGCTCACCTACGGCTCACCGATCGAGCGCCTCTACGGCCGCTGGTTCCCGGCCCACTTCGGCCCGGCCGCGCTCGCCGCCCTGCACCGGGACATCGCCTGCTGGCGCAACCTGTACCGGCTCACCGACCCCATCGGCGGCCCGGTGCGGCTGACCGGCGACGACTGCGGCCCCGAGGTGGACCGCGCGCCCCTCGCGGACCCCCTGGCGTACGGCCGCACCGCCGAGCATCCGCTGCCCGCCCCCATCCTGGGCCACTCCGACTACCAGGCGGACCCGGCCTTCGCCGAGGAACGCGCCCACCTGCTGGCCCGGTTGCACCCCGAGCTGCCCGCGCAGCGCACCTGAGCGGGTCAGGGCAGCTCGGGCAGGTCCTCCACGAACAGGAGGGTCAGATCGTCCGTGCTGGGCTCCGGCAGCTGGGCGACCCGGCTCGCGTGGCGCTCCACCATCGCCTCGAACGTCTGGCGCGCCGTACGGCCGTTGCCGAAGGCGGGGCCCTTGGGGATCTCCGTGAAGTACTTCAGCAGGGCCTCCGCGGTGCCCGGCGCCAACCGGTACTCGTGCTCCTCGGCCTGCTGGTCCACGATCCTCAGCAGTTCGTCGGGGCCGTAGTCACCGAAGGTGATGGTCCGCGAGAAGCGGGACGCCACACCCGGGTTGACCGTCAGGAACCGCTCCATCTCAGCCGTGTAGCCCGCCACGATCACCACCACGGAGTCCCGGTGGTCCTCCATCAGCTTCACCAGGGTGTCGATGGCCTCCTTGCCGAAGTCCCGCCCCGCGTCCTCCGGCGACAGCGCGTACGCCTCGTCGATGAACAGCACCCCGCCGTGCGCCCGCTGGAACGCCTCCTGCGTACGGATGGCGGTGGAGCCGATGTGCTCGCCGACCAGGTCGACCCGGGACACCTCGACGAGATGACCCTTCTCCAGCACCTCCAGCGAGGCGAGGATCTCGCCGTACAGACGCGCGACCGTCGTCTTGCCGGTGCCGGGGGAGCCGGTGAACACCAGATGGCGCTTGACCGAGGCCGCCTTCAGGCCCGCCCGCTGCCGGCGCCGGCCCACCTCGATCATGTCGGTCAGCGCCCGCACCTCGCGCTTGACGCTCTCCAGACCCACCAGCGCGTCGAGTTCGCCCAGCACGTCCTTCGACGTCCGCACCGACACCTCCGTCCCGGCCACGCCCGGCTGCGGCTCCGGCACGGTCACCCGCTGCTCGGGGATCGGACCGAGCAGACCCACCGAGGAGGGGGTCGTCTGCACGGCCGTCTCCCGGCCGGCCGCGGTCCGCAGCCCGGCGCTCTCGTCGCTGGTGCAGTCCTCGACCACGGCTCCCGCACCGGGCGCCCCGTCGGGCCCGCTCTCCGCGAACTCGTACCCCCCGCGGGCGCAGCGCTCGGTACGGCATCGGCGCAGCGTCGCACGGCAACCGTCTATCACGTGGAAGCCGTAGCCCCCGCTGTCGGTCACCCGGCAGTTCAGGAAGGTGCCCCGGCCCCCGGCGGAGACGTAGAAGCCGGCCTCGGCGGGGGAGGCGACCGTGCAGCGCTCCACGGTCGGGTCGGCGCCCTTCGTGACGATCACGCCGGTCTGGACGCCGTCCACCGTACAGTTGTTGAGGGTGCCGCCGCTGCCGTGGTCACGGAACCAGGCGCCGGTCGCCGCCTCCCGGATCCGGCAGTCGTCGAGCTGGGCGGTCGCGCCGTCGCTCACCGACACGGCCGTGTTGCGCACTTGCGCCAGATCGCTGTCGATGACGTCCGCGCGCGAGCCGCGGTCGAGGACGAACAGCGCGTCCGGCACGTCGTGCACCCGGCAGGAGTCGAGCACGGCGGTAGCGCCGTCGCTGACCCATACGGCCGGATAGTCGCCGGTGCTGTCGAAGATCTCGCACTGGTTGGCGTCCACCCGGGTACCCGGGTCCCACACCGACAGTCCGTTGCGCCCGAACTGACGCACCGTCGTGCGGGTCAGCGTCAGGACCGAGCGGGACCGCAGGTCGATCGCGTTCTCCGGGATGTCGTGGATACGGCAGTCGGCCAGCGTGAGCACCGCGTCCGTGTCGAGCGTGACCCCGTCGGCGGTGGTGCGGTGCACGGCGCAGTCCGTGAGGTGGGCGGTGGCCCGCGCGGTGATCTGCACCCCGCTGCCGCGGACCTCGTAGATCTCGCAACCCACCGCTTCCAGGCCGGAGTTGTCGCCGGTGACGCTCATTCCGGTGCCGGAGGCGTGATGGACCCGGGAGCGCTCGAGCCGGGGGTGCGCGCCCCCGCGGACCAGGACGCCCGCCTGCCCGGCCGAGACGACCTCGCACTCCTCGAAGACACCGCCGCCGCCGTCGACCACCGCGATCCCGACGCCCGCCGGGTTGTCCACCGTGCACCGCCGGACCGTCGGACGGGCGTTGCCGCGCACCTCGATGCCCGTCGCGGACCGCGTGACGATCCGCATGTCCAGCAGCTCGGGCGTGCCCTCCTCGACGAGCACCGCCGGCGCGGCCGCGTCCTGGCCCTCCACATGCAGGTCCTGCACCACCGCCGACGCGCACACCGTCAGCGGCACCCCGTCCACGGGCGCGATCCGCACCGAGCCGGGCGAACCCTCCGGGCCGCGCAGGGTCACCGACCGCTGCACGACGAGGTTCTCCCGGTAGGTGCCGGGAGCGATCGTGAGGACATCGCCCTCGGCCGCGGCCTCCAGGGCGGCGGCGAGCGATGCGTACTCACCCGTGCGGCGCCGCCACCTCGATGCGCCGGTGTGCGTCACCTGGACCGTGCCCTGTGCCATGGCGTTGCTGTGCCCCCACCTCGTCGTACGCGGGTTTGACGCCGAATCATGCTGCATCCGGCCGGACCACCGTAGCGTGCGCGCGGGCGGTGAGTTGACCACTGACCGAACGACTCAGCTACCGGTACCTGTACGGCCCCAGTCCGGGCCCGCGCGATCCCATGCCTGGTCCCAGCGGGCGTACCGGCGGCGGACCATGCGCCAGACGATCAGCCGCCTGCCGCCCTCGACCGCTCCGGCGCTCAGCAGGGCCGCTCCGAATCCGGCCAGCACCGCGTGTGTCGTCGCGGTGGCGGAGTCCAGCGGGCGGGCCACGAGACGGCCGTGCGCGTCCGTCCATATCGCGAAGTGGTCCCCGCGGTGCGGGGTCTTGAGAGAGGCCAGCACCGTGCCGTGCCGCGCTGTGCCGTCCGGGGCGGTCCAGTCGGCGACGACCCGGCTGTGGGTCTCCCGCCCGGAGGCGGCCTCGGGGTCGGCCTCCAGCGGCGAGGCGCCCGCCTTCCGTACGACGGTGGCCGTGATCTCGTGGCGGGCCTGTCGCTGCTCGCGGACCGCCTGTTGCAGGGCGTCCTGGGCGACGGCGCCGATCAGGGAGCCCACGACGGGCGCGACGAGGAGGATCAGCAGCAGCGCCGAAAGCGATACCCATGCCTCGGCCAGATCCGTCCTGCGGCGCAGCGGATTGTGCCGCCAGCGCCAGATTCCACCGATCGCTCGCACCGTCCCGCACCCCCTTCCCGCTCCGTGATAACCCCCGCCGGAGCCGTTCACGCGGGAACCCGGGCGAAGAGAGAGCGAAATCACCCACGCCCGGGACCTCTCATGAACTTCTCACGACAGCACAACGCCTGGGCAGACGGTGGAGGTTCCCGCAGGTCGAGGCTTCGTGGAACGGGGGCCGAATTTAGGTGATCAGCCGGACCGGGTCGCCGAGCCGGACGGTGCCGTGGGTGAGGGGTACCAGGTTCTGGCCGAAGACGAGCTTGCCGCCCAGCCGACGGTGGCGGCCCAGGGTGTGCAGGGGCTCCCTGCCGCGCCCGGCGGTGGCCTGGTCGGTGGTGGTGACGGCACACCGTCCGCAGGTCTTGGCGACCCGGAAGGAGACCTCCCCGATCTCCACCCGCGACCAGCCGTCCTCCGCCCAGGGCTCGGTACCCGCCACGACCAGGTTCGGCCGGAAACGGTTCATCGGCAAGGGGCCCTCGGCCGCGTGCTCACCGTCGGCCATCAGCGTGTTGAGGGCGTCGAGCGAGGCGACCGTGGTGACCAGCAATGGATAGCCGTCGGCGAAACTGACGGTCTCTCCCGGCAGCGCGTACTCGGGATCGACGGGCCGGCGTGTCGCGGGATCGTCCATGTGGACCAGGCGGACGTCGGCGCCGAGATACGCGCTGCACCAGGCATGCGCCTCGGCGCCGGCGAGGACCCCCTCCACCTTGTCGCGGAAGATCTCCAGCGCGACCGTGCCCACCGGATCGGGCACCGCCACGGTCAGCGGCTGCAGGCCGGGCGCGGACAGCCAGATGCCGCCTCCGGGCAGAAGCTCGGCGGCGGCCAGTGCCAGGCGCGGCTGCTGGCGTTGCGTGACGACCTTTCCCCCGTCGTCGATCAGCGCCCAGCGTCGGTCTCCGGCCAGCCCCCAGGGCTCCACTTCGGCCTCCCGGGGCGCCTCGCCCCGGCACGCCTTGACCGGATACAGATGGATGGACAGCAGCTCCGCATTCCCCATGGGGTCATCCTGCCAGGTGGCACCGACAACCCCGGGAGGGCTCAGTAGCCGCGGTACTGCTGGTTGTTGTACGGGTCCTGGTACTGGGGTGCGGCCGGCCGGGGAGCGGCGGGGCGCATCGCCTCGTAGCCCATCCCGGCCGCCGGGCGCGCCTGCTGCGGCACCTGCGGACCCGGGTAGCCGCGCGGCGCGGCGGCCTGCGGCGGGATGTACGCCGCGGGCGCCTGCTGCAGCGGCGAGGGCTGCTGCGCCTGCGGGTAGCCGTAGGACGCCTGCGGGGCCGCCGGGAGGGCGGGCAGTGCCGACGGCAGCGCGGGCAGGTTGCTGCTGCTCGGCATGTCGTAGGCGGCGGGGACCCGGATCGGGGCGATCTGCGGGGTGCCTCGCTCAGCCACGAGCGAGTCGTAGATCGGGGTGTCCGGGAAGGCGGAGTAGTAGCCGCCATAGGTGGAGCGGGGGGAGGTCATGGCACATAAGTTAAGCCCACGATGTGCTGGTTGGGGAGACCGATAAGAGGGTTGTTTTCCGTGTCGGCGGTGACCACGGATCCCTAATGCGAGCGAACTTGGCAAAAAGGGGCGCCGGGAACCGGTGCGATCGTGTAAAAGCCGAGTTCCGGGCGGGTTACCGGCGGGTCGGGAGGGGGGTGCTCCTGGGCCTTTCCTGGGCCTCCGCTGTCCTGCGGAATAGGTTGACCGGGTAGACAACCGAGAGGTGCCGGCGTGCGGCCCGGTACACGGAAAGGTGAGGGGGGCGGACATGTCGATGCCGAAGGGTTCCAACACCCCGGTGCCGACCACGGCGCTACGGGTCGAACTGGGCTGGCGTTCGGGGCCGGGGGTGCCCGACGCGGACGCCTCGGCGCTGCTGCTGGTGGGCGGAAAAGTCCGCTCCGACGCCGACTTCGTCTTCTACAACCAGCCGGCCCACTCCTCGGGCGCGGTCCGTCACGAGGGCAAGAGCACGGCAGGCGGCCGGGTGACCGACACCCTCCTCGTCGACCTCGCGCGCGTGGAGCCCGCCATCGAGACCGTCGTCCTGGCCGCCTCCTCCGACGGCGGCACCTTCGCGCAGCTGCCCGACCTCTACATCGAGGTGCGGGACGCGGCGCGGGGCACCGTCGCCGCCCGGTTCGACAGCACCGGCGCGACTGTCGAAACCGCTTTCGTGCTGGGCGAGTTCTACCGTCGTCAGGGCGCCTGGAAGTTCCGCGCCGTCGGGCAGGGGTACGGAACCGGCCTGGAGGGGCTGGCCACGGACTTCGGCATCACCGTGGACGAGCCGCAGCACTCGGCCCCGCCGCCTCCGTCCGCCCGGCCGACCATGCCCGCGCCGCCGGTCACCGTGCCCCCGCCCGCCCACCAGGCCCCGCCTCCACCGCCGGCCCCGCCCGCCGCCCCGGTCCGGCTGACCAAGGTGACGCTCACCAAGGCCGCCCCCGCGGTGTCGCTCACCAAGCAGGGCGCCACCTCGGGCGTCATGCGCGTGAACCTCAACTGGGAGGTGCGCAAACAGTTCTCCGGATGGGGCGGCAAACACGGCCGCGCGGTAGCGCTCCACAACGACCTCGACCTCGACCTGTGCGCCCTGTTCGAACTCGCCGACGGCCGCAAGGGCGTCGTCCAGGCCCTCGGCAACGCCTTCGGCGCGCTGCACCAGCCGCCGTACATCCACCTCGACGGAGACGACCGCACCGGGGCCGCCGCCCAGGGCGAGAACCTCACCGTCAACCTCGACCACAGGAACGACTTCCGGCGCATCCTCGTCTTCGTGACGGTCTACGAGGGCGCCCGCTCCTTCGCCGACCTTCACGCGACGGTCACCCTGCACCCCCAGTACGGCGCCCCGGTCGACTTCTCCCTCGACGAGTGCACCGTCCCCTCCACCGTGTGCGCCCTCGCGTTGATCACCAACCAGGGCGGCGACCTGATCGTCCAGCGCGAGGCCCGCTATCTCGTGCCCGAACGCGGCGTCAGCCCGCAGCGGACCGTCGACCACGCCTACAACTGGGGCATGAACTGGACACCGGGCCGTAAATAGCCCCTTTCCGAGACCTCAGCCCTCGTCGGTCACGGTGTCCGGACGGGCGTAGGTGCGGCCCTTCCAGGCCGCGCCCCGCCCCCGGTGGTGCTGTACGGCGGAATCCACCGTCATCAGCAGGTACAGGAACGCGGTGAACGGCAGCAGCGGCGCGAGCCACGGCGGCTGCCCGTAGTAGCGGAGCATGGGTACGTACGTCCCCGTCATCACCAGCCACGCCAGGCCGCCGAGCAGCGCGGTGGACGTACTGCCGACGACGAGCCCGGCGACCAGGGCCAGGGGCGGCACCAGGTACACCAGCGCCAGGCCGACCACCGTGCCGGTCAGCAGCAGCGGACTGTGGCGGAGTTGCGCGTAGGCACTGCGCGAGACCATCCGCCACAGGTCGCCCAGCCTCGGACAGGGGCGCACGCTGTCCACACGGTCGGCCAGCCCCAGCCAGATGTGGCCGCCCGAGCGCTTCACCGCGCGCGCGAGCGCCACGTCGTCGATGACCGCGTGACGGATCGCGTCCGGGATCCGCGCCCGCTCGGCCGCCTCGGCGCGCAGCAGCACACAACCGCCCGCCGCTGCCGCCGTCCGCGCCCCGCGCCGCCCGATCCGGCGGAACGGATACAGCTGAGCGAAGAAATAGACGAACGCGGGCACGACCAGCCGCTCCCACAGGCTCCGCACCCGCAGCCGCGCCATCTGCGACACGACGTCGAAGTCCCCGGCGTGCGCCGCCGCCACCAGCTGCCGCAGACTGTCGGGCGCGTGCGCGATGTCGGCGTCCGTCAGCAGCAGATACCCGGGCTCACGCGCGCGTGCCAGCGCGATGCCGTGCCGCACCGCCCACAGCTTCCCGGTCCAGCCCGCCGGCGGCTCACCCGGCGAGCCGACGGTCAGCGGCAGCCCGCCGTGCCGCCGCGCGAGTTCACGCGCGAGCTCTCCCGTGCCGTCCGAGCTGCCGTCGTCGACGAGGAACACCTCCGCCCGCCCCGGATAGTCCTGCGCGAGCAGCGACGGCAGGCTCGCGGGCAGCACCGCCGCCTCGTCGCGCGCGGGGACGACCACGCACACCGGCGGCCATTCCTCCGGCTCGCGCCGGGCCGGCAGCCTGACGTCCGTACGCCAGAAGAAGCCCTGACAGAGCGACAGCCACACCCAGGCGGCCAGGGACACGGCGGCGATCCACACGACGGCGCTCACCCGCGCAGTCTGCCCCACCCGGCCGGGCCGCAGGAGCACATCGTCTATGGTGGCCGGGTGAAGATCGCGCTCATGGACTCCGGAATCGGGCTGCTGGCGGCCACCGCCGCGGTACGGCGTCTGCGACCCGACGCCGATCTCGTGCTCTCCCTCGACCCCGACGGCATGCCCTGGGGCCCGCGCACCCCGCAGGACCTCACCGCCCGTGCCGTGGCCGTGGCCGAGGCCGCTGCCGCGCACCGCCCCGACGCCCTGATCGTCGGCTGCAACACCGCGACCGTGCACGCCCTGCCCGCTCTGCGCGCCCGCCTGGAACCGGGTATCCCGGTCATCGGGACCGTCCCCGCGATCAAGCCGGCCGCGGCCGGCGGCGGCCACGTGGCGATCTGGGCCACCCCCGCCACCACCGGCAGCCCCTACCAGCGCGGTCTGATCGAGGACTTCGCCGCCGGGGTCACCGTCACCGAGGTGCCCTGCTGGGGCCTGGCCGAGGCCGTGGAGCACGCGGACGAGACGGCCATCGCCTCCGCCGTCGCCGCGGCCGCCGCCCTCACCCCCGAGGATGTGACGACCGTCGTCCTGGGCTGCACCCATTACGAGCTGGTCGCCGACCGTATCCGTACCGCCGTCCAGATCCCCGGTCGGCCGCCTCTAGTCCTGCACGGTTCGGCCGGTGCGGTCGCCGCGCAGGCCCTGCGCCGCGTCGGCGCCCGGACCGAGCCCGGCGCGACCGGCCTGGGCTCCGTGACCGTCCTGCTCAGCGGCCGGGAGGGCGGCCTCCCACAGCCCGCTCTCACCTACGCGGAAGGCCTGCTGCTCCAGAGCGTCAGCCCCGCCCAGTGACCGGACATCATCCCCGGTAGGCCCTGTCCGGTCCGCCGTCCACTCGGCGCAGTGACCCTGTGCGACGCCCTACCCGCGCAGGGAAACCTGAGTAACCTCATGTATATGAGGGACCACTCCCACGTTCACCCCCCGGGCGAGGACACCCCGCATCCGGACGTCTGGACCGGTCGCGCCACCAACCGGTTCCAGTGGCTGCTCGCGCTGGTCGGCGCCGCCTGCATGGCGCTCGGCATCGAGCTCGCTGTCGACTCCGCCTGGACGTCCGGCACCGCACCCCTGGTCATGTCCGTCGTCGGCTGCATCGCCGCCGGACTGCTGGTCCTCTTCGGCACCCTCGCCTTCGTCCATGTCGACCTCAAGCTCGACCAGGACGCGCTGGAGGTGCGCTGCGGCCACATCGGTGTGCCACGCCGCCGCATCCCCCTCGCCCATGTCGCCGGCGCCGAGTTCGAACCGAACATCACCCCGCGCCACTGGGGCGGCTGGGGCTACCGCTGGCGTCCGGAGAAGGGCACCGCCGTCGTCGTACGCCGTGGTGAGGGTGTGGTGCTGCGGCTGTGGGACGGTCATACGTTCACGATCACGGTGGACGAGGCCGAGTCCGCCGTAGAGGTGATCAAGGCCCGGCTGGAGGCGCGGACGCCCGGGCCGGCTGTCTGACGTCAGCCGCCCGGCATCGTGCTCGTGGACGCCGCGGAGCTCAGACGGCCGGACGCTCGCGTTCCCTGCTTGATCCGGTCGGCAGCCCGGACAGCGGCTCGTCGGCGAGCGGCCGGGCCGTGGCCAGGCCGGCCAGGAGTCCCGCGCCGACCGACACCGTCGTGAAGCTCAGCGCGTTGCCGACCGCGGCGAGCGCCGCGAGAGCGGTGAGCGCGGCGCCCGCCGTGAGGACCACCGGCGTGGGACGGAGCGCACGCCACAGCGCGAACAGCACCCAGCAGTAGGCCGCCGCGAGAAGCAGCATCCCTACGACACCCTGTTCCGCCGCCAGCTGCAGGGGGGCCGAGTGCGGCTTGCCGTCGGAGAGCGTCGACTGTGCCGCCGTCGCGCTCAGCTCCCCGAAACGGCCCGGTCCGACACCGAGCCCGGGGTCACCCTGGGCCAGGTGCAGCGCGTCACGCCAGAGGGCGACCCGGCGGGGCGTGAGCTGGTCCTCCATGGACGCGGCGAGCCCGGTGGGCAGGGCGTTCCCGGCGACCGCCCAGGTCAGCCCTGTCACCGCGGCCGTGGCGAGGGCCAGACCGGCGAGGGCCGGCCCCCGGTGGCGCATGCGGCCCGCGGCCAGTGAGCACAGCAGGACGGCACAGCAGGTCACGACCGCCGTGATCGAGCCCAGGGCTGCCCCCGCGACCACGACACCGCAGGCCAGCAGCCGTAGAGCGAGCCGCAGCAACGGTACGGGCGTCGCCCAGGCGGCGCAGCACGCGGCACCGGCCGACAGCGTCAGCACCGCGGCGGTGGCACCCGCCTGGCCCAGCGGCGCGGCGATCTCGGGGCCCGGCGCGAGCCGCGGCAGCGCCACGGTCAGGGTGAGCCCGGTCAGCGCCGCGGCACACGGCGCGGCCACCGGCAGCAGCACGCCGCAGATCCGCCCCGTCGCGTATCCGGCCGCCACGGCCAGCACCGCGAGCAGGACACCCTCGGGCCGCCCGCCGTGCACGGCCGAGCTGACCAGGGACCACGCGGCGCAGGCCCCCAGTACGGCCACGCCGGCCGCGTCGGAAACGTTCCGTCTCTCCCCGTCGGCGCCCGCGTCGGCCGCCGCCGTCATCCCCCTGGAACCCGTGGACCCCACCCGACCCCCCGAACCCGGTCGCCCCCCGGCCAGTTCCCCCCGGCCAGTGCCCCCCGGACGTCTGTGCGAACGGGGCTCTGGCACACCGTAACGGCTGATGGACGGTTTGTGGATGAGCCGTGCCGGGGGCGTGTGCGAGAGGCGGTTCTCACGGGGCGCCCCGTGGACCGTGCTGTCGGCCAAAAGGTGACCCGCCGTACACTCCCGGAGTGACCGTCACCGCAACTTCCGTGGGCCAGCCCGACCAGCTCGAGCCCCAGGCCACGCCGGTTTCCCGCCGCGCGCGGCTTCTGCGCCTCGTCCCCGCCGCCGCGGCGGCACTCTCAGGAGTGCTGCTCTACGTGAGCTTCCCGCCCCGGACCGTGTGGTGGCTGGCCCTGCCGGCCTTCGCCGTCTTCGGCTGGGTGCTGCGCGGTCGCACCTGGAAGGCGGCGCTGGGCCTCGGCTACCTCTTCGGCCTGGGCTTCCTGCTGCCGCTCCTGGTGTGGACCGGCGTCGAGGTCGGCCCCGGCCCCTGGCTCGCCCTGGCGGCCATCGAGGCGGTCTTCATCGCCCTGGTCGGTGTGGGAGTCGCGAAGATCTCGAAGCTGCCGGCCTGGCCGGTGTGGGCGGCGGCCCTCTGGATCGCGGGCGAGGCCGCACGCGCGCGTGTGCCGTTCCGCGGCTTTCCCTGGGGCAAGATCGCCTTCGGTCAGGCGGACGGTGTCTTCCTGCCGCTCGCCGCACTCGGCGGCACCCCCGTCCTCGGCTTCGCCGTCGTCCTGTGCGGATTCGGTCTCTACGAGACGGTCCGGCTGGTCCTGGACCGCCGGCGCACGGGTGAGGTGCGCAGGTCGGCCGCCGCCGTGGCCCTGCTCAGTCTGGCCGTCCCCGTCGGCGCCGCACTGGCCTCGCGCTCCCTGGTGAGCGACAAGGCGGAGAACGGCACCGCGACGGTCGCCGTCATCCAGGGCAACGTCCCCCGCCTCGGCCTGGACTTCAACTCCCAGCGCCGCGCCGTGCTCGACTACCACGCGCGGGAAACGGAACGACTGGCCGCCGAGGTCGAGGCGGGCGAGAAGCCACAGCCCGACTTCGTGCTGTGGCCGGAGAACTCCTCCGACATCGACCCCTTCGCCTACGCGGACGCGGCCGCCGTCATCGACAAGGCCGCCAAGGCGATCGGTGTGCCCATCTCGGTCGGCGGAGTCGTCGAGCGGGACGGCAAGCTCTACAACGAGCAGATCCTGTGGGACCCGGAGAAGGGCCCCACCCAGACCTACGACAAGCGGCAGATCCAGCCCTTCGGCGAGTACCTCCCGCTGCGCTCGCTCATCGGCGCGATCAACAGCGAGTGGACGTCGATGGTCCGCCAGGACTTCAGCCGGGGCACCGAGCCGGGCGTGTTCACCATGGACGGCGCCGAGGTGGGCCTGGTCACCTGCTACGAGGCCGCCTTCGACTGGGCGGTGCGCTCCGAGGTCACCGACGGCGCCCAGTTGATCTCCGTGCCCAGCAACAACGCCACCTTCGACCGCAGCGAGATGACCTACCAGCAACTCGCCATGTCCCGCGTCCGCGCCGTCGAGCACAGCCGCACCGTGACCGTGCCCGTCACCAGCGGCGTGAGCGCGATCATCATGCCGGACGGGAAGATCACCCAGAGGACCGGCATGTTCGTCGCGGACAACCTGGTCCAGAAGGTGCCGCTGCGCTCCTCCGAGACCCCCGCGACCCGCCTCGGGATCCTCCCGGAGATCGCCCTGGTGCTCGTCGCCGCGGGCGGTCTGGGCTGGGCGATCGCCGCGGGCGTACGCGCCCGGCGGGGTGCCGGCGCCTGATCGGCGCCCGATCGCGCCGGTGAGCGGGGTCATGGGGCGGAGGTCCGGTTAGTGTCGGTGCCATGCCGACTCCTGAGTTCATCACCGAGATCCGGGCCTCCGCCGGCCATCAGCTCCTGTGGCTTCCCGGCGTCAGCGCCGTCGTCTTCGACGACGAGGGACGCGTCCTGCTGGGACAGCGCGCGGACAACGGCCAGTGGACCGTGATCACGGGCATCCCGGACCCGGGCGAGCAGCCCGCGGACTGCGCCGTGCGGGAGGTGGAGGAGGAGACGGGCGTGCACTGTGTTCCCGAGCGTGTCGTCCTGATCCGATCCGGGCGGCAGGTCGAGTACCCCAACGGCGACAAGTGCCAGTTCATGGACGTCACCCTGCGCTGCCGGGCGGTCGGCGGCGAGGCACGGGTCAACGACGACGAGTCCGTCCAGGTCGGCTGGTTCGACGTGGACGCTCTGCCGCCGATGCACGAACGCCAGGTGTTCCGCATCAAGCAGGCGCTCTCCGACGAACCCACGTGGTTCGAGACCGGGTCATGACCATGCCGCCCGCAGCCCCGGCCGCTTCCACCAGGACGGGTTGTCCCCGTACCAGGCGACCGTCGCCGCGAGGCCCTCTTCGAAGGGGACCTCGGGGGCGTAGCCGAGCTCGGTGCGGATCTTGGAGTCGTCCAGGGCGTAGCGCAGGTCGTGGCCCTTGCGGTCAGGAGCGCGGTCGACGAGGGACGGGTCGGCCCGGCACAGGTGGAGGAGCAGGTCGGTGATCTCCCGGTTGGTGCGCTCGGTGCCGCCGCCGACGTTGTAGACCTCGCCGGGGAGGCCGCCCGTCAGCACCAGCTGTACGGCACGGCAGTGGTCGGAGACGTGCAGCCACTCGCGGACGTTGGAGCCGTCGCCGTACAGCGGAACGGGGACGCCGCTCAGCAGGTTGGTGGTGAACAGGGGGATGAGTTTCTCGACGTGCTGGTGCGAGCCGTAGTTGTTGGAGCAGCGGGTGATGGACACGTCGAGGCCGTGGGTGCGGGCGTAGGAGAGGGCGATCAGGTCGCCGGCCGCCTTCGACGCCGCGTAGGGCGAGTTGGGTGCGAGCGGCCACTCCTCCGTCCACCGGCCCTCCGTGATGGAGCCGTACACCTCGTCGGTGGACACGTGCACCACGCGGGACACACCGGCGGCGAGGCTCGCCTCCATGACGTTGTGCGTGCCGACGCAGTTGGTGCCCACGAAGTCGGCCGCGCGTACCAGTGAGCGGTCGACGTGTGACTCCGCGGCGAAGTGGACGACGGCCTCGTGCCCGGGGACGAGGCCGAGCAGCAGCTCCCGGTCGCAGATGTCGCCGTGGACGAAGTTCAGGCGCGGGTGCTCGGCGGGCAGGTTCGCCCGGTTGCCGGCGTAGGTGAGTTTGTCGAGGACGGTGATCTCGGTTCGTTCGAATCCGGCGTACTCACCGTTCAGCATCGCCCGCACATAGTGGGAGCCGATGAAGCCGGCCGCGCCGGTGACCAGGATACGCATGGGTCCCACGGTGGCCCCGGCCCCTCGAGAACCCCTATACCCCCGATCGACCACGGCCCCCATCGACGGCCCCGATCGACCCCGGTCCGCTCGCTCCGGCGTACCGCGTTCCATCCGTGTTCCGTCGAGGTTCAAGACGGGTCGACCAGGGTGGGGACATGATCCCAACGCCCGAGGAGCATCCATGACCGAGGCCCAGAAGGTCCCCGATGTGCGCAAGACGGTGACGGTGGACGTGCCCGCGGACCGGGCCTTCGCCATCTTCGCCGAACGTCCGATCGAGTGGTTCCCCGAGAAGCACGTCTTCGTCGAGAACCGGGTGTCGCTCACCATCGAGCCCTTCGAGGGCGGCCGCTACTACGAGGTCGGAGCCGACGGAACCGAGATCGCCTGGGGCACGGTGGTGGAGTGGAACCCCCCCAAGCGGATCGTGCTGACCTGGCGTGTCGGCCCCCACTGGCAGCCGGTCTTCGACGACGAGAAGGCGAGCTTCATCGAGGTCGACTTCGAGGCACTCGGCCCCGGGAGGACATCCGTGGCCCTCACGCACAGCGGACTGCACCGGCACGGCGAGATCGCGCCCCTCATCCACGCGGCGCTCGACGGCCCGAGCCCCGGGGAGACGCTCGCCCGCTACGAGCAGGTCGTCGCCCGGGTCGGTGCGGCGGCGAGCCCGGTCCCCGTGACGCTCGTGAACCGGTTCCAGGTGACGGGGCCGGCCGAGCGGTTCGAGGAGGTCTTCGCCGCGACCTCGGCGTTCTTCGCGGCACAGCCGGGCTTCATCGAGCACACGCTGCACCGTCGGCTCGACGAGCCGACGTCGTACGTGAACATCGCACGCTGGACGGACGGCGCCAGCCTGCGGGCGGCGGTCGCACAGCCGGAGTTCCAGCCGCACAGCGCGGCGCTGCGGGAGCTCGCCGTGTCCGGCCCGGAGCTGTTCGAGGTACGTCTGAACGTGAAGGCCGCCGACGCCGAATGAGCAGCCGCGTGCGGGAACGGCCCGGTCGCCGTTCCCGCACCCGGTCACGTCGGCTGCGTGAACAGCACGGTCGGGGCGACGAAGTCGAGCGCGGGATCCGCGGACAGGATCGCGTGCTGCAACTGCTGCAGTCGCGCCGACGGCTCCAGCCCGAGTTCGTCGGCGAGCTCGGTCCGTACGCGCTGGTAGACCTCCAGTGCGCGCCAGCGCTGCCCCGAGCGGTAGAGGGCGACCATCAGCTTGGCGCAGAAGTTCTCGTGCAGCGGATTGCGGGCGACCAGCACCGCCAGCTCGCCGAGCAGCATGTGGTGCCTGCCCAGATGCAGTTCGGCGTCGATACGGGTCTCGAGCAGACCCAGCCGGCTCTGTTCCAGACGCGTGGCCTCGATGCTGAGATGAACCCCTCGTAGTACGTCGACCAGGGCGTCCCCGGACCACAGGTCGAGCGCCTGCCGGGCCAGCCGGTACGCCTCCACGTGGTCGCCGTTCTCCGATGCCTGGTTGGCCTCGTCGACGAGCCCGTCGTAGAGCTGGGCGTCCACCATCACACCCTCGGGGGTGAACAGGTAGCCGTTGTAGCGGGTCAGCAGGACGTCCTTCGCCGAGCCCGACAGCACGACGCGGCCGATCAGTCTGCGCAGTTGCAGGATGTAGGTCTGCAAGGTCGTCAGTGCGCTCCGCGGTGGTTTCTCACCCCAGATCTCCTCGACAAGGGTGGACACCGACACGACCTCACCGGCCCGCAGTGCCAGCAGTGCCAGGACCTGGCGCGGTTTCGCCGCCGTCGGCGCGATGCACCGGCCCGCCCCCGTGGCCTCCATCGGCCCGAGCACGTTTATTTCCAGCAACTTATTCCCCCTCTACGTGACGCTTCTTTGCAGCCTCTGATGTTCCCTTTGAAGAATGCACAAGCTGTTTGAGGCTCGGAACTGCCGCGATCACCAATACGCATGAGGTTCACAGGACCCGGGTATGGGATTTTCATACGCGTGACGAGAGCGGATCAGACGATCAGCACCTTGGTGTCCTCGGGGAGGGCGGGAGAGCCCACCATCCTGGCGGTGTGCCTCCAGCGACGGCGGCCCAGCACGAGCCAGCCGGGCTCGCTCCTCCTGACCAGGCCGGCGACGGCCCTGCCGGTGTCGCTGTAGGCCGTGTGCAGGGTCCACCTCACAGCCGTGCCCTCCAGGCACGCCCCGACCTTGAGCAGGGACTCCAGTTCGAGATCCGTGGAGTCGAACGCGGCGGCCAGGGAGCAGTCGAGCAGCAGGGTCCACGGCCGTCGTACGACCAGGACGACGACGAGATCGCCGCCGTGTTCCTCGGCCAGGCCGGCGGCGCAGCGCACGAGGCTGCCGTCCACCGTCCACATGACCGCGACGACGGGACGGGGGCGCCGCTGTGCCATCTTCCGCTCCTTTCCCCCGTGTGCCGCCTAGCCGAGGGAGTTCAGGCAGGCCACGAGGGTGCGTGCCTGCACGTCGACGTATTGGCTGTGCCGGAGCAGGGCGGTGAGCTGGCCCACGGTCACCCAGGCGTGGTCGGGGGGCAGCGCGCCGGGTGCCGGCCCGTCCGCCTCCGCGATGACATACCGGCTGACCGCGTTCAGGAACCGGCCGCCCTCCTCGGCGTGGAGTGCCTCGTAGCGGATCAGCGGGGAGCCCGCGGCGGGGATCCGGGCGAGGAACGGCGAGGTCTCCTCCTCCAGTTCGCAGGCGGACATGCACTGGACCGTCGGGCCCAGTTCGACGCCGTCCAGGAAGCCGCCCTCGGTCCTGGCGCGCACGAGTACGTGGAGCACCCCGTCGAACTCCCGGACCAGGAAGGCCGACAGGCCCGTGCCGACGGGCTCGATGAGCGGCTGGGACCAGCTGGTGACCTCCCGGTTGCCGGCCCGCACGTCGACGGCGACCACCCGGAAGCGACGGCCGTCGTCCCGGCTGATCTCCTTGTCGTCGCGGTGCCAGCCCGGCAGGGCGCCCAGCGGCAGCCGGCCGGCGTCGAGCCGGCATTCGGTCCGCAGCCCGGTGAACCAGCTCAGCAGCTCGGCCATGGTCGACACCGCGCCGGCGTCGGGGTCGCGCGAGGCGGTCAGCGACCGGCCGAACCGGTCGGCGGACTCGGCGCCGGGTCCCCCCAGGGGCAGGCACGCCAGCACCGTGCGCGAGTCCATGTTGATCACGTTGTCCCGGGCCAGCAGGGCGTTGATCTGCCCGAGGGTCAGCCAGCAGAAGTCGTCGGCCGGCGGTACGACGTCGTCGGCGTCCGCCTCGACGAGCATGTTCCGGTTGCGTTTGCGGTAGAACCAGTCGCCGTGCTCGGACTGCAGCACGTCGGCCATCACCCGCGCCGGACGCCGCCCCGTGAAGTACTCCAGGTACCTGACCGGGGAACCCCGGTGGACCTGGGTGTAGTTGCTCCGGGTCGCCTGGACAGTCGGCGAGAGCATCAGCGGCACGGGATTGCCCGGCTCCATCTTGGCCTGCATCAGGAAATGCAGGATCCCGTCGAACTCCTTGACGAGAATCCCGAGTATTCCGACCTCCGGTTGGTTGATGATCGGCTGGAACCGGTCGGCGCACCCGGGGGTGCGCAGGCAGAGGCCCTCCACGGAGAAGAAGCGGCCGCTGTCGTGCACCAGGTTTCCGATGTCGTTCTCGAAATGCCAGCCGCGCAGCCCGGAGAACGGAATGCGATCGACCGTGAAATCATGCGCAGCCGCCCGTTCGGCCAGCCACGCGTCGAACTCGTCCATACGCATCTGAACGCCCGCCGTCCGCTTGGCGGAATCGGCAAGTCGGCTGGGAAGACCGATGTCCTCCCGTGGCTTCAGACTTATCACGTCCGACACACCCTCGCTGGCTGGGATTCGTTGGTCCGCCCACGCTGGACGGGACCGCTCGAATTCCGCGGCAGCGCTACTGGAGCGTTGCTCGTGAAGTCGGTTTTCCAGGCGTCCACGAGCGCGATTTGAGTCGTCCGGAAGAGATTTTCAGAGCACGGACAACCCTCCGACACGGGAGATGGACATGGCGGAACTGACGATCGAGCGGCTCAAGGACATTCTGCGGATCAGCGCGGGCGAGGACGAGTCGGAGCAGCTCGCCGGCGAAATCGGCGAGACCACGTTCAGTGAACTCGGCTACGACTCGCTCGCCCTGCTGGAGACCGCGGCCCTGATCAAGCGGGAGTACGGGGTCGACATCACCGACGACATCGAGCACCTGAGCACGCCGCAGGCGCTGACGGACTTCGTGAACGCCAAGTTCGCCGCGTGAGGGGCCCGGACGGGAAGGGACGGGAAGAGACGGGAGGAACCCCGATGAGTGACAGGCGGGTGGCTTTCGTCACCGGAGCAAGCAGCGGCATCGGACTCGCGGTGACCCGGACCCTCGCGGAGCAGGGGATCGCGGTGTACGGGTGCGCCCGGGACGCCGACAAGCTGGCCGAGACGGTGGCGAAGCTCGCTTCGGAGGGGCTGGAGGTGGCCGGCGGACCGTGCGACGTGACCTCCACCGCCGATGTGCGGGCCGCCGTCGCGGCGGCCGTGGAGCGCTTCGGCCGTATCGACATCCTGGTCAACAACGCCGGCCGGGGCGGCGGCGGGGAGATCGCGCAGCTCGACGAGGAGCTCTGGCTCGATGTGATCGACACCAACCTCAACGGTGTCTTCCGCGTGACCAGAGAGGTGCTGGCGTCCGGCCGGATGGGCGAGAACGGCTACGGGCGGATCGTCAGCGTCGCCTCCACCGGAGGCAAGCAGGGGGTCGTCTACGCGTCGCCCTACTCGGCGTCCAAGCACGGGGTCGTCGGCTTCACCAAGGCCGTCGGTCTCGAACTGGCGAAGACGGGCATCACCGTCAACGCGGTGTGTCCCGGATACGTCGAGACACCGATGGCCGAGCGGGTCCGGTCCGGGTACGCGGACTTCTGGGGCGTCTCCGAACAGGACGTCCTGGAGAAGTTCAACGCGAAGATACCGCTGGGCCGTTACTCGACCCCGGAGGAGGTCGCGGGCCTGGTCTCCTACCTGGTGACCGACACCGCGGCGTCCATCACGGCGCAGGCGATCAACGTCTGCGGCGGTCTGGGCAACTACTGAGTGCGCGACGGCTCCGGCCGCCGCGCACTCGGCGACAGAACGGCACACAGTGGAGGGAGGGAGTGCGGGCACTCCCTCCCTCAAGTCGTGTTCACCACGCGACCGGCAGCGACCACACACCGTAGACGACGGAGCCCTCCTTGGTGCGGATGTCCTCGAAGGGCACCGCCAACCGGAGGTTCGGGAAGCGCTCGAAGATCTTGGTGAGGGCGATCTCCAGCTCGACCCGGGCCAGGTCCGCGCCGATGCAGTAGTGCGCGCCGTGGCCGAAACCGAGGTGGCGCCGGGTGCCGCGGGAGAGGATCAGCTCGTCCGGCCGCTCGAAGACCGTGGCGTCGCGGTTGGCGGGCAGGGCCAGGCACAGGATGCCGTCGCCCTTCTTGATGGTCACGCCGTCGAGCTCGATGTCGTCCAGGGCGACCCGGGGAATGGCCAGGTCGCCGATGGTGATGTAGCGGACGAGTTCCTCGACGGCCGGGCCGATCAGCGACGGGTCGGCCTTGAGCTGCTCCAGCTGGTCCGGGTTGCGCAGCAGGGCCATGGTGCACAGGGAGATCATGTTGGCGGTGGTCTCGTGCCCGCCGTTCATCAGCAGCCGGCACAGGTTGACCAGGTCGCGCGTCGTGTACTCCTCGCCGGACTCCCGGTAGGCGACGATCGCCCGGCTGAGCAGGTCGTCGCCGGGCTCGCGCTCCTTGAGACCGACCAGCTTCTCCAGGTAGCCGCCCACCTCCACCATCGCGGCCTGGCGCTGTTCGGGGGTGCTGTGGCCGCCGAGCAGGTTGGTGCCGTGCATGGCGAAGAACTCGTGGTCCTCGTACGGCACTCCGAGCAGCTCGCAGATCATCGACATCGGTACCGGGAGCGAGACCACCTCGTGCAGGTCGGCCGGCGAGCCCGCGGCCTCCAGGGCGTCGAGGCGGAGGTCCACGTTCTCGGCGATCTTCTCGCGCAGCTGCTGCACCCGGCGGTTGGTGAAGGTGACGGCGGCCTTGCGGCGGGTGGTGGTGTGCTCGGGGGCGTCGTATCCGATGAAGGAGGTCTCGGTGCGGAACTCCGGCGGGGCCTCGAAGTAGAAGGGAAAGTTCTCGTGCTTGCGCGAGGAACTGATCCGCGGGTCGGTCAGCAGTTGGCGGATCAGGTGGTAGTCGGTGACCGCCCAGACCTCCAGCCCGGTGGTGAGGCCGACCTTGGTCACCGACCCCTTCTCCATCATGGGCCCGTACTCCTGGGGCATGGAGAAGGGGCACTTGCGCTTGTAGGGAAAGGCTGATTGCTCGGTCGTGGATTCTGCGGCGTTCACCGACATGGCTACTCCTTTTCTCCGGCGAATTCTGAGGTGAATTCCGAGGTGAACTCAGAGGCGGATTCCGAGGCGGATTCCGAGGCGGATTCAGAGGGCAGAGCAGTGCGCTGCCGGGCGTAGTGCGCCAGGCAGTCCTCGTAGCGGGGCAGGATGCCGAGTTCGGCGGCCCGGGACAGGCCCGGTGCCCGAAGATCCTTCTCCGCCACCACCGGTTCCTCCGTCAAGGCCCAGGGCAGTGCCAGATCCGGGTCGAACGGGTTGAGCTCGAAGGGCGTGCCCGGGACGTACGGGGTGTCGAACACATAGCTCACACAGGAATCCTGGGTCAGTGAGATGAAACCGTGCGCCATCCCGTCGGGCAGGAACACGGCCGTCCCCTTGCCGGGCTCCAGCAGATTGACGTCGTGCGCGCCGAAGGTCGGCGAACCGACGCGTACGTCCAGCACGATGTCCAGCACGGCGCCGCGGACACAGGTGACGTACTTGGCCTGGCCCGGCGGCAGGCTCACCCCGTGCATCCCGCGCAGCACGGCGCGGTGGTTGACGGAGAAGTTGGTCTGCACCGGCCGGAACACATGGCCGGTGACCCGGGTGAACTCCCTGTCCCGGAAGGACTCGAAGAACGCACCCCGCTCGTCGCCGTGGATTCGCGGCCGGATGCGGTAGGCGTCCCGCACGGCCATCTCCTCGATCTCCATGGCCCGCGAAGCTACGAGATCCGGCTAGAGCGGCGCTGGTGGCGGCGGCTCAAGCAAGGCTCGAGTGAAGGGGAGTTGGGTGCTCAGCATGAGGATTCTCGTGAGCACCGGCCCGAGCTACGGGCTCTACTGTCCCGTCGTACCGCTGGCCTGGGCACTGCGCGCGGCAGGTCACGACGTGCTGGTCGCCGCACCGGAGAGCCTTGCGCCCATGGCCAACGGCTCCGGGCTGCCCTTCATCCCGACCTACGGGCCGATGCACATGCGCGAGGTCATGGCCCACGACCGGCAGGGAAACCCCATCGCCTTCGCGCGTGAAGAGCCCCAGATGCTGGAGCAGGCCGGCCGCGGCTTCGGCAGGCTCGCGGCGCGTACCCTGCCCGGCCTCCTCGACGTCACCGAGAAGTGGAAGCCCGACGTCATCCTCGCCGAGCCGCACACCTACGCGGCCGGCGTCGTGGCGCAGGTGAAGGGCATCCCGTGGATCGAGCACGGCGTCGGCCTCGGCTACTTCCGCGAGATGGACAAGTCGGGGGCCGACGAGCTGACGCCGGAGCTGTCCGAGCTGGGCCTGGGCGCCCTGCCCGAGCCGGACCTGGCGCTGGAGCCCTGCCCGGCCTCGCTGCTGCCCAGCGGCGGCCGCCACGGCGTCCCGATGCGCTACGTCCAGTACGACCCCCCGGCCACCGTGCCGTCCTGGGTCTTCGACGAGCGCACGCGCCCCCGTCTGCTGCTCACGCTGGGCACGGTGGCCCCGGCGGCCGGTGGCGCCCGAGTGCTCAGGGACCTGGTCAACTCGCTGCCCGCACTCGGGGTGGAACTGCTCGTCGCGGTCGCCGACGACGTCGTACCCGAGCTGGGCCCGCTGCCCGACGCGGTGCTGGCCGCCGGTTTCCTGCCGCTGGCCTCGGTCCTGCCCTCGTGCGACCTGGTGGTCCATCACTGCGGCGGCGGCTCCACCATGGCGGCGATCCTTGCGGGGCTGCCGCAGCTCCTGGTCCCACAGCCGATCGTCGCCGAACAGTACGACAGCGCGCGCCGCGTCACCGCGTACGGCTCCGCCCGCCAGATGGTGGAACAGCCGATCGATCCGGACGCCGTCGTGGAGAACTGCCGGGCCCTGCTCGAGGACGACTCGTACCGGGTCAAGGCCGAGGCGCTGCGCGCGGAGGTGGCTGCCATGCCGTCCCCGGCGGCCGTGGTGCCCCTCGTCGAAGAACTCGCCGGCGCCAGGCCGGGACGGTAGGGAAGGGACCCCGTTGAGCAACACGAACAGCCGCGCGCACCTGCTGCCGGAGACGCTCCAGGTTCGCGGCGCCCGCGAGCACAATCTGCGCGGCGTCGACGTGGACCTGCCGCACCGCAACCTCACGGTGTTCACCGGTGTCTCCGGATCGGGCAAGTCCTCCCTGGCCTTCGCGACCATCTACGCCGAGGGCCAGCGACGCCAGCTGCAGAGCATGTCGACCTTCGCCCGGCAGTTCATGCACCAGATGGACAAGCCGGACGTGGACCACATCGGCGGCCTGTGCTCGGCGGTCGCCGTCGACCAGCGTTCGTCGGCCTCCCGCAGCCCGCGCTCCACGGTGGGCACGGTCACCGAGGTGTACGACCTGCTGCGGGTGGTGTTCGCGCGGATCGGACACCCGCACTGCACCGTGTGCGGGACCGAGCTGAGCGAGGACGCCTGTCCGCAGGGCCACGACACCGCCCTGCCCGAGATGACCAACGGGGCCTTCTCCTTCAATCTGCCCTTCGGCCAGTGCACCGCCTGCCAGGGCGTCGGCACCCGTCTCGAGGTGGACCCCACGACCCTCGTCGCCGATCCGGCCCGCTCCCTGGTGGAGGGCGCGATCACGCCCTGGCGGCCCACGTTCACCGAACCGGAGCGGATGAAGGCCCGGGCGGTGGCGCAACTGGAGGGCGAGGACGAGAACACGCCCTGGGAGGAACTCTCCGAGGAACTGCGGCACAAGCTGCTGCACGGCACCGACATCAAGGTCCGGGCCAGGAAGTTCGACAAGCCGGGCGACCCGGTCAAGGACGTGGTGTTCACCGGGGTGGTGCCCTGGCTCTACGAGCGGTACCGCAAGTCCGGCGGCGAGAACTTCGGCCAGCTGGAGAACTACATGCGGCCGGCCCCCTGCGGCGAGTGCGGGGGCGGCAGGCTCAACCCGGCGCAGCTCGCGGTCCGGGTGGCCGGGCGCGGCATCTCGGAGGTCACGGCGCTGCCGGTCTCCGTGTCGCTGCGCTTCTTCCAGGAGCTGGACGTGTCCGGGCGGGAGCGTGCCGCCGTGGGCCAGGCCCTGGAGGAGATCGTCCAGCGGCTCGGCCATCTGGCGCGGATGGGGCTGGAGTACCTCACTCTGGACCGTCCGGCGCGCACCCTGTCCGGTGGCGAGTCGCAGCGCATCCGGCTGGCCGGCCTGCTCGGCACCGACATGTTCGGCCTGCTGTACGTCCTGGACGAGCCGACCACCGGTCTGCACCCCAGGGACATCGAGAAGCTGGTGGCCACGCTGCAGGACCTGCGGGACCAGGGCAACACGGTGCTGATCGTCGAGCACGACCACCAGATGATCAAGGCCGCGGACTGGGTGGTGGAACTCGGTCCCGCCGCCGGCGAGCACGGCGGCGAACTGCTGTACAGCGGCCCGGTCGAGCAGTTGCTCGGCGACGTGAACTCGCCGACGGGCGGCTACACGAGCGGGACGCGCGGCATCGCGGTGCCCGAGAGCCGACGGCCTCCGGCGCCGGACCGCCGGATCGCCGTGTACGGCGCGAAGGAGAACAACCTCGCCGGGTTCGACGTCTCCTTCCCGCTCGGCACCTTCATCGCGGTGACCGGGGTGTCGGGGGCCGGCAAGTCCACGCTGGTGGACGACATCCTCTACCCGGCGGTGGAGGGCGCGCTGGGCGGCGACGCACCGGCGCCGGGGGCCCACACCCGGATCGAGGGCCTGCACCTCGTCGACCGTGTGATCAAGGTGGACCAGGCGCCGATCGGGCGTTCGGGCCGGTCGACTCCGGCGACGTACACCGGCGTCTTCGACAGCATCCGCAAGGTGTTCTGCCAGACCCCGGAGGCGAAGAAGCGCCGCTACAAGCCCGGCCGGTTCTCCTTCAACTCGGCGGGCGGGCGCTGCGAGACCTGCACCGGCGACGGCTCCATCAAGATCGAGATGCAGCTGCTGCCCGATGTCTTCCTGCACTGCGAGACCTGCAACGGCACCCGCTACAACGCGGAGACGCTGGAGATCCGTTACCGCGGCAAGAACATCGCCGAGGTGCTGGACATGCCCATCGAGGAGGCGCTGGAGTTCTTCGCGGGGGAGTCCGTGATCGAGGCCCCGCTGCGCGTGCTCGACGAGGTCGGCCTGGGCTATCTGCGACTGGGGCAGTCCGCGACCACGCTCTCCGGCGGCGAGGCCCAGCGCGTCAAGCTCGCCAACGAACTGCAGCGCAGGGCGGGCGCGCACACCCTCTACCTGCTGGACGAGCCGACCACCGGCCTGCACTCCAGCGATGTCGACCGGTTGCTGTCGGTGCTGCACAGCCTGGTGGACAAGGGACACACCGTGCTCGCGGTCTCGCACAACCTCGACCTGATCAAGACGGCGGACTGGGTGGTGGACATCGGTCCGGAAGGCGGAGACGGAGGCGGCGCGCTGGTGGCCGCGGGCACCCCCGAGCAGGTGGCCGGGCAGCCGGACGGCCACACCGGGCGCTTCCTGCGCGACGTGCTGGGGATGAGCGGGCGTCCGTGATGAAGCGGTCCCCCTTGCCGGGCTCGGAGCAGGTGCGTATCGGTGTCCTGGGGTGTGCGGACATCGCCCGCCGCCGGGTGCTGCCCGCCTTCGCGGCGGACCCCGGCAGCCGGGTGGTGGCCGTGGCCAGCCGGGACGGCGCCCGGGCCCGCGAGGTGGCCGACCGGTACGGCTGCGCGGCCGTGACGGGCTACGAACGCCTGCTCGCCGACCCGGAGGTGGAGGCCGTCTATGTGCCGCTGCCGGTGGCCCTGCACGCCCGGTGGATCGAACGAGCGCTGCTGGCGGGCAAGCACGTCCTCGGCGAGAAGCCGCTGACGGGCGACGTCCACTCCACCGACCGGCTCTTCGAGCTGGCTGCCGCGCGCGGCCTGGTGCTCGCCGAGAACTTCATGTTTCCCCACCACCGCCTGCACCAGCGGATCGGGGACCTGCTCGCGGACGGTGCCATCGGTGAACTACGAAGCTTCACAGGGGAGTTCGCCATTCCCGCACCGCCGCGGGGCGACATCCGCTACGACGCGGACCTGGGCGGCGGCGCCCTGCTGGACATCGCCGTCCATCCACTGCTCGCCGCCCGCCTCTTCCTCGGCCCCGCGCTCACGGTCTGCGGGGCGCGGCTGCGCCGGCACCCCGTGCACGGCGTGGACACCGGCGGCGCGGTCCTGCTGGCCGCACCGGACGGGGTGACCGCGCAGGTGGTGTTCGGCATGGAGCACGCCTACCGGTCGGCGTACGAGCTGTGGGGGAGCGCGGGCCGGATCCGGGTCGAGCGCGCCTACGCGCCGCCCGCCGACCACCGCCCGGTGATCCGCCTGGAGCGGCCGGACGGCACCGAGGAACTGGTCCTGCCCCCCGACGACCAGTATCTCGGGGCCGTACGCGCGTTCTCGCGCGCCGTCCGGCACGGGCCGCGCGCGGGGCGCGGTCTTCGCGAGCGGCACCAGGAGCGGGCCGTGGCGGTGGCCCGGCTGGTGACCGAGGTTCGAGCGGCGGACGAGGCCGCTTCCAGCGCTGCACAGCACCCTGTTCCGAGCTGGGAGATCCGAGAGGGGCCCTATGAACTCCGCTGTCACCGACAAACTCCGCTGCGAGCGCATCGCGAAATTCCGTGACGTCATACCCGGCGACGGCCCGGGCAGGCTCTCCTCTCCCGCCGGAGATCTCGTGAGGTTCGCCAACGGCGACACCTACCGGTTCGCCGCCTACTGGGACTGCCTGCCGGGCGGACCCTGCCGCGGCAACCACTACCACCTCGACAAGACCGAGGTGATGTTCGTGATCTCCGGCGAACTGAGGGCCGCGTACTACGACCTCGACACCGGCCGGCGCGTCGACACCGTGCTGGTGGCCGGGGACCTGGTCACCGTTCACCCGCGCCTTGTGCACAGCTACATGGCGCTCAGCCCCACCCAGGTGGTGGAGGTGGCCTCGCACGCCTACTCGCCGAGCGACACACATCCCTACGTGCTGCTCTGACACCGACAACCCCGCCGCACACACCCCCCATAGAAGGAGAAGCTCGTGACCGCTCTGGAAGCAACCTCGTCGGGAGAGCAGAAGGGAGAGCTCAATCCCAAGCGCTGGATCGCGCTGACCGTGATCCTCGTGGCCGCGTTCATGGACATGCTCGACAGCACGATCCTGAACGTGGCCATCCCGTCCATCCGAAACGATCTCGACGCCGGCTACGCGGACATCCAGTGGGTCACCGCCGGCTACCAGCTCGCCTTCGCCCTCCTGCTGATCCTCGGCGGTCGGCTCGGCGACATCTACGGCCGTAAGCGCATTTTCCAGATCGGCGTGGCGGGCTTCACCCTCGCCTCGCTGGCCGCCGCCGTGTCGGTCGACCCGGGCATGCTGATCGTGTCCCGGCTGGCGCAGGGCGGCTTCGCCTCGATCATGGTGCCGCAGGTCCTGGCCATCATCCACGTCAGCTTCCCGCCGGAGGAGCGCGCCAAGGCGTTCGGCATGTTCGGCACGGTGGCCGGCCTCGCCGCGCTCACCGGGCTGAGCCTCGGCGGCCTGCTGGTCGAGTGGAACCTGTTCGGCCTGGAGTGGCGGCTGGTGTTCCTGATCAACGTCCCCGTCGGCCTGTTCGGCCTGATCGTGGGACAGACCACCATCACCGAGTCCAGGGCGCCGGTGGCGCTCCGGCTGGACATCATCGGCGCGATCCTCGCCGCGGTCACCCTCTTCCTGCTCGTCTTCCCGCTCATCCAGGGGCGCGAGCTGGGCTGGCCGGCCTGGGGCTTCGCCCTGCTCGCGCTGACGCCGGTCGCGCTGGTCGTCTTCCTCAAGCAGCAGCAGGCCCGCACCCGCAAGGACGGCTCGCCGCTGGTCGCGCTCAACCTGTTCCGGCTGCGCAGCTTTTCCTCCGCGCTCGGCGTGCAGCTGGCGTTCAACATCGGCGTGGGCGTGTTCTTCCTGTCCTGGAGCCTGTACATGCAGGTCGGCCTGGGCTGGACCCCGATCCATGCCGGTCTGACCAGCCTGCCGTTCTGCATCGCCACCTTCATCACCTCCGCGCTGTCGTACGCCGTACTCGCCGCCAAGATGGGGCGCAAGCTGCTGCAACTCGGCGCGGTGCTGGTGCTGCTGGGCCTCGGCTCCTACATCTGGGTGGTCGAGCACTACGGCAGCGGCGCCACCAGCTGGCAGATGGCGCTCCCGCTGGCCCTCTTCGGGCTCGGCTTCGGCATGGTGATGTCCCCGATCCCGGACATCGCCACCAGCGAGGCCCCGATGAAGGACGCGGGCTCGGCCTCCGGCCTGGTCAACACCAACCAGCAGCTCGGGTTCGCCATCGGCACGGCCCTGGTCAGCGTCATCTTCTTCGGCGCGCTGGGCGGCAACGCCTCCGACAACGCCCGGGACACGGCCTCGCAGCTGCGCCAGGACCTGGCCGCCGTGTCGGTCACCGGGCAGAGCGCGGACCGGATCGTGGACTACTTCGTGCAGTGCACGAGCGACCAGGCCAAGGAGAAGGACTGGACGGTCCAGGCGCCGAGCTGCGCCAAGGTCCCGTCCGACCTGAGCGGCAATCAGAACGCCGCGGCGGTCTACGCCGACGCGGGCAAGCACACCAACGCGCTGACGTTCGCCGACACCTTCGCCCACTCGTTGCGCTGGTTCATCGGCGGCATGGTCCTCACCCTCCTGCTGACGTTCCTGCTGCCCCGTAAGAACGCGGCGCACGGCGGGAGCGAGGCCGGCGCGGCGCCGAAGGCCGCGGCGGAGACCTCCTGAACGGCCGCGACCCGTAACGCAAGCCGGGCCGCGGCCCACGGGGCAGTACACCCCGTGGGCCGCGGCCCGCACGGCCGTCGGCGCACGGACGCGGCGGCGCACGGACGCGGCGGCGAACGGCATCGTTGTCACCGCTGTCGCGCTCCGGCATCCATCCTCGCCACCGCAGCCGGTCCCCGCCAATCCCCGGGTGAAGCCTGCTGAACCCGTCATCCGGCGATCATGAATTCGTCACCCCGTCCGGTGAGTGAGGCACTACCCCGGCCTTCGCCCTCTCGACGAGACTCCTGGTCAGACGCCGACGCCACGGATTCACCGACCGGCAGGACGACGGCGCACCGCACGGTCACACCGACCGCGTCGCCCGATGCGGTTCTCTGACGATCGAAGGGGGAAGACCATGGCCGCACAGCACGTTTCCGAGGACCTGTTCATCGAGGAGTACAACCCGGCCGGCCCGTGGACCGCGCCGACCGATTCCTTCGTGTGCTGGGCCGAGTCGGCGGTGCCCGCCACCACGGACCGCACCGGGGCCTGACGTGATCCGGTCGGCTTCGGAGAAGCTCCGCCTGGGCTTCAAGGAACACCTGACGGTCCAGATCGTCCCCGGGGACGCCGTCTACCTGGTGTCCGGGCGACGCGTCACCACGCTGCACGGCGAGGAGATCTGCCACCTCGCGGGGCTGCTGGACGGAGTCAGGTCGCGCGACGCCATCCTTGAGGAGGCGTCCGGGCGGCTGCCGGTCGAGCGAACGCTGCGGCTGCTCGACCGTCTCTTCGAAGCCGACCTGCTGGCCGAACTGCCCGCGCGGCAGGCCGACAACGCCGCGGAGCGCGCGTACTGGGACGCCGCCGGTCTCGGTGACGGCGCCGCCGTCCGCTCCGCGGCCACCGTGCACACCGTGGCGGTGGGGGGCGTCGGCCCGGAGGCACTGGGCGCCGCCGTCGCGGCGGCCGGTCTGCGCACCGGGCCGGCGGCCGACGCCGAGCTGGTCCTGGTGGCCTGCGACGACTATCTCGATCCCCGGCTGCGCGAACTCGACCGGGAGTACCGGGAGATGGGACGCTGCTGGCTCCCGATCCAGCTCCACGGCACCGAGACCTGGATCGGCCCGTTCCTCGGCGTGCCGGACGGCCCGTGCTGGTCCTGCCTGGCCGAGCGGCTGTGGCGCAGCCGCCCCGTCGAGCACGGCCTCCAGCAGGGGCTGGGCCGCTCCGGCCCGCTGCCCCGCCGCCCCTGCGCGGTGCCGGCGAGCCTGCTCGCCGGGCTCCATCTGGCGGTGCTGGAGGCGGTCAAGTGGCTGGCCGGGCACCGTCACCCGGGCCAGGAGGCCCTGTGGACCCTGAACGGGCTCGTGCTGACGGGCAGTCATCATCCGGTACGGCGGCGCCCGCAGTGCCGCGACTGCGGTGACCCCGCTCTGGTGGCCGCCCGGGTCGAGGCACCCGTGGTGCTGACGTCCCGGCCCAAGGCGGACAGCGAGGGCGGCGGGCACCGGGCGCTGTGTCCGGAGGAGATGCTCCGGCTCTACGGCCATCATGTGGACCCGCTCACCGGGCTGGTCCGGGAGATCCGCCGCGACCCGCGCGGCCCGGCCTTCCTCAACGTGTTCCACGCCGGGCACAACCTGGCCCTGGCCCACCATGACCCGCGCTGCCGGGGCGCCGGACCGCGTGCCACCAGCGCGGGCAAGGGCAGCACCCCGCTGCGGGCGCAGGTGAGCGCGCTCGCCGAGGCGCTGGAGCGGCACTGCGGCCATCTCCAGGGCGACGAGCCGATGGTGCGCGCGAGCCACCGTTCGCTGGGCGGGGAGGCCGTCCACCCCGACACCGTCCAGCTCTTCGCCGCCGAGCAGTTCGCCGACCGCGGGCGCTGGAACCCCGAGCACGGCTCGTTCCAGCAGATCTGCGAACCCTTCGACGAGGACCGGGAGATCGAGTGGACCCCGGCGTGGTCGCTCACCGGGCAGCGGCGCCGGCTGCTGCCCACGGCACTGCTCTACTTCGGCGCCTCCCGCCTCGTAGGCCGTCCGTACTGCCTCGCCACCTCCAACGGCGTGGCCGCGGGAGCCAGTCTCGAGGACGCGGTGCTCCAGGGGTTTCTGGAACTGGTCGAGCGGGACGCCGTAGCCCTGTGGTGGTACAACCGGCTGCGCCGGCCCGAGGTGGACCTCGGCTCCTTCGCGGATCCCTGGATCGCCGAACTGCGCATGGTGCACGCCTCCCTCCACCGTGAGGTGTGGGCCCTCGATCTCACCGCCGACCTCGGCATTCCCACGGTCGTCGCGCTGTCGCGCCGTACCGACAAGAACGAGGAGGACATCACCCTCGGCTTCGGCGCGCACTTCGATCCCCGGATCGCGCTGCACCGCGCCCTCACCGAACTGAACCAGATGCTCCCGTACGTCGTGGAGGTGGGTGGAGACGGCAACGGTTACGGGACCGGCGACGCCGAGGTGCTGCGCTGGATGCGCACCGCACGGGCCGCCGAACTCCCCTACCTGCTGCCCGATCCGGAGCGTCCCGCGACGACCCCGGACACCCGTCCGTACCGGGCCCGGGCCGATCTGCGTGAGGACGTCGCCCTGGCGGAGCAGATCGTCCGCCGGGCCGGACTGGAACTGCTCGTGCTCGACCAGACCCGTCCCGACGTCGGGCTGCCGGTGGCCCGCGTCGTCGTCCCCGGGCTGCGCCCCCACTGGGCCCGGTTCGCCCCCGGCCGTCTCTACGACGTCCCGGTGCGCATGGGCGACCTGACCGAACCGACCCGCTACGAGGACCTCAACCCGGTCCCGCTGTTCCTGTGAGCGTTCCTGTGATCGTCCGTGTCATTGCCCCTGCGATTGCCCCAGTGATCCCCCCACCTTGGATTAGCCGTGCACCTTGACAGTCTCGCCCCCCAATTGGTCAATCTCTGGTCCCTGCGGCAGGACATCGTTGTCGATCTGGGCACCGGTCCCCAGGACGCCATCCTGCTGGAGACGCCCTGGGAGGATCTCCGGATCAAGGAGCCCAGCGCCGGTCTGCGCGAGGCCGTGCGCCGGATGCTGCTCGGGCCGGTGGCCATCCGTAACGTCCTGGCCCCGCCGTCCGGCTCCCCAGGCGGTGTCGAGGAGCTGCTGGACGAACTCCGGCCGCTCCAGCACCTGATAGTGCGCACCCTCGCCATCGGCGCGGTGCCGCTGCTGTCGGTGGTCCCGGTCTCGGGACGGGCCCGGTTCACCAGGCTGAAGCCGCTGCTGGGCCGGACCTGCAGACTCTCGCGTTTCGCCGTGATCCGTCACGCCCCGGGCGGCTTGTGCGTGGAGTCCTCGCTCGTCGACCACAGGGTGGACCTGCACCACCCCGGCGTCCTGGGGATGCTGGGCCGTGTCGACGGCACGGCGGACGACGTGGACGCGCCCCACTCCCCGGTGGTGGAGGCGGTCCGGGCGTATCTGGTCGCCGCAGGGGTCCTGGTGGTCGCGGACGGGCTAGCCGAGCCCTCCTTCGCGGAGGACCGCGATCCGGCGCTGACAGGCTGGTCACCGGACGAGTTGCTGGTGCACTCCGGCAGTCGGCGGGAGCGCCTCGGCCGGCCGCGCGGAGCCGCCTTCGCCCAGGTCGGCCGGATGCCCCCGCCGCCGGTGGTCAAGCCGCCGGCCGCGGCGGACCCGGCCCGCCCCGCGCACCGGATCGCGCTCGCCCGGCCCGACCTCGACCGGCTGGCGGCCACCGACCCGCCCCTCACCGCGGTGCTGGAGCCCGGCCTCCTGCCGGTCACCGGGGACGGCGAGCTGACGCTCGACCGGCTCGGCGCGCTGCTGTACCGGGCGGCGCGGGTCCGCGCCCTGCTGCCGCCGGCGGGCTTCGACCCGGCCGACTACCCGACGAGCGAGCGCCCGTACCCCAGTGTCGACGACAGTTACGCGCTGGAGGTGTACGTCCTGGCCGACGAGGAGGCGTTCTGCCTGCCGCCGGGCGCGTACCACTACGACCCGCTCGACCACGGCCTGGAGCGGATGACCGGAGATCCCGGCGCCGCGGCCGGTCTGGCGGGCGCGGCACGGTGCGAGGCCCCGGAGTCGACCGGGGCGGGGTCCGTGCTGGTCGCCATCTCCGCCCGGTTCGCGCGCGCCGCGTACAAGTTCAGCGGTACGGCCTACAGCAACATCCTCAAGGACGTGGGCGCGCTCCAGCAGACACTGGCGCTGGTGGCGCGGGCCATGGGCCTGCAGACCCGCATCCTGTCCGTCGCCGACGCGGACGCCTTCCAGCGGGCCGTCGGCCTGGACTGGAGGGTGGAGGTGAGTGTCGGAGACATGGTGATCTCGTGTCGTAAACGGGGGAGTTGTGGGAATTGAGGGGCCGTCACAAGACTGGTATCGTGCGCCTTCACCAGCTGGGACTCGCGTCGGGGGAGCGGTCGAGACGGCATGGAACCAATGGAACCCACTGTCCTGCCGGTCGGTGAGACCGAGGAAACGGCCGAGCAGCTCGCACCCAGGATCGCCGCGGCCATCACCACGGTCATCCTGCTGGCCTTCAGCTTCGTGGCGGTCACCTACCTGCTGGCCGCCGACCATCCACCGGGCCTGCTGGCCGAGGCGCTGGGGCTGCTCGCGGTGGTGCTGGCGCTGCAGTTCTGCATCTCCTTCCCGCGGCTGCTGCCCAGGCTGGCCCCTCGTCTGGGGGCCCGGCTGGGCCGCCATGCGTGGTTCCTGCTGCTCCTGCAGGCCCTGCTGACCTATGTGCCCTTTCTGCAGTTCGGGCAGGCCTGGCTGCCGTTGCCCGGACTGCTGGCGGGATCGGCGCTGCTGGTGCTGCGCGATCCGCGACAGGGCTGGGCGGCGTTCGGTGCCATCGTCCTGAGTACGGACGTGCTGCAGTTCGGCATCGGGCTCGGTTGGAGGAACGTTTCTTACACCACCGTGTCCACCATCCTGACCGGGCTCGTCGTCTTCGCGCTGTCCCGGCTCACCGACCTGGTCTCCGAGGTGCACCGGTCCCGTGCCGAGCTGGCCCAGTTCGCGGTCACCCAGGAGCGGTTGCGGTTCGCCCGGGACCTGCACGACCTGCTCGGCTACAGCCTGTCGACGATCACCCTCAAGTGTGAACTCGCCTACCGGTTGACGCCGATGCCCGCCGACCAGGCCCGGCAGGAGATCTCCGAGGTCCTCGGCATTTCCCGGCAGGCGCTCGCCGACGTCCGCGCCGTCGCCCACGGCTACCGCAAGATGTCCCTGCGCACGGAGGTCTGCGATGCCCAGGCCATGCTCGCGGTGCTCGGTGTGCAGGCGAAGGTCAGCGTGGCGTACGAGACGCTGCCGACCGAGGTGGACACCGTGCTGGCCACCGTGTTGCGCGAGGGGCTGACCAACATCCTGCGCCACAGCGAGGTCAGGCGGTGCGAGATCGAGACCGGGCGCCGGGGCGACGCGGTCTGGTTCCGGCTGGCCAACGACGGCGTGGTCCGCACCGTGCCGGCTCAGGGCTCGTCGCACAAGGGCGGCAGCGGCATCGAGAACCTGACCTTCCGCGTCAAACGCCTCGGCGGTCACCTCACCGTCGGCGTCACCGACAACGGGTGGTTCGAACTCCGCCTGGAAATGCCCCTGGACGGCGTCCCGGCGACACCGACGACCGTACGGTCCTGACGGTCACAGCCAACCTGACTCGCGGGCGATTCTGATGGCGTCCACGCGGTTGCGGGCGCCCAGTTTGGTGACCGCGGTGGTCAGGTAGTTGCGTACCGTGCCGGTGGCGAGGTGGAGTTTCCTGGCTATCTGGGTGGCCTCCTCGCCCTGGGCGGCCAGCCGTAGGACCTCGACCTCGCGGGAGGTGAGCGCGGCGGGCTCGCTCTCCAGCGCGGCGAGGGCGAGCGTCGCGTCGAACGCGCGCTCGCCCCTGGCGATGGCCCGGATCGCGGCGGTCAGGCGCTCCGGCTCGGCGTCCTTGGGCAGGAAGCCGTGGGCGTGGGCCGCCACCGCCCGGCGCAGGTGGCCGGGCTGCCCCAGACCGGTGAGGATCAGCGTCCGGCAATCGGGGAGGGTGGTGTGCAGCGCCGACGCCACACTGATCCCGTCCGTGCCCGGCAGGTCGATGTCCAGCACCGCCACGTCCGGGCTGCACTCCTGCGCGCGCGCCACGACGTCCGAGCCGTTCGAAAGCTCCGCGACGACCTCTATGTCCTCTTCGAGGCTCAGCAGGGAGACAAGTGCCCTGCGTAGCATGTGGAGATCCTCAGCCAGCAAGACTCTGATCACATGGTCATTCAAGCATGGGAATCGGCCGGGTACGCGACTTTCGTCAGATGGCTTGTTCGACAAGCGCCGCACTGTAGTTCGCCGCGGCACGGGTGATGTCGTAGCGCAGTGCCACATGACTCGTGGCCGTGGTGACGTCACGCCAGAAGCGCTGCAGGTCACCCGAGTCGCTCAGTCCCGCGGTGCCGGCCACGCGCACCAGCGCCGTCACGGCCTCGGCCGCCTGTTCGCCGGCGAACGACGCATTCCGCTGATTGCGTGCCAGAAAGTTTGGCGTGAAAGACCGGCCGTCGATCACGGCGGCGTTCTGCTCCACCAGATGGCGCGCCGAGTCGATCCGGGCCGTGGCCCGGACCAGATCGATCTGGACCGCGTCGGTGAGCCGCTTGCCCTTCAGCACGCGGACGGCCGCCGCCAGCGCGCCCTCCGCGGCGCCCACGGCGGGGACGGCGAAGGTCGTGGCCCCGATCGCCTGGAAGGGGATGTTGTGGACGGGCAGCCGGGACCAGCTGTTGGCGCCGCTCTCCATCTCGCTCCGGGCGAAGGACAGATGCGCCGGTACGAACACGTCGTCGACCACCACGGTGTGGCTGCCGGTGGCCCGCATACCGACGCAGTCCCAGGACTCCACCACGCCGAACGTCCCCCTGGGCAGCGCGAAGAAGCGCGGCCTGGCGTCCTCCTCGGGCACCTTCGCGCACAGCAGCACCCAGTCCGCGAAGTCCACACCGCTGACGTACTGCCAGCGACCGGAGAGCCGGTAGCCGTTCTCGGCCCGCTCGGCCGTGCCCGTAGGGACCAGGCCGGTGGCGATGAGGGCGTCGGCACCGGAGCCCCACAGCTTCTCGTGCCCCTGCTCGGGCAGATGCGCGGCGTAGCGGGAGGACGCGGCCAGCAGCGCGACGCACCAGCCGGTGGCGGCGCAGGACGCCGACACCCGCAGGACGCCCCGCACGAGGTCGGCGACCGTCCCCTCGGTCCCGCCCCAGCGCGCGGAGACGAAGTGCCGGGCGAATCCGCTCGCGCGCAGGGCGCTGACGACGTCCGGGGACAGACGCCCGGCGGTGTCGGCGGCGGCGGCGCGCTCGGCCGAGAGAGCGGCGAGTTCGTCGGCCGCCGCGAGCAGTTCGCGGGCGGCGGAGAGGGTGGCGACAGTCATGGGGAACGACCTCCTCAGGTGGTGGGCGCGCGGGGTGTCAGCCGACCGGCTCGAACCGGATGTCGTGGCGCCCGGCGGGGGAGGCGGCGAAGCGCAGCAGCCGTTCCCCCTCCTCGGTCAGTTCGACGACGTCCCGACGCGCCAGCGGGACGAAGGGCTGGACGACCAGGGTGGCGGCCTCCTTGACGCGATCGATCCGCCAGAGGCCCCGCACGAAGCCGTCGATCAGGAAGGTGGCGCGGATGATGCCGTTGCTGGTGAAGACCCGGGGGCGGTACTCCGGCGCCATGATCCGTTCCCGGTCGGCGTGCGAGAGCAGGATGTTGTCGAACTCCGGCAGATACCGGGCGGGCAACTCCTCGGCCGGGTCCGGCAGTTGCGTCCCGGCGAGGTCGTACAGCACGGTCCCGGTCTCGTCCCGGTAGGTGCGCAGCGCCGGCCCGAGCCGGGCGAACGCCTCCCGCAGCCGGGTCAGACCGGACCACTTCTGCATGTCCTTGACGCTCGCCGGACCGAACGCGGCCAGGTAGCGCCGTACGTAGGTGTCGATGGAGGCGTTCGGGTCGAGCCCGCGGCCCAGCCAGCGCCCGGCGGTGGTGTGGGCGGCCTGGCCGCTGTGGCCCCACAGACCGCGCGGCGGAACCTGGACCAGCGGCACCAGGTTGCGCACGGTCTGGGCCAGCGCGTTGGCGTCGTGACCCGCCCAGCGCTCCGCCATGAGCGCACCCAGCTCGGCGAAGGTGAGCTCGCGCTCCTCGGCCAGCTCGGTGCCCAGCTTGGCGATCTCGTCGATGTCCAGGCCCGCGACCTGCCGGCCGAACTGCCCCTTCACCGTGCGGGCCAGCATCTCGGCCAGCAGCGGACGCAGGGCGAGGCAGTCGTCGTCGGTGACGAGGTGGATGGTGGAGCGCATCAGGGCGATGCGCACCACCTTCCGCTCACGGACCAGGACCGCCAGATCCTCGACCGCGAAGTCCGTGAGCCGTGTCCACAACCCGATGTAGGGCGGGTTGGGGGCCTGGGCCTGCAGGCCGGCCAGGTGGGTGATGGCCTGCGCGGGCGACAGCGCGGACCGCTGGGCGAGCAACTGGCGGTGGATCAGTGCCCGGTTGAGCGCCCGTGGGCTCAGGACCGGTCCTTCGGCGGTACTCATGCTCAGGACAACCTCACCAGCGCCGTGCCGGAGAGCCGGCCGCTCAGCAGGTCGATCATGGCCTGCGGAAGCGCGGCGACCCCGCCCTCCACCACGGTGTGCGGGAAGGAGATCCGGCCCTCGGCGAGCCAGGTGCCGAACCGCGCGTTCCACTCCTCGATCTGCTGCGGTGTGTGCAGGGTGGCGAAGCCCTGGAAGGACAGCTCGCGCGGGATGAGGCTCTGCAGGTCCAGACGCGGGCGGGCGTCCTCGCCGTGCTGCGCGGCCAGCGAGCCGCAGAGCGCGAAGCGGGCGCCGGGGGCGGCCGCCTGGACCGCCGCCTCGAACTGCTCGCCGCCGACGTTGTCGAAGAAGACCGTGATCCCGTCGGGGGCCAGCTCGCGCAGCCGGTCGACGACCGGGCCGTCGTGGTAGTCGAACGCGGCGTCGTAGCCGGCCTCCCGGAGCAGGAAGTCGGTCTTCTTCGGGGAGCCGGTGCTGCCGATGACCTTCGCCGCGCCGAGCGCCTTGGCGATGTGGGCGGCGAGGCAGCCGACGCCGGAGGTGGCGCCGGAGACGAACACCACGTCACCCTCGCGCACCTGGGCGATCTCCGCCAGCCCGCGCCAGGCCGTGGGCCCGTTGGAGAGGAAGTACTCGCTCCCGGGCAGCTGCCCGGGGTTCCTCTTGAAGAACTGCCCGGCGTACCCCACGGCGTAGTCGCGCCAGCCGCTGAAGTGCTCGACCAGGTCGCCCACGGCGAGGTCGGGGCTCGCGGACCTCACCACGGTGCCGACCGTGCGGCCCCACATGGCCTGGCCGAGCTGGAAGACGGGGATCGGGATGTCCAGCGCGGACTGCATCTGGTCGCGGTAGACCGTGCCGAGCGACATCCACTCGTTGCGGACCACCACCTGACCCGGCTCCGGCTCGGCGAGCTCGGTCACGGCGATCTCGAAGTGGTCGAGGGAGAGTTCACCGTCCGGATAGGAGACGAGCCGTACCTCCTGGCTCTTCGTCGGCGTCCCGTCGGGCATGTCGTCAGCTCCTTGTGCGAGGGATCGGTGGGCGTGCTGTGCCGAGGGTGGGAGATCGCTCTCGAAGGGAGGTCGCGCGCGGCTGGAGCTCGTCGCGTCGGCGTTTCACCCACACTCCAGCCGCTCTGGATCGCGAGGGTGCACGGTGCGGTTCCCGCGAACCACCGGACCGTCGAAAGGGGTGCACCGTGTCGCAGACGCTGCAGCACTCGGAGCAGCATACTGAGCAGCACTCGGACCCGTCCTTCGAGATCGCCGCCTTCTACGCCCACCAGATGCCGCTGCTGGAGGAGCGCGAGTTCGAGGCCTTCGCACAGACCTTCACCGAGGACTGCGTCTTCGGCTACGAGGGTGCCTGGCAGCTCCGGAGCCGCGTGGCGCTGCTGGAGGGCATGCGCGGCAACATCCCCCGCTACGGGACCAGCACCATCCGGCACTGGTTCGAGAACCGCCGCGCCGAGCCGCAGCCGGACGGCTCCATACGGGTCACCGCCACCTGTCTGGTCAGCGTCACCGACGAGAACGGTGCCGTGACCTTCGAACCGAGCTGTGTCGTCACCGACGAGCTGGTGCGCACCGAGGAGGGACTGCGCGCCAGGTCCCGGATCATCCGCCACGACCTGCCCGATCCCGGCCGCTACTTCGCCCGGCTCACGGCACAGCACGGCTGACCCGAGCCCCACGACCGGCACGATTGGAGCAGAGAGAGCCATGACCACTGCCGCACTTCCCTCCCTGGAAGCCCGGGTGACGCTGTATCGGATCGGCATGGGCTTCGCGGCCCTGCAGTTCGTCCAGGCGGCCGTCGATCTGAAGGTGGCCGACGCGCTGGACGACGAGCCACTCGGCGCCGGGGAGCTGGCGAAGACCGTCGGCGCGGACCCGGACGCGCTCGGGCGGCTGCTGCGCGCACTGTCCTGCCTGGGGTTCTTCGAGGCCGTCGAGGACGGGCGGTTCCGCCACACCGAGCTGTCGCGGATGATCCGTCAGGACTCGCCCTGGGGAGCTCCCGACGTCATCCGCTTCGGATGGCTGCACGTCCCGGTCTCGGTGCTGCACCACACCGCGGACGCCGTGCGCACCGGCGAGGCGGCCTTCCCCAAGGTCTTCGGCACCCAGGCGCAGAGCTACTTCGTCAACGACGACCCCGAGGCCGGCGCGATCTTCAACCGGGCGATGACCGCCAACACCATCCTGCTCAACAACGCCCCCGCCCTGGTGGCCGCGCTGGCCCCGGCCCCCGGCGAGACGGTCATGGACGTGGGGGGCGGCCAGGGACAGCTGCTGCTGCGGCTTCTGCAGGCGCACCCCGGCATCCGCGGTGTGCTGCTCGAACTGGAACAGGTGCTGCCCAGCGTCGACGAACAGCTGCGGGCGGGCGGTGCCCTGGCCGAACGTGCCGAACTGCTCGCCGGGGACTGCCGCGAGTCCGTGCCCGGTGGCGCGGACACCTATCTGTACAAGCACATGATGTACATGTGGGACGACGACACCGTCGTCAGGATCCTGCGGAACACCGCGCGGGCCGCGGCCTCCGGCGCCCGAGTGGTGGTCGTCGACATGCTGCTGGGCGGCGACAGCCCGTTCGAGGAGATCTGCACCGCCGTGGATCTGCTGATGGTGCTCATGGGCGGCGGGAAGCGGCGCAGCGTCGACCAGTTCGCCGCGCTGTTCGAGCAGGCTGGCCTGGTCTACCAGGGCGTGCGGAGTATCGAGGGCGACCAGTCGGTCCTGCTGACCGCGCTCGTCCCGTAGGAGCGCACGGCGTCCGACACCACCGGAGAACACGAGAACACCGGAGAACACGAGAACACCGGAGAACAGCTGAGCACAGGGGCGGGAATGCCGTGGGCATCCCGCCCCTGACGCGTGCCGGGGCGCGGCGCCGCTTGAGGCGGGGTCCGCCGCGACACGAGCGAGCTGACCGACCGTGGCGTGAACGGGCCCATGCCACGGTCCGCAGACCTTTCGGGAGACAGCCATGCCGCACCTGCTGCACATCGACTCCTCCGCCATGTCCCACGGTTCGGTCTCCAGGGAACTGGCCAAGACCTTCCGCCGGGCGTGGCAGGACGAGAACCCGGACGGCGTCGTCACCTACCGGGACCTGGGCGCCGTCCCCGTGCCGCCGCTGACCGAGGCGGGGGTCACCGCCGGTTTCACCCCGCCGGCCGCGCACGACGGACGCCAGCGCGCCGCCATGCTGCTGCGCGACGAACTCGTCGAGGAACTGCTGGCCGCCGACACGCTGCTGGTGAGCACCCCGATGTACAACTGGTCCATCCCCTCCACGCTCAAGGCGTGGCTCGACCAGGTCCTGGTCAACGACCGCACGATCACCTTCGACGGCACCCCCGGCCCGCTGGCCGGCCGCCCCGCGACCGTCGTCGCCAGCTACGGCGGCGGGTACACCCCGGGTGCCCCCATGGAGAAGGCCAACCACTGCGGCCCGTACCTGGAGACCGTGTTCGGCACCGGTCTCGGCCTGCGGGTCGAGGTCATCGCCGCCCAGCTCTCGCTGGCCCCGCGGGTGCCCGCGATGGCCGATCTCGTGCCCCTCGCCGAGCAGTCCCTCGCCATGGCGCACCAGGCGGCCGAGAAGCGAGCCCGTGAGGTCTGCGCCGTGCCGGTGCGGTGATAGTCGAGTCAGTCACGAGCCAGGCGGCGCATTCTCACACAAATCAACCTGCACTGATCCAGGAGGCCATCGGTGTCCCGTCGCGCTGTGATCACCGGGCTCGGCGTCATTTCGCCAGGTGCCATAGGTGTCAAGGAATATTGGAGCCTACTTGCCGAGGGCAGGACGGCGACCAGGGCGATCTCCCACTTCGACCCTTCGGCCTTCCGCTCCCGCATGGCGGGGGAGGTCGACTTCAATCCGCTGAAGTCGGGTCTCACCCCGCAGGACGTGCGCCGCCTGGACCGCGCCGCGCAGTTCGCGGTGGTCGCGGGCCGGGAAGCGGCCACGGACGCGGGCCTGCAGTTCGACGCGCTGGACCCGACCCGGGTCGGCGTCGCCCTCGGCTCCGCGGTCGGCTGCACCACCAGTCTGGAGCGGGAGTTCACCATCGGCAGTGACGGCGGCCGGCACTGGGAGGTCGACCAGGGCTACACCGTCCCCCACCTGTACGACTACGTGAACCCCAGCTCGATGGCGGCCGAACTCGCCACGGACGCGGGCGCGGAAGGACCGGTCACCCTGGTCTCGACCGGCTGCACCTCCGGCATCGACTCGGTGGGCTACGCGGCCCGGCTGATCGAGGAGGGCAGCGCCGACGTCGTCATCAGCGGAGGCACGGAGGCCCCGCTGTCACCGATCACGGTGGTCTGCTTCGACGTGCTGCGCGCGAGCTCCACCCGTAACGACGACCCCGAGCACGCCTGCCGCCCCTTCGACAGGACCCGGGACGGCCTGGTGCTCGCCGAGGGCTGCGCCATCGTCGTGGTCGAGGAGCTCGAGCACGCACGGGCCCGCGGCGCGCGGATCTACGGCGAGGTCGCCGGGTACGCCTCGCGTTGCAACGCGTACCACATGACCGGTCTGGAGGCCGAGGGCAAGGACATGGCCTCGGCCATCGAGGTGGCGATGGACCAGGCGCGGATCCTGCCCCCGTACATCGACTACATCAACGCGCACGGCTCGGGCACCAAGCAGAACGACCTGCACGAGACCGGTGCCTTCAAGCGCAGCCTCGGCGAGGACGCCTTCACCACGCCGATCAGCGGCTTCAAATCGATGATCGGTCACTCACTGGGCGCGATCGGCTCGCTGGAGATCGCCGGCTGCCTGCTCGCCATGCGCGAGGGACTGATCCCGCCGACGGCCAACCTCAACGAACCCGACCCGCAGTGCGACCTGGACTACGTGCCCAACGTGGCCCGTGAGAAGCGGCTCAACACCGTGCTGACCGTCGGCAGCGGCTTCGGTGGGTTCCAGAGCGCGATGATCCTGCGAAACGTACGAGGAGCGAAGCGATGACCAGGCGAGCAGTGGTGACCGGAGTCGGCATCGCGGCGCCCAACGGGCTGGGCCCGACCGCGTACTGGCGCGCGTTGATGGCCGGCCAGTCCGGCATCCGCCGGGTGACCAAGTTCGACATCTCGAAGTACCGCAGCAAACTCGGCGGCGAGATACCCGACTTCGCGCCCGACCGGCACCTGCAGGACCGGATCCTGCCCCAGTCCGACCACATCACCCGGTTGTCCCTGGTGGCCACCGACTGGGCGCTGCGCCAGGCCGGGGTGCGAGGCGGCGACGTGCCCACCGACGAGATGGGCGTGGTCACGGCGGCCTCCGGCGGCGGGTACGAGTTCGGCCAGCGCGAGCTGGCCAAGCTGCACCACCAGGGCCCGGAGTACGTCAGCGCCTACCAGTCGTTCGCGTGGTTCTACGCGGTCAACACGGGTCAGATATCCATCCGGCACAAGATGCACGGGCCCGGCGCCGTGGTGATCAGCGAGCAGGCCGGCGGGATCGACGCGATCGGGCACGCCCGGCGGCAGCTGCGGGACGGCGCGGGCCTCATGCTCACCGGCGGGATCGACAGCACGCTGTGCCCGTGGGCCTGGGTCGCCCACCAGTCCACCGGCCGGATCAGCCGCAGCTCCGACCCGCAGCGGGCCTATCTGCCCTTCGACGAGCGCGCGGGCGGCTATGTGCCCGGCGAGGGCGGCGCGATCATGGTGCTGGAGACGCCGGAGACCGCGAAGAAGCGGCCCGGCAGCACGATCTACGGCGAGATCGCCGGATACGCCTCCACCTTCGACTCGCGCACACCGGGCCGCACGCCCGGCCTGCAGCGGGCCATCGAGATGGCGCTGGGCGACGCCGGCATGGACGCCGCGGACATCGACGTAGTCTTCGCCGACGCGGTGGGCGAGCCCGAGCTGGACCAGGTCGAGGCGGAGGCGATCAAGGCGGTCTTCGGGCCCCGGGGCGTCCCGGTCGCCGTGCCCAAGACCATGACCGGACGGTTGTTCGCCGGCGGTGCCTCCCTCGACGTCGCCACGGCGCTGCTGTCGATGTTCTGGAGCGCCATCCCGCCCGCCGTGGGCGTCAGGGACGTCGTCCCCGAGTACGAGCTGGACCTCGTGGTCGGCGAGCCCCGGCAGATGGCGGTGCGGTCGGCGCTGATCGTCGCCCGGGGGCACGGAGGCTTCAACTCGGCGATGGCGGTACGCCAGTTCCGCTGAGTCGCGGCAGCTGTCGCCGCGGCCGCAGCAGCGTCGCGGCCTCAGCGGCCTCAGAGCCTGTGTCATATCCCCGGCCGGGCGCGCGGCGTCTGGCACGCTCCCCCAGAGGGGGCACCCCCACCCCCCAGAGGGGGGACCCCCACCCCCAGAGGGGGGACCCCCACCCCCAGAGGGGGCACCCCCACCCCCAGAGGGGGGACCCCCAGCCGCGTTGCCGAAACGCCCACGTGGCTCCTCCCCCACGCTCGGCTTCGCTCGCGGGGGAGGGGCCCCATGACGCCGCACGCTGATCCGGCCGGGGATATGACACAGGCTCTCAGCCGCGGTCCGCCCATCGCCATGTCGCAACGAAAGGGCTTTTCATGCTGACGCCAGTCACCGAGCCGGCCTGGAGCGCGGTACTCCCGGACGACCACGAGGAGGCCGTCCAGCCGGACGACCTGCGGACCCGTACCGAGGAGCTCACCCGGCTCAAGGCGGTGATCCGCGAGGGGCCGAGCGCGGAGGCGACCGCCGCCCAGCGCGCCAAGGGGAAACTCACCGTCAGGGAACGCCTCGACCTGCTCTTCGACGAGGGGACGTTCATCGAGATCGAGGCCTTCCGCAAGCACCGGGCGACAGCCTTCGGACTGGCGGACAAGCGCCCCAGCACCGACGGGGTCGTCGTCGGCTGGGGGCAGGTCCACGGGCAGAAGGTCTTCGCCTACGCGCACGACTTCCGTATGTTCGGCGGCGCCCTGGGCGAGGCCCATGCCGCGAAGATCCACAAGCTGATGGACATGGCCGTCGCCGCCGGCGCCCCGCTGGTCAGCCTGTGCGACGGGGCGGGGGCCCGGATCCAGGAGGGCGTCACCGCGCTCGCCGGCTACGGCGGGATCTTCCGCCGTAACGCCCTGGCGTCCGGAGTCATCCCGCAGATCAGCGTGATCCTCGGACCGTGCGCGGGCGGGGCCGCCTACTCGCCCGCGCTGACGGACTTCGTGTTCATGGTCCGGGACATGGCCCAGATGTTCATCACCGGCCCGGACGTGGTCCAGGCCGTGACCGGCGAGCGGATCAGTATGAACGGCCTCGGCGGGGCGGACGTTCACGCGGGTGTCTCCGGCGTCTCGTCGTTCGTCTACGACGACGAGCACACGTGCATCGCCGACGTCCGGTACCTGCTGTCGCTGCTCCCCGCCAACAACCGGTCCCTGCCCCCGGTCGTCCCCTGCACGGACCCGGTGGACCGCAGGACCGACGCCCTCCTCGACCTCGTACCCTCGGTGCCCACCCAGGCGTACGACATCCTCCGGGTGATCGAGGAGATCGTGGACGACGGCGAGTACTTCGAGGTGCAGCCGAACTGGGCGCGCAACATCGTCTGCGCGTTGGCGCGGATGGGCGGCCGGGTGGTCGGGGTGGTCGCCAACCAGCCCATGGTCTCGGCGGGGACCCTGGACATCGACGCATCCGACAAGGGCGCGCGCTTCGTCCAGATGTGCGACTCCTTCAGCATTCCGCTGGTCACCCTGGTCGACGTGCCCGGCTTCCTACCGGGCAGGGACCAGGAGCACCAGGGGATCATCCGGCACGGGGCGAAGCTCCTCTACGCCTACTGCGTCGCCACCGTCCCCCGCGTCCAGCTGATCCTGCGCAAGGCCTACGGCGGCGCCTGGATCGTCATGGACTCGCGGTCCATCGGGACCGATCTGTCCCTGGCCTGGCCCACCAACGAGATCGCGGTGATGGGCGCCGAGGGCGCCGCGAACGTCATCTTCCGCCGGGAGATCGCGGCGTCGAGCGATCCGGAGGAGACGCGGGAGCAGTACATCCGCTCCTACCGCGAGGAGTTGGTGCACCCCTACTACGCGGCCGAGCACGGGCTGGTCGACGACGTCATCGACCCCGCGCACACCCGCGAGACCCTCGTCCGGGCGCTGGAGATGCTGGAGGGCAAACGCGGCTCCCTGGCGGCGCGCAAGCACGGCAACCCCCCGATGTAGTCATGACCGCGGACCCGTTGTTCACGATCCGCGCCGGGCGGCCGACCGAGCACGAGATCGCCGTCCTCACCGTGGCGCTGTTGACCTGCCTGCACCGGTCCGCCGCGGATCCGTCCGCGGTGGCCGGCGCGGTACCTCCCCTCCGCCCGGACGCGACCGAGGTGGCCGGCTGGGTGGACTGGCCCTGCCCGCATCAGCCCGCCGCCAACGGCTGGGGGCACCGGCCCGACTCGGGGTCGCCCGCGGCGGCCGACTGGCCCGAGTGGCCCGACCAGTAGTGCTTCGCCGTCTCGGGCGAGGGGGGTGTGACGCGAGCGCGTCACACCCCCCNCCCGACAGGCCGTCACTCAGGCATGGCACACCGGGAGACCGCCGTGGAACTCCACCATCTCCCCGAAGGCCATGGCCACGTCGATCGGCGCACCCGGTACCGCTCCGGCGAGCTCGGCGTAGGAGCGGTGCAGGTTCCCGACGATGCGCTCGGCGTCGAGGAACCCGGCCCACGCGCCCAGATCCGTGGCCCGGGCCGTCTCCAGCACCGACCGTCCGGCCCGCAGCCCCGAGTCCGCCACCTCCAGCAGCCAGCCCAGATAGGAAGCGGTCTCGTCCAGCAGCTCCGCACCGCCGACCGGCCCGTGACCGGGCACGACCGTCTCCGCCCCCAGCGCGCCCAGCCGCTCGATCGCCTCCAGCGAGCCGGTGACCGAGCCCATCAGACAGAACGGGGTGCTCCGGGACCACACGACGTCCCCGGCGAACAGGACGCCGTCGTCGGGCAGCCACACCACCGTGTCGCCGGTGGTGTGGGCCGTCCCGGGGTGCAGCAGGGCGATGCGCCGACCGCCCGAGTGGACGGCGGCCTCGTCGCCGCCGTAGGTCACGTCGGGTCCGAGAACCGGTGTCTCCCCCCACTCCACGTCCGGCCACAACCCGCGCAGCCCCGGGCCCGCGGCGATCTGGTCACGGGCGCAGTTCTCATGGGCGATGATCGTCGCCCGCGGCTTGAAGTAGGAGTTGCCGAAGGTGTGGTCGCCGTGGAAGTGCGTGTTGACGAGGAAGTCCGGCCCGGCCGGCGCCAGCGCGCCCACCGCCTCGGCCAGGGCGCGGGTACGGCGTTCGGTGGCGGCCGTGTCGACCAGCACCGCGCAGTCCCCGTCGAGGATCAGCCCGGCGTTGTTCAGGCACCACCCGCCGTCGGGCTGAATCCAGGCATATACCGACCGGGCGACCTCTCGCATTTCCGACCGGACCTGTTGAAGCGTCATTCCCGACTCCATTCCCGGTGCGACGTCATTTTGTCGGCGAGGATCACCAGAAGGACATGAGCCTCACTGGAATGCGGGAAGACCCGGTCGAGGGACAGTCGGGTGATATTCGGTGCACCGAGAATCCAGCCGATTTCCAGCTGCCCGGACAACGCTTCCTCAGGAAGGAAACCCATGCCTGAGGAGGAGTGCACCGTGGCTACGCAGACCGCCGAGCGGCAGAAGGTGACGGCCGAGGAGTACATGGAGATCCTCGGTTTCTACGCCCGACAGTGCCGCCTGATGGATGCCCTGAAGATCGAGGAGTTCGCCGACACCTTCACCGAGGACGGTGTCATCGACCACGCGCACCGCGGAGAGCGCCTCGCCGGCCGCGAGGCGATGGTCACGGCGATGCGGGCCGCGCTCCCGCGGTACAGGTCGGTCGTGCCGCGGCACTGGTTCGACCACTACCTCGTCGAGAGGACCGAGGACGGCTGGCGGGTGGACTACGTCTGCCTGGTCACGCGGACCGACGCCACCGGGAAGGTGGACTTCGAGCCGACCTTCACCGTGGTCGACGAACTGGTGCGCACCGAGACGGGCGGGATCCGGACCCGGGAGCGCGTCATCGACCAGGACCGTCCGGCCTCCTGAGGCCGAGGACCACGATGAAGGGGATAGTCCTCGCAGGAGGCACGGGGACCCGGCTGCATCCGATCACCCTGGCCGTGTCGAAACAGCTCCTCCCCGTCAGTGACAAGCCGATGATCTACTACCCGTTGTCGGTGCTCATGCTGGCCGACATCCGGGAGATCCTCGTCATCACCACGCCCACCGACATGCCGTACTTCCAGCGGCTGCTCGGCGACGGCTCGCGGCTGGGCCTCTCGCTCAGCTACGCCGCGCAGGAGAAGCCCGGCGGCCTGGCGCAGGCGTTCACCATCGGGGCCGACTTCATCGGCGCCGACCCGGTCGCCCTGGTGCTGGGGGACAACATCTTCCACGGCTCGGGATTCCGGGAGCTGCTGCGCCGCAACGCCCGCGACGTGGACGGCTGCGTCCTCTTCGGCTACCCGGTACCGGACCCCGAGCGGTACGGGGTCGGGGTGACCGACGCCGAGGGGCGGCTGGTCTCGCTCGAGGAGAAGCCGGCCGAACCGAAGTCCGACCGGGCGATCACCGGCCTGTACTTCTACGACAACGACGTCGTGGACGTGGCCAAGAACCTGAGCCCGTCGCCGCGTGGCGAACTGGAGATCACCGACGTCAACCGGTGGTACCTGGAACGCCGCAGGGCCAAGCTGATCGAGCTCGGCCGGGGCTTCGCCTGGCTCGACACGGGCACCCCCGAGGCGCTGCTCAAGGCCGGCATCTACGTGCAGGCCATGGAGGAGCGCATGGGGGTGCGTATCGCCTGTCTGGAGGAGGTCGCGCTGCAGATGGGCTTCATCGACGCCGAGACGTGCCGCCGGCTGGGCGAGGGAATGGCCAAGTCGCCGTACGGCCGGTACGTGATGGAGGTCGCCGCCGAAGCCGTCGGCGTCGGCTACCGCCGTCGGCTCGTCGGCGCGAAGCGAGGGGTTTGACCCCGGCGCACCGAGGCCGGCCGGGAGGCCGGCCGTCAGGGTCTGTCCGGCGGATCATACGAAGTGATCCGCCGGACGGACCCTACGCCGCGGTCAGGATCTCCAGGACGGCCACCGTCCAGGCGAAGCCGCCGCCCGCGCTGACCAGCGCCCCCGTCCGGCCCGGGCGCAGCGCACCGGTCCGTGTCAGATGGGCGAGCCCGGCGAACATGTCGCCGGCGCCGAGGTGGCCGACCCCCGATCCCCAGGGCCACGTGGTCCGCTCCGGGTCGAGGTCCAGCGCCGAGAAGAACTGGAAGTCCATCTTCGCGCGGCCGAGGTGGGGCAGCACCGTCCAGTCGAGGTCCTCCTGCTTCACGTCCGCCTCGAGCAGGGCCTGTTCGAAGGCCGCCCGCTGTCCGGTGTGCAGCCGGTCGATCAGCTCCGACATGCCCATCTCCTTCACCAGGCGGGCGCGGGGCTCCTCCACACTGATCGGGGTCCTGGTCTCCAGCGGGGTCGTGGCGAAGGGATCGTCGCCCCGCCCCATCTTCTCCAGGGTCGGGTCGGACACCGTCACCAGACTGCGGATCAGCGCGAAACCGTCCTCCGTGGACAGCACGATCGCGGTGCCGCCGTCCCCGAGCACGGTCCCCGGGTCGGTGGTCCACCGGTCGATCCCCGGCAGGCAGAACCGGTCGCCGGTCGTCACGAGGGCACCGCGGCGGCCGGCGTCCGCGCGCAGATAGGCCACCGCGAGCTCCAGGGCGGCCATCCCGCCGTTGGACAGCTGCTCGACGGCCAGCGAAAGGCACGCGTTGCCGACGGCCTCGCGCTGCACGTACGAGGCGGGCGCCCACAGGTCGTAGCCCTGGAAATAGCTGCTGGCGTGCAGGACCAGGTCGATGTCATGGGGCGCGGCGCCCGCGTGGCGCAGCGCCTCCCGTGCGGCCCTGACCGCCATCTGCGGTCCGGCCTCCGTGCCGACGCACACCGACCGCATCCGGGTGCGCCGCACGGTCCATTCGTCGGTCAGCCCCTGCCGGACCGCCTCCTCGGCCGGCATGGCCGGCGGCAGATGAAGCCCCACCCCGGAAACGAACACCTCTTTTTCTGGCACCGCTTTTCCCTCCGCCCGACGGCATTCGGCCGTCGAGCCTGCACGGTGCCGCTCGGAGGTGGCTCAAATCCAGACGGAGCCGGATCTTGTTCCCGATTCTCGATCGGGGCTCAGGTGAACGTCGAATCCCCTGACCCATAGTGCGGCAGCGAGGAAAGACGGAAAGGACGGCAACCGGATGTCGCTCACAGCGCAACAGCCGAATCTGCCGGTCGCACTCGTCTTCCCCGGCCAGGGTGCGCAGTACCCACGCATGGCCGCGGGTCTGTACGAGCACGACTCGACGTTCACCTTCTGGATGGACGAGGCGTTCCGGCTCCTGGGACAGGACGGTCCGCGGCTACGGCGGGAATGGCTCGCCGAGGTGCCGTCGGCGCAGTACGACGACGTGACGGTGGCTCAGCCGTTGCTCTACGCCGTGAACCACGCCCTCGGACGGATGGTGCTCGGCTGGGGCGTGCGCCCGGCGGCCCTGCTCGGGCACAGCGTCGGGGAGTTCGCCGCGGCGACCCTGGCCGGGATTCTCGGTTTCGACGACGGCATACGCCTGATGCGTGAGCGGGTCGTGCACTTCGCCGACACACCGCCCGGCGGGATGCTGGCCGTCGCGGCCACCACCGACGACGTCGCCGACCTGCTCGGCGAGGAGGTGCACCTGGCCGCGGTGAACGCCGCCCGCCAGCTCCTGCTCGCCGGGGAGCGCGAACCCCTGGCCCGGGCGGCCCGGGAGCTGGACGGACGGGGTGTCGTCTGCCGCCAGGTGCTGGCCAGGCAGGCCTTCCACAGCCCCGCGGTCGACGACGCCGTACGCGCGACCCTGCCCGGGTTCCGGGCCGTGCCGCTGCGACGGCCGGACGTCCCCTTCTACTCCGCCTGCACGCCCGGTCTGCTCGCCGAGAAGGAGGCGCTGGACCCTGACTTCTGGGCCTGGCAGGCCGCCCGGACCGTGTACTTCGCACCGGCGCTCACCGCCCTGCTCGCCGCGCACGACTGCCTGCTGCTGGAGGCCGGTCCGGGCGACGGCCTCAGCCGGCTGGCCCGCCGCCAACCCCAGGTGATCGCCGGGCGCAGCCTCGTCCAGCCGCTGGTGCCGGGAGACCGCGACGACCGCGAGGCCGCGGGCGAGGTACGGCGCCGGCTCAGAGCCTGTGTCATATCCCCGGCCGGGCGCGCGACGCCTGGCACGCACGCACGGCTTCGCTCGCGCGGGAGGGGCCCCCATGACGCCGCGCGCTGATCCGGCCGGGGATATGACACAGGCTCTCCCCCTCGTCGCCGCCGGCGACCGGCACGACCGACCCGACCACCGACACAGCCGACGGGACTGACATGACTGAGGTGATCCACATGACCGGTGCGTCCGGGGAGCCCGTGGCCGTGGTGGGCATGGCCTGCCGCTTTCCCGGCGCCGACGATCTCGACGGCTTCTGGCGGATGCTGCGCCGGGGCGGCGACGCCATAGGCCCGGGTACGGGCCTGCGCGAGGGCCGCCGTCCCGGCGGATACCTGCGCGACGTCGAGCTCTTCGACGCGGAACTGTTCGGGATCTCGCCGCACGAGGCCGCCCTGATGGACCCGCAGCAGCGCCTGCTGCTCGAACTGTGCTGGCACGCCCTGGAGGACGCGCGCATCCCGCCCACGGCCGGCGGTGCGACCGGCGTCTTCGTCGGATCCTGCTCGGACGACTACTCGCTGCTGAGCCGTATGTCCGCGGTGGCGGACGCCTACACCATGACCGGCACGGCACGGACCTTCCTCGCCAACCGCCTCTCCTACTTCTTCGGGTTCACCGGCCCCAGCACCGTCGTCGACACCGGCCAGTCCTCCTCACTGACCGCCCTCGACCAGGCGCTGGGCAGTCTGCGGCGCCGGGAGTGCACGACCGCGGTGGTCGCGGGCGTCCAGCTCAACCTCACCCCGACGGGCGACCGGCTCATCGAGGAGCTCGGGGCGATGTCGCCGACCGGCCGCTGCCACACCTTCGACGCCAGCGCCGACGGGATCGTACGAGGTGAGGGCGCCGGCGTTCTGGTCCTCAAGCCGCTCCAGGCAGCCCTCGCCGCCGGGGACCGGGTGTACTGCACCGTGCTGGCCACCGCCGTCAACAACGACGGCGGCGGCGCCAGCCTGACCACCCCCACCCAGGACGCCCAGCAGAACATGCTGGCCGAGGCCTACCGCCGGGCGGGCGTGGATCCGGCCGGGGTCGCGTACGTGGAACTGCACGGCACCGGCACCAAGGCCGGCGATCCGGTGGAGGCCCGAGCCCTCGGTGGTGTCCTCGGCCGGGGCCGGCCCGCGGACCGGCCGCTGCTGGTCGGCTCGGTGAAGACCAACATCGGGCATCTGGAGGGCGCGGCCGGTGTCGCCGGGCTGATCAAGACCGCGGCGAGCCTCTTCCACCGCGAACTCCCGCCGACCCTCAACCACCGGCGGCCCAACCCCGACATCGACCTCGACGGACTGCGGCTGCGCGTCAGCACCCGACGGCGGACCTGGCCGGCCGACGAGGGGCCGCTGGTCTGCGGCGTCTCGGCCTTCGGCCTCGGCGGCACGAACGCCCACGCCGTGCTCGGCGAGGTGCCCCGGCGGGAGGCCGCCACACCGGCGTCTCGTGCGCGGGTGTCCGACGAGCCGGTGCCCGTGCTGCTCTGCGGGCACACCGACGCGGCGCTCCGGGCCCAGGCGGCCCGGCTGGCCGACCAGCTGGAGCGCCACGCCGGGGCCGACCTCCGCGACCTCGGCCTCGCCTCCGCGACGACCCGCGCGGCCCTGCCCGTACGCGCCGCCGTCATCGTCTCCGAACACGCGGAACTGGTCACCCGGCTCCGGGAGCTGGCCGACGGAGCCTCCGCCGACGGGGTGACGGTCCTCATGGGCCGGGCGGGAGCGGAGCCGACGGCCCGACCGGCAGCCGGGAACGAGCCCGCCACGGCCGCCGCGACGGCGGGTGCCGCCTTCGTGCTGGGCAAGCCGGTGGACTGGCTCGCGGTCTACGGCCCGCAGGCCCGGCCGGCCGAGCTGCCGCTGTACCCCTTCCAGCGGCGCCCGTACTGGCTGGACACGGCGACGCCCACCGGCCCCGCCACCGAGGGCTCCGCGCCCCCGTGGTCCGGAGACCCGCTGGACCTGGTCCTCGACCTCACCGCCGAGATCCTCGGCCGGGCACCCGGCGCCGACCTCGACCTCGACGCCACGTTCACCGACCTCGGTCTGGACTCCCGCATGGCCGTGGCGCTGCGTACCGCCGTCGGCAGGGCCATCGGCCGCGTCCTGCCGACGACCCTGCTGTTCGACCACCCCACTCCGGCGGCGCTCATCGAGGCGCTCCGGTCGGACGACACGAAAGGTCACGAGTTTCGATGACTCCCCAGACCGGACCAGTGGACGGTGACCAGGAAGCCGTCGCCGTCGTGGCCATGGGCTGCCGTTACCCGGGCGGTGTGCGTACGCCCGCGGACCTGTGGCAGCTGGTCGCGGACGGCCGCGACGCGACGTCCTCCTTCCCGGCCGACCGCGGCTGGCGTGCGGCGGACCTCGCCGACGGCCGCTCCGCCACCACCCGCGGGGGCTTCCTCGACGACGCCGACCGCTTCGACGCCAAGTTCTTCGGCATCTCGCCCCGCGAGGCGGAGGGAATGGACCCCCAGCAGCGGGTGCTGCTGGAGACGGCCTGGGAGACCTTCGAGCGGGCCGGCCTGAGCCGGGACGCCCTGACGGGCAGCAACACCGGTGTGTTCGTCGGGGCGATGGCCCAGGAGTACGGGCCGCGCCTGCACGAGGACAACCAGGGCGCCGGCGGCTACCGCATCACCGGCAGCTCGACCAGCGTCGCCTCGGGGCGCATCGCCTACTGCTTCGGGCTGCGCGGCCCGGCCCTCACGGTGGACACGGCGTGCTCGTCCTCGCTGGTCGCCGTACACCTGGCCGTGCGGGCGCTGCGCGCCGGCGAGTGCGACCTGGCGCTGGCCGGCGGTGTCGCGGTGATGTCGACGCCCGGCATGTTCGTCGACTTCACCCGGCAGGGCGGACTCTCCCCCGACGGGCGCTGCCGCCCCTTCTCCGACGACGCGGACGGCACCGCCTGGGCGGAGGGCGCCGGACTGCTGCTGCTGGAGCGCCTTTCGGACGCCCGCGCGCGCGGTCACCGCGTCCTCGCCGTGGTGCGGGGCACCGCCACCAACTCGGACGGCGCGAGCAACGGTCTCACCGCGCCCAACCGGGCGGCCCAGGAGGACGTCATCCGGCAGGCCCTGAGCCAGGCCGGACTCGACCCGCACGACGTCGACGCGGTCGAGGCGCACGGCACCGGCACCGAACTCGGCGACCCCATCGAGGCGCGGGCGCTGTCCGCCGTCTACGGCCAGGGCCGCGGTGCCGACCGCCCGCTCTGGCTGGGCTCGCTGAAGTCGAACCTCGGGCACGCCCAGGCCGCGGCGGGCGTCGCCGGTGTGATCAAGATGGTGGAGGCGCTGCGCGCCGGTGTCCTGCCCGCCACGCTGAACGTCTCCCGGCCCACCCACCACATCGACTGGGACCGCAGCGGCCTCGCGCTGCTGACCGAGGCACGCCCGTGGGAGCGGGGGAACGGGCCACGGCGGGCCGGGGTCTCCGCGTTCGGGATCAGCGGGTCCAACGCCCACCTGGTGATCGAGGAGGCCGAGCCCGAGCCCGAGCGGGAACCCGCCGCCGACACGACGACACCGCTGGTGTGGGCCCTCTCCGCCCCGCACACCGACTCGCTGCGCGCCCAGGCCAGGGCCCTCGCCGACCACGTCGGCCGGGCACCGCGGGACGCGCCCGAGGACGTGGCGCACACCCTGCGCGCCCGCACCGGGTTCCGGCAGCGCGGCATCGTGATCGCCGACAGCCGCGAGGACCTGCGGACCGGACTGGAGTCGCTGGCCTCCGACACCCCGCTGCCTAAGACGCCCGGGCGCTACCGGTCGCCGACCGTGCTGCGCACCGAGTCCTACCGCGACCTGGCCGGGCCGGTCTTCGTCTTCCCCGGGCAGGGATCGCAGTGGCGCGGGATGGGTCTCGCCCTGATGGAGGAGTCGGCGGTCTTCCGCGCCAGTATGGAGGCCTGCGCGGAGGAGCTGGCCCCGCTGTGCGACTGGCGGCTGACCGACGCGCTGCGCGGCGAGGGGCTGGAACGGGTCGATGTCGTCCAGCCCGCGCTGTTCTCGGTGATGGTGTCGCTGGCCGCGCTGTGGAAGTCGGTCGGTGTCCGGCCCGCCGCGGTCGTCGGCCACTCCCAGGGAGAGATCGCCGCGGCCCACGTGGCCGGTGCCCTCGGCCTCGCCGACGCCTGCCGGGTGGTGGCCCTGCGCAGCCAGGCCCTGGCACAGCTCGCGCCCCCCGGTGGGATGGCGTCCGTCCTGCTGGGCGCCGCGGAGACCCAGCGGCTGCTCAACAGCGTGGACGGGGTGAGCGTCGCGGCGGTCAACTCCGCGACCTCGACCGTGGTCGCCGGGGACGTCGCGGGCCTCACCGATCTGCTGGCCCGTTGCGAACGCCAGGGCATCGACGCGCGGCGCATCGAGGTCGACTACGCGTCGCACACCGAGGCGATGGAGCGGCTCGAGGAGCGCCTGCTCACCGACCTGGCCGGGATCTCCCCGCGCTCCTGCGACACCAAGCTCCACTCGACGCTGACCGGCACCGTCATCGACACCGCGGAGATGGACGCGACGTACTGGTGCGACAACCTGACCAACACCGTGCGGTTCGAGCCGGTGCTGCGGGGGCTGGTGGAGCGACGGCACCGCACCTTCATCGAGGTCAGCCCGCACCCCGTGCTGACCTTCGCGGTCCAGGAGGTCCTGGACGCGGCCGGGGCGAGCGGCACCGTACTGGGCACCCTGCGCCGGGACAGCGGCGGTGCGGGCCAGTTCCTGGCGTCGGCCGCGGCCCTCCCCGACTCCGCGGGGCCGGTGGACCTCGCCACGCTGCAGCCCGCGGGCCGTCAGATCGACCTGCCGTCCTTCCCGTTCGACCGCACACGGTTCTGGGTGACCGCACCGTCCGCCGGAACCGGCGACGGCGGCGGCGCGTTCACCGCGGCGCCGACCGAGCTGCCCTCCGGCCAGACCGTCGTCACCGCGTCCGTCGACCGGGAGCGCTACCCGTGGCTGGCCGACCATGTGGTCCGGGGGGCCGCGCTGGTGCCGGCGACCGTGTTCCTGTCCCTGCTCGGCGAGATCGGCGAGCGGATCGGCCGCCCCGTCGTGGCCGACCTCACCCTCGGCGTGCCGCTGCCGCTGCCCGAGCAGGGGGCGGCGGACCTGCGGATCGTCCTCGAACCCGAGGACGCCGCCGGGCACCGGGCCCTGACCGTGCACGCGCGCCAACCCGACGGTGGGTGGGTGCGGCACGCCACGGGCGCGCTGGCCGGCCGTGATCCCGCGCCGGCCGCCCCGCCCGCGCGCTGGTCCACCGAGGGCGCCTCCCCGGTCGACGTCACCGGGGCCTACGAGCGGCTCGCCCGGCGTGGCTACCACTACGGTCCGGCGTTCGCCGGACTGCGCGGACTGTGGACGCGCGGTGCGGAGATCCTCGCCGAGGTGGCCCTGCCCGACGCGGACCCGGGCGACTTCGCCGCCGCGCACCCGGCACTGCTCGACGCGGCTCTGCACCCCGCCGTGCTCCGGGCGGGTGCCGGACTGCTGGTGCCGTTCGCCTGGCGTGACACCGTCCTGCTGCCCACCGACACCCGGACCCTGCGCGTGCACGCGCGGCCGGACGGAGACGATCTGTCCCTGACCCTCTTCGACGGTCAGGACCGGTTCGTCGGCTCGGTGCGGTCGCTGGCGCTGCGGCCGTTGCCCGCCGAGGAGCGCGGCGTCAGCCTCGAACCGGTGTGGGAGAGGCTGCGCGGCACGCAGGCGCCCGGCCCCGACGAGTGGGTGACGGTGGGCGCGGGCGACCTGTGGGACCGGCCGGACTTCCCCGACCTGGAGTCGGTGACGCTCCCGGTGCCGGCGGTCGTGGTGGCCCCGCTCGGCTCCGCCCAGGGCGCGGACGGCGCCCCGGCCCATGCCGAGCGGCTGGCTCTCGCCGCCGCCGACCTGGTGCAGAGCTGGCGCGCCGACTCCAGGTTCACCGCCTCGCGGCTCGCCGTGGTCACCCGGGGCGCGCTCGCCGTCTCCGACCGCGAACCCGTCCACGACCTGGCCGCCTCGGCGGTCACCGGACTGGTGCGCTCGGCGCAGGCCGAACACCCCGACACCTTCGTGCTGATCGACGTCGACGACGACCCGGCGTCCCTGCGGGCCCTGCCGCAGGCGCTCGCCAGTGGTGAGCCCGAGGTGGCCCTGCGGGCGGGGCGGCTGTACCGGCCGCGGCTGCGGACCGCCCGCGAGAGCGGGCTGCGGCCCCCGGCCACAAGCCGGGCCTGGCGGCTCGACGTCACCGCCAAGGGCACCCTCGACGACCTCGCGCTCGTCGAACACCCGGAGGCCGAGGCCGAGCTGGGCCCCCGTCAGGTGCGGGTCGAGGTGCGCGCGGCCGGGCTGAACTTCCGTGACATCACCGTCGGCCTCGGCCTCGTCGCCACCGAGAGGACCATGGGCAGCGAAGGCGCGGGCGTGATCACCGAGGTCGGCGCCGAGGTGACCCGCTTCGCGGCCGGCGACCGGGTGTTCGGGATGTTCGAGCGCTCGCTGGGCCCGGTGGCCGTTGCCGACGAACGCATGGTCAAGCCGCTCCCGGACGGCTGGAGCTTCGCCCAGGCGGCCGGCGTGCCCATCGTGTTCATCACCGCCTACCAGTGCCTGGTCGACGTGGCCGGCACCCGGCCGGGCGACAAGGTGCTGATCCACACCGCGACCGGCGGCGTCGGACTGGCGGCGATCCAGCTAGCCCGGCACCTGGGCGCCGACGTGTTCGCCACCGCCCGCCCCGACAAGCAGGCGACGCTGCGCGCCCGGGGCGTCCCCGACGACCACATCGCCTCCTCCCGCACGCTCGACTTCGCCGACGAGTTCCGGGCCGTCACCGGCGGCCGGGGCGTGGACGTCGTACTGAACTCGCTGTCGGGCAGGGCCCTCGACCTCTCCCTCGGCCTGCTGGCGCCGGGCGGCCGGTTCGCCGAGATGGGCAAGACCGATCTGCGCGACGTGGCCGCCACGGAGGCCGAGCACCCCGGGATCACCTACCGGGCGTACAACATCCTGGGCGTCGGGCCGGATCGGATCAGCGAGGTCCTGGAGGAGCTCGTCGCCCTGTTCGAGACGGGCGCGCTGCGCCACCTGCCGGTGCGCACCTGGGACGTCCGGGACGGCCGCGTGCCGCTGCGCATGCTCAGCCGGGCCCGCCACCAGGGCAAGCTCGTGCTGACCATGCCGCGCTCCTACGATCCGCTGCGCCCGACGCTGATCACCGGCGGCACCGGCGGTCTCGGCGCCGAGCTGGCCCGGCACCTGGTCACCGAGCGCGGCGCCCGGCAGCTGGTGCTGGTGAGCCGGAGCGGGCCGGGCGCCGAGGGCGCGGCGGAGCTGAGTGCGGAACTGACCGCGTACGGGGCTCAGGTGTCCGTGGTGGCCTGCGACGTCACCGACGCCGACGCCGTCGCGAAGGTGGTCGCCGAGTACGAGCCCGGCAGCGTCTTCCACACCGCCGGGGTGCTGCGCGACGGGCTGGTCACCGGGCTCACGCCGGTCCAGCTGCGGGCGGTGCTGCGGCCCAAGGTCGCCGGGGCCTGGCAGCTGCACCGGCTCACCGAGCACCTGGACCTGTCGGCGTTCGTGCTGTTCTCCTCGGTGGCGGGGGTGCTCGGCAACCCGGGCCAGGCGAACTACGCGGCGGCCAACACCTACCTCGACGCCCTCGCGCAGTACCGCCGGGCGCGGGGGCTGGAGGCGACGTCGCTGGCGTGGGGCCTGTGGCGGGTGCCCACCGGGATGACCGGCCATCTGACCGAGGCCGACACCGCCGCGCTGGCCCGGATCGGGATCGCCCCGCTGGACAGCCGGGACGGGATGCGGCTCCTCTTCGAGAACCTGGCCTCGCCCGCGCCGGTGCGGGTGCCGCTGCGGCTCGCCCCGGACGAGCTGCGGCCCGGGAGCCGTGCGGCCCGTCTGCTCGGGGACCTGCCGGACCTGCCGGGCCTGCCGGGCCTGCCGCGGACGGACACACCCCTCACGCCCTCCGCACCGGCGCCCGCACCGGCCGTCGTACCGGCACCGCCGGCACCGGTACCCGCACCCGCGCCCGCTGCCGCCCCCGTGCCTGCCGCGGCGGCGTCCTCGGGGGACGACGACCTCATGCGGCTCGTCCGTACCCACACCGCCGAGGTGCTGGGCTACCTCGAACCGTCCGCGGTCGGCCCCGAGGACCCCTTCAAGGAACTCGGCTTCGATTCGCTGCTCAGTGTCGACCTGCGCAACCGGCTCGCCGCCGCGACCGGGCTCCGGCTCCCCGCCGGCGCCGTACTGGACCACCCGACGCCGCGGGAACTTGTCAAGTTCATCTCAGGACTGGAGGGCGCGTGATGGCACGCGAGGCCGAAACCGGCACCATCGACGGCACCACCGAAGTGACCCACCGCATCGAGGTGTCGGCCCCGGCGACGGCGGTCTACCGGATCGTCGCGGAAGTGGGCCTGTGGCCGCTGTACTTCCCGCCCACCGTGCGGGCCGAGCGGACCGGCGGCGACGAGACCGACGAGCGGATCCGGATCTGGGCGCTGGCCAACGGCGAACTGCGCACCTGGGAGTCGCGGCGCCGGCTGGACCCGGTCGCGTTCCGGATCGAGTTCGAACAGATCCAGCCGCGCGAGCCGGTCGCGGCCATGGGCGGCACCTGGCGGATCACCGAGCGGAGCGACGGCGGCTGCACGGTGGAGCTCGACCACTTCTACCGGGCGGTCGACGGCGATCCGGTGGCCCATGAGCGCATCACCCGGGCCGTCGACACCAACAGCCGCTCGGAGTTGGAGCACCTCAAGCGGGCGGCCGAACGAGGGGACGCGGAGCAGGAGCTGTTGTTCGACTTCGCCGACACGGAGACCATCACCGGCTCGATCGAGGACGCGTACGCCTTCATCTACGAGGCGTCCCGGTGGCCAGAACGGCTTCCACACGTGGCACGGATCGAACTCCGCGAGGAGGAGACCGGGCTGCAGTTCATGGAGATGGACACCCGCTCCCCGGACGGCTCGCTGCACACCACGGCGTCCGGCCGGGTCTGCGAGCCGCTGCGGCGGATCACCTACAAGCAGACCACCCTGCCGCCGGTGCTCCACGCGCACAACGGGGAGTGGCGGTTCGAGGAGGGCCCGGAGGGCACCGTGAAGGTCACCTCGCACCACCAGGTCCTCCTCGACCCGGCCGGCATCAAGGCCCTGCCCGACCCGCCCGAGACGCTGGCCGGCGCCCGGCAGGCGGTGCGGCACGCGCTGGGCTCGAACAGCCGGGCCACCATGGCCAAGGCCCGCGAGTTCGTCCAGGACCGGTGAGGGGGACACCATGACGACCGACACCGACACCGACACGACCGACACCGACACCGACACGGCCGACGCGACGCAGGTGCTGGACCGGGTCCGGGCGTTCGTCCGCGCGGAACTGCTGCCCAGGGCCGAGTACTTCGACGGCCTGCCCGAACAGCCCACCGTCGAGTCGGCCCGGATGCACACGGCCGGGCTGGCCAACTGGTGGATCCCGGCCGCGTACGGCGGCGCCGGGGTGTCCCTCCAGGACAGCGTGGACATCGTGTCCGAACTGGCCTACGGCGACGCCGGCTTCGCGTTCGGCTCCTTCCTGTCGGTTCTGGGCACGGTGATGCTCCAGCTCCACGGCGACGAGGCGGTGGCACGACCCGTACTGGAGCGCCTCGTCCAAGGCGGCGGCCGGCTCGGAATCCTCGGGAGCGAGGAGGACGCGGGCAGCGAGCTCAACCGCACCGCCACCACCTACCGCCGCGACGGCGACGATCTGGTGCTCGACGGGGAGAAGTACTTCTCCACCAACTCCGAACCCGCCGACACCCTGCTCGTGCTCGCCCGGTCCGCCGACGACGACGGCGACTACGCCGTCGTCGCGGTGCCCCGTGCCGCTCCCGGGGTGGAGATCATCAAGCGCTGGGACATGCTCGGCGTCCGGGGCGCGGGCACCTACCGGGTCCGGCTGCGCGACTGCCGGGTGCCCGCCGTCGGCCGACTGCGCGGCAACGGTCTGCGTCTGCTGGAGATCGGCCTGAACGCCAGCCGTATCCTCATCGCCGCCACCGCGATCGGGGTCGCCCGCCGGATCCGGGACCTGTCCATGGAGTACGCGGCGCAGAAGCGGATCAAGGGCGCTCCGCTGCGGGAGAACGCCGTGTTCGCCGCCAAGCTCGGCCAGATCGAGATGACCATCGACGTGATGCGCCATCAGTGCCGGGCGGCGGCGGCCGAGTTCGACCGGTACCTGGCGGCGGACAACCCGGCCGCGGCGCTGTACCGGGTCGGCACGCTGCGCTCGGCCCTCGCCGCCAAGCTGTACTGCGGCCAGGCCGGCTGGCAGGTGGCGACGACCGGCTCGGAGATGTTCGGCGGGCTCGGCTACACCCACGACCATCCGATCGGGAAGCTGGTGCGCGACCTGCGCTACGTCGCGATCGTGGAGGGCGGCGACGACGTGATGCGCGAGCTGATCTACGCCAGGTACGTCGTTCCCGTCGGCAAGCGCCGCTGACGGGCGGCGCGCGACGGCGAAGGGGAGGGGCCGGTCGGCGGGCCCCTCCCCTTCGTCCCTTCGGATCAGGCGTCCTCGGCAACGGGCGGCGCCTGACGCGCACCGGGCACACTCACCCGGGGCGGCGGCAGCACCCCGTCCACCAGATACCGCTCGACGTACGCCTCCAGGCGCGGATTGCTCCCGCTGAGCACGTAGACCTCGTGGTCGCCGGAGTCCTCCACCATGATCAGATGGTGGCCGAGGAGTTCCGCCAGGGCCTCACCGCCCTCGCGGTGGTCCATCGGATCGCCGTCGGCCTGCACGACCAGGCCCGTCGGATAACCGTCCCGGGCGAGCACGGTGGGCGGCTCGGGCGACTGGAAGGTGCGGAACGCCCCGACCCACGGAGCCGCCCGCAGCACACCGTGCCCGTAGGGGTAGCGCTCCCGGCAGGTGCGCATGTCCGCGTAGTAGGTCTCCAGGTCGGTCGGCCACTCCGTCTCCAGCGTCACCGCCTCGAGCACACTCTGCCGCCACTGCTCGCTGGCCCGTGCTCCCCAGCCGCCCGTGGTGTGCTCGGCCAGCAGCGCGGCCGTCCGCTCGTCGGAGCCCTCGGAGCCCTCGGAGCCCTCGGCGGTCGTGGCCCGCAGCGCCCCGACCAGCAGACCCAGCCGCTCCCACGCCGAACGGTCGGTGGCCAGGCCGCCCACGATGCCGTCGAAGGACGTACGCGCGGCCGTCCCGAGCCGGCTCTCCAGTGCCGCGGCGACACCCTCCACGGCGGCCACGGTCAGCGCGGCCGTCGTTCCCAGGGCGAAGTGGTTGTCGCGTCTCGCGGTCCACTCGGCCCAGCGGTCCACGTTCTCGCGGACCGCCCGCGCCTGGGCCACGAACTGCTCACGCCAGGTCCAGCGGGGATGCACGCAGGAGTCGAGCACACTCCGGTCCAGACGCTCGGGGAACATCGTCCCGTAGACGGCGCCCACGTAACTGCCGTACGCGTAACCGAGGAAGTTCAGCTTCTCCTCGCCCAGCGCGACCCGGATGCTCTCCAGGTCGCGGGCCGTGTTGCGGGTGTTGATGTGCGGGCGTACCCCGCCGCCGGCCCGCAGGCAGCCGAGCTCGCGCTCACGCATGTCGGCGGCCATCGCCTCGAACACCGAGTCGGGCGGTCGGGAGTCGAAGGGCACGGTGGTGGGGGTGACCTCGATGCGCAGCGGCGTCGAGGCGCCGGTGCCGCGCGGGTCGAAGCCGATCAGGTCGTACACCTCCGCGAGCGGGGTGCCGGCCAGCCGGGAGGGCATGCCGGTGCCGAGGCCGCCGTCGCCGCCGGGCCCCCCGGTCACCCCGATCAGGACGCCCCGACGGCGCGCGGGATTCCCGGCACGCAGCCGGCTGACGGCGAGGGAGATCCGCTCGCCGTCCGGATCCGCGTGGTCGAGCGGGACCTCGAGCGTCGCGTACTCCAGGCGTTCGCCTGGTCCTGCGGCCGTCCATGTCAGCCGCTCGCCGGTCTTCGGCATGGGTCCTCCTGTGGGCCATGAGTGCCGTACGTACCGGCCAGGCTCCAGCGAGCCTCTCGAAACGACCTGGAGTGCGGGGCGCGCCGCGTTCGATCGAGCCCCCAGTGGCTCCCCAGGACACCGCGGCATGGTGGGGCGGCGACAGCACCGCGGGCACCCGTGGAACGTACGCCGACGCGGGTCCGTGCACCGTACGCGAACGCAGGAAGGACACGACGCATGGCCAGGATCACCTACCGGAGTCCGGACGGAACCGCGACGACCCTCGACGTCCCCGAGGGGAACTCCGTGATGCGGGGAGCGGTCGTCAACCGCGTCGACGGCATCGTCGGCGAGTGCGGCGGCGGCGCCATGTGCGCGACCTGCCACGTCTACGTCGACCGCGGCAGCCCGGTCACGCTGCCGGCCGTGTCCGACATCGAGGACGAACTGCTGCACACGACGGCCTGCCCGCGCCGGGAGAACAGCCGGCTCAGCTGCCAGCTGCCGGTCACCGACGAGATCGACGGGCTGGTGGTGGACGTCCCGGAGCGGCAGGTGTGACGCGGGCCGCTCCGGGGCCCGGTCGCGTCAGAACGCGGCGGCGTGGTCGGACACCCAGTCGCCGTAGGTGCGAGCGGGCCGGCCGGTGATCTTCTCGACGTCGGCCGTGACCAGGGCGGGCCGGCCGACCGAGTCGGCCCAGACCTTGAGGATGCCGTCGAGGATCGGACCGGGGACATGCGCGCTCATCGCCTGGCGCACCGCCTCCACGGGCAGCTCCTGGTAGGTGATGGGGCGCCCGAGCACATCGCCGATGATGTCGGCCTGGTCGGCATGGCTCAGCGACTGCGGGCCGGTGAGCCGGTGGATCTGCCCGGCGTGACCGTCCTCGGTGAGCGCGGCCACGGCCACGGCGGCGATGTCGGCCTCGTGGATCGGCGCGGCGGTGGCATCGGCGTAGGCACCGCGGACGACGTCACCGGCCCTGGTCTGCCCGGCCCACATCAGCGTGTTGGCGGCGAACACGTCGGGCCGCAGGAAGGTCCACTCCAGGTCGGAGCCCCGCAGCGCCTGCTCGATCTCGGCGTGGTAGGCGGCGATCGGCCCGTCCTGCTCCTCGGCGTCGTCGTCCACCGAGCCGGAGGACAGCAGCACCACCCGGCGTACGCCGGCGGCCTCGGCGGCGGCGACGAAGGCCGGTCCGCTGCCGGGGACGGCGAACAGGAACACCGCCTCGACCCCCTCCAGGGCGGTGGCCAGCGACGCCGGGTCGGCCAGATCGACCGCGACGGTCCGCGCTCCGGCAGGCCACGTCGCCCGCTCCGGCTCGCGGGACGCGGCCCGCACCTCGCGGCCCTGTCCGAGCAGCATCTCCAGTGCGTGACGGCCGACGTTCCCGGTGGCTCCGGTGACGAGGATCATGGTGTTCTCCCTTGCTGTGCCCGTGGTTCTGCTTGCCTGTGGTTCGGCCTGGCCTTCGGGGGCCGGCAGGTACGACACTAGGAAGCCCTGAGGACAGGTTCTGTCCTCGACCGGGCGCGATCGATGAGGAGATTCCAGCCAGATGCTCGAGACCTCGGCCCGATTACTGCGGCTGCTGTCCTTACTGCAGTCCCGTTCCGACTGGTCCGGCCGGGAACTGGCCGAGCGGCTGGGCGTGACGACGCGCACCGTCCGCCGGGACGCGGACCGGCTGCGCGAGCTGGGCTACCCGGTGCGGTCCCTGACCGGCCCCGGCGGCGGCTACCAGCTCGGCGTCGGCGCGGCACTGCCGCCGCTGCTGCTGGACGACGACGAGGCCGTCGCGGTGACCGTCGGACTGCGGGCCGCCGCGTCCGGCTCGGTGGCGGGCATCGAGGAGACCTCGCTCAGGGCCCTGGCGAAGCTTGAACAGGTCCTGCCCTCGCGGCTGAAGCACCGGGTGGCGGCGATGCAGTCGGCGATCCTGCCGCTGACGGCGTCCGGCCCGACCGTGGACGCGAACCTGCTGGCCGCGCTGGCCGCCGCGTGCCGGGGACACGAGGGCGTGCGCTTCGGCTACCAGGGCACGACGCGCCGCGTCGAGCCGTACCGTCTGGTCCACACCGGCCGCCGCTGGTATCTGCTGGCCTTCGACCTGACGCGCGACGACTGGCGCACCTTCCGTCTCGACCGCATCGACACCGCCCCGCAGTCCGGCCCCCGGTTCACCCCCCGCCGCGGCCCCGCCGAGGACCTGAACGCCTACCTCACCGACAAACTGTCCTCGGCCCCGTACCGCTACCGGGCGACCATCCTCTTCCACTGCCCCTGGGAAGCCCTCGTCGAGCACACGTCCCCGACCGCCGGCCGCCTGGAGCGGTACGACGACCACTCGTGCCTGTTCCACACCGGCGCCGCCACCCTGGACGAGATCGCGCTGCACATCGCGCTCAAGGGCGTCGACTTCCGGGTCATCGACCCGCCGGAACTCAACGACCGTCTCCGCGCCCTGGCCGCCCGGCTCACACGCGCCGCCGACCAGGCCCCGTTAGGCGCGGAGTGAGGTCGGCAGGCGTTCGCGGGCCACGGCGCGCCGCTCGTCCTCGCCGCCGACCGGCTGGGCACCGGCACCGGTGAACCGCGGGCCGCTTGCCCCGTGCCGGAACGACCAGTCAGCGGCCACGGGCCGCGACACCCGCGCGACCTCGGTGAAGCAGGAACCCCGGCGGGCGACCGCTGGAAGCCACGCCCTAGGGCGTGTTTCGAAAGTCCCGCCTGCCCGGCGACGCCTGGCACGCACGCTCGCCGCGTTGTCGGGATCACCCCGATACATCC